>JAHCKS010000074.1 GCA_026125665.1 Rubrivivax sp.
GTTTGCTCAATACGGAATTGAAGTGAACATGAATTTCACTTACTGCTTCCGTGAGCGTTTGTGGGCGCGGACGTGACTCCGCAACCCGTGGCACTTGCCTTCAAACGCCCACGCTTATCGGCTGTGTGTTGTTAAAGAGCTTGCCTCGCGGCGCCGCCGACCCTGCGATCAGCGAAGACTACGATTCTGGCACGTTCTTGACCGATCTGTCAACAGACCCGACCGAACTCGTCTCCGGACAGCCAACACCAGCGCCCCGAACTCCGTGATCAAGGCCGGCCCAGCATGGCGCCCTACCCGGAGGTGCGCAGCCGTACAGTGTAGCTGATCCTCGCAGCCGACCCGTCGACGTGCTGGCCGGCTCACCGAGCGCCGCTGAGTAGGGCTCGGGCGGCCTCGGCCGGCACGTCGGCCGAGAGCACCGCGGCCTGCAGGGCCTGCAACTGCCGCGTGTCGGCCCGCAGCACGCGCTGCTTGATCTCCGCGATGCAGGAAGGGTGCATGGAGAAGCTGCGCAACCCGAAACTCAGCAGCAGTTCCGTGAAGGCCGCGTCGCCGGCCATCTCGCCGCACACGCTGACCGGTTTTCCCCTGCTGGCGGCCGCGGCGATCACCTGGCGCAGCAGCGCCAGGATCGCCGGGTGCCACGGGTCGTACAGGTGGCTCACCGCCTCGTCGGCGCGGTCGATGGCCAGGGTGTACTGGATGAGGTCGTTGGTGCCGATGGAGACGAAGTCGAAGTGGCCGAGGAGCCTGTCGATCATCAACGCCGCGGCCGGCACTTCGACCATCGCACCCACCTGCACCGCGCCATGCGCCCTGTGCGCGTCGTCGAGCTGCTGCCGTGCACGTGCCACCGCCTCCCGGATGGCCTGAATCTCGTTCAGGTGCGCCACCATCGGAACGAGGATGCGCACCGGCCCGTCCGCCGCGGCGCGCAGCATCGCTCGCAGCTGCTGCCGGAACATGCCCGGCTCGGCCATGCTCCAGCGGATCGCCCGCAGGCCGAGGGCCGGGTTCAGTCCGTGGTCATGGCGACTGTCCCCGGACCGCTCGAGCGGCTTGTCGGCGCCCACGTCCACGGTGCGGATCGTCACCGGCAGCCCCTGCATTGCCTGCACCACGCTGCGATAGGCCTCGAACTGCTCGTCTTCGTCAGGCAGCGCGCCGCCGCGGTTCATGAACAGGAACTCGGTGCGGAAGAGGCCGACGCCCACGGCCCCGGCTTCGAGCGCCGCACCGGCATCACCGGGCAACTCGATGTTCGCCAGCAGTTCGACCGCCGCGCCGTCGAGCGTGACCGCCGGCGTGTGGCGCAGCCGGCTCAGTCGCGCGCGCTCGAGCTCGCTCTGTCGCTGCCGGAACCGGTACTCCTCCAGCACGATCGGCGGCGGGTTCACCACGAGCACGCCCATGTCGCCGTCGATCACCACCCAGTCGTCCTGCCGGATGAGCCGACTCGCCTCGCGCGCCCCGACCACCGCCGGTATGTCCATGCTGCGAGCCACGATGGCCGTGTGCGACGTGCGCCCGCCCACGTCGGTGACGAAGCCCGTGAAGACACTGCGCTTGAACTGGAGCATGTCCGCGGGCGCCACGTCGGCGGCCACGAGGACCAGCGGATCCTCGCCGGCAAAGTCCCGCGGTCCGGCCGGCGCAGGCACCGCAACGGCCGGCGGTACAACCAACGAGGCGCCGGGCATCGGCCCGGCCGGCGGCGCAACGGCGGCTCCATCGCCCGCCCCCGCGGGGGGTGGGACCGTGCCCGCCAGCTGGCGCAGCATCCGCTCGACCACCTGTTCAACGTCCGCCTTGCGCTCCCGCAGGTAGGCGTCCTCCATCTCGTCGAACTGCCGTGCCAGGATCTCGAGCTGGGCCGACAGCGCCCACTCCGCGTTGTAGTGGCGCTCCTGCACCCAGTGCTTGGTCGCCGCGATCACGGTCTCGTCATGCAGCAGCATCAGGTGCACGTCCAGCAGCGCCGCCAGCTCGTGCGGCGCCTCGGGGGGCATCTCGGCCTTCAACGTCTGCAGCTCGCGTGCGACGGCGTCGCGCGCCGCGCGCAGCCGCTCGATCTCCCGCGGCACGGCCTCCGCGCTGATGTAGTAGTGGGCCACATCGACGCGACTCGACGCAACGAGCACGGCCCGCCCGATGGCCACGCCGCGCGAGACCTGGATGCCGAAGATCTGGATGCTCATCGCGCGCGCGCCATCAGGATCACTCGCCCTCGCCGAAGCGTCCCTCGATCAGCTGCCGCAGCGCCTGCATGGCCTCGCGTTCGTCCGGGCCGTCGGTCTCGACTTCCACCTCCGCGCCCATGCCCGCCGCAAGCATCATCACGCCCATGATGCTCTTCGCATTGACGCGTCGCCCATTGCGCGTCAGGTGGACGTCACACTGGAATCCGCCGGCCAGCTTCGTCAGCTTGGCCGAGGCGCGTGCATGCAGGCCGAGCTTATTGCTGATCGTGACTTGCGAGGTGATCATGGCCCGGCTTCGGTCCGCTCTGGTTCTGCCTGGGTGTCGGATTGGCCTGCATCACGCCCTGCACGGCCCCGGCGAGGGCTCGCTGTGCCAGCTCGTCCAGGGGCAGCGCCAGGTTGCTGAGCGTGCGCCAGAGCATCGGCACGTTCACGCCGGCCACGATGCGCGTGCGCGGCATGCCCGCCGTGGCGCGCTGGCTTGCAGTGCACGGCGTGGCCCCGAACGCGTCGGTCAGCAAGAGGACGTCCTCGTCGGGCCGGGCTTCCACGGCGCGCCGCACGGCCAGTTCGGGCTCGGGCTGGTCGGGCGCGATGTCCACCGCTGCCACGTGCTGCGCCAGCTCGGGAAACGCGTGCGCAGCCACGGCACGCAACGCACTGGCCAGCGGCGCGTGGGCAACGATGAGGAGGAAGGACATGGCGGCGCAGGGAGGGCGGGGGCACCTCGGCGCCGGCTCAGGGCCCGACCGACGTGGACGCACGGCCCGCTCGCGCCGGATTATCGGCAACGCGCCCGGGTTCCCGCCAAAGCCACAGGTAGGCGACCACCGAGCACAGGCCGAACACCCCGAACGCCGCGCGGAAGGCGCTCAGTTCGCTGGCACCCCAGGCCATCGCGAGGTCAATTGCCCCGCCGATGCCCCACTGGATCGCAAACACGCCGGAGAAGATCACCAGGTTGAACGCGGACAACGCCCGGCCGGCCTGCGCGGCCGGGAAAGCTGCGCCCACGGCCGGCTGGCTCACGCTGACGAAGGTGCAGGCCACGCACCACAGCGCCCAGTGCCAGGCGCCGGCCGCCGGGCCGAGCCAGACGTTGGTGATCAGGACCGCCAGGGCAAGCGGCAGGCCGCCGCGCATCAACCTCATCGCGCCGAGCCCGCGCGCCACCAGCCGCGGCATCAGCGCGCCCCAGGCCATGAAGGCGAAGAGCATCGTCAGATTGATGGCGAACAAGCCGCGCGCCGCCGCGCCGGCATCCAGCCCGCAGACGCGCGTCATCCACGGCCCGGCCCACAGCGCCTGCACGGCGATGAGCCCACCGTAGATGAAGAAGCCGGCCGGCGCGGTGCGCAGGAAGAGCGGGTGGCGCACGATGTCCCGGTAGCGGTCCGCCGCGTGCCGTGCCTCGCCGCTCGGCGCGCCCGTGGAAGGCCCGGCGTCGGCCGCGACGCTCGCCTTCCCGGCGACGGCCCCGTCCGGCGCCGCGCCGTCGCGAGGCACGCACCACGCCACCAGTGCCATCGCCAGGGCCAGCAGCGCTGCCACGGCCCAGAAGATGCCCCGCCATCCGAGCACAGGCAGCAGCCACTGCACCGGCAGTGTCGAGGCCACCATGCCCAGCGAGCCCGTCATCAGCATCCAGGAGTTGGCACGCAGTTGCGCCGCAGGCGAAAGCCAGCGGCGAAAGCTCGTCAGCGGCGCCATCAGGCAGGCAGCCACCCCCACCCCCGTGAGCATCCGTGCCAGCACCAGAGAGGTGAGCCCCGCCGCGTGCGCGAAAGCGATGCACCCGAGCGCCGCCACCGCCAGCAGGACCAGCAGCGTACGCCGCGGCCCCACCCGGTCCAGCGCGCGACCCAGCGGCAGCTGCATCGACGCGAAGCCCAGGAAGAAGGCGCCGGCGAGCAGCCCGAGGTCCGCCGCACCCAGCCCGAGCTCGGCGCTGAACACCGGCGCCAGCGTGGCGGTGACCGCGCGCAGCATCGCCGAGAGGAAGTACGCGCCGGCGAAGGCGCCGAACATCGCCACCACCGCGGCGGCACCCAGGCCCGCACCGGAGACGTCGGCGGCCGCCGCCTCGCGCGGCAACGACGATGGCGCACTCACGAAACGCCGGGCCCCACCCGCAACGCCTCGAAGAAGGTGTCCACCGCCGCCGACGGCAGCCGTTCGCCGAGCACCGTCGCCTGGTACACGCGAGAGCCGCTTGCGAACACCGCCGACTCACAGAGCACCCCTTCGCCGTCGGGCTTGCGCCCGCGCACGCGCCATCGCTCGTGCGCGCTGCGTGGCAGCACGCCCCGCACGCCGGCAGGCGCCGCGCGCTCCACCTCGCCCTGCAGGTTGGCCTGCAACCCCGTGAGCAAGGCGCGCAGAACCGGCTCCACCTGCGCCACGTCGCCGACTTCCCCGGCCGAGAGTGCCCAGGTCAGGCCATCGGCCCTGCAGGCCCACATCGAAAGCTCCACCGCCCGACCGGCCAGCGACACCGTGCGCGTCGAGACCTTGGGCCGGCACGGCAGCATCGCCACGGCAGAGGCGTCCGCCACCCGCACCTCGCGCCAGTCAAGCGCGGGCGAACAGGCCGCGCATGCGGCTGCGACGACGATGCAGGGCCACCACCTCATCGCGCCGATTATCCCGGCGGCCGCGCAGCCGCCCTCCGCGGGCAAGGTCCGACAATGCCGCGCATGAAGCCGCCGGACGAAGCCCCCCCCACCTCCAGCCCGGGCGCCCTGGACGGCGTGCGCGTGCTCGACCTGTCGCGCGTGCTCGCCGGCCCGTGGTGCACACAGACACTGGCGGACCTCGGCGCCGAGGTCATCAAGGTCGAGCGGCCGCGCTCCGAACGGCACCCCGGAGGCGACGACACACGCGGCTGGGGCCCGCCGTTCCTGAAGGACGCCCAGGGGCGCGACACCGCCGAGGCCGCCTACTACCTCGGCGCCAACCGCAACAAGCGCTCGGTATGCATCGACATCGCCGCGGCCGACGGTCAGGCCCTCGTGCGTCGCCTTGCCGCGCGCTGCGACGTGCTGGTCGAGAACTACAAGGTCGGCGACATGGCCCGCTACGGGCTGGATGCGGCGAGCCTGCTCGGCGTGAACCCGCGCCTCGTCTACTGCTCGATCACCGGCTACGGGCAGACCGGACCCTACCGCGAGCGCGCCGGCTACGACTATGCAGTGCAGGGCGCCGGTGGCCTGATGAGCGTCACCGGTGAACGCGACGACCTCCCCGGCGGCGGCCCGCAGAAGGTGGGCGTGGCCGTCGCCGACCTCTTCACCGGCATGTACGCGACGGTGGCCATCCTCGCCGCCTTGCGCCACCGCGACGCCACGGGCCAGGGCCAGGCGATCGACATGGCGCTGCTGGACACGCAGGTGGCCATGCTCGCCAACCTCGGCGCCAACTACCTCGTCACGCGCCAGGCTCCGCGCCGTGCCGGCAATGCGCACCAGAACATCGTGCCGTACCAGGTGTTCGAGGTCGCCGACGGCCACCTCATCCTGGCCGTCGGCAACGACACGCAGTTCGAGCGCTTCTGCCGCGTCGCCGGCTGTCCGGAGCTTGCGCGCGACGAGCGCTTCGCACGCAACGCCGGCCGCGTGCGCCACCGGGAGGTGCTGGTGCCGATGCTCGCCGAACGCCTGCGCACGCGCACACGCGTCGATTGGCTCGAGGCACTCGAGGCCGCCGGCGTGCCCTGCGGACCCATCAACGATCTCGCCGACGTCTTTGCCGATCCGCATGTGCGCGCCCGCGGCATGACGGTGACGATGGCGCACCCCTTGACGCCGAAGCTCGAGCTCGTGGCCAGCCCGATCAAGCTCTCGGCCACGCCCGTCACGGTGCGCCGCGCACCGCCCTTGCTCGGACAGCACACCGAAGAGGTGCTGCTCGAGTTCGACCTCTCCCGAGAGGAGATCGCGCTCTTGCGCGCGAGGGCCGTCATCGGTTGAACTTCGCCCCTCGCTCACCGACACTAGGGTGAACCCCGAGGTCGCGGGATGGGCACATTCGGTTACATCCCCCACAGTTATCCACAGGAGGGCCACAATGCAGCCACAGCCTGCCCCCTGGCCATCCATCGCGTTGTCCCCTGCCGACGACGCCGAAGGCGAGTCAACCGCACCCATGGATCTTTCTGACGTCAAAGGCAAGTCGAACGGCAACCGCCGCGCGCCGATGATCGCCGCCGACGCCCATGACCTCGTCGCGCAGCTGGGCAGCGAGGTGGCGACGGTGCTGTCCACGGCCCTGGAGCGAGTCACCACGCTGGCCACCACGGGAAAGATCGACCGGGCATCGCTGCGTGCCCTGCGCGAGGAGGTCGACCACGCACGACGCGTGGCCATCATGGGCCAGCAGGTCAGCCGCCTCGCTGCCGGCCGGGTGCGCGTCGCGCACGAACGCATCAACCTCACGAACCTGCTGCGTGAGGCGCTGCGCCAGCGCAGCCGCGAGATCGAGTCGCGCGGCATCGAAGTGCGGCAGGTGCTGGCGCCGGCCGAAGTGTCGAGCGACACGACGCTGTCGTTCTCGTTCCTGCAGGCCGTGCTCGATTGGTGCTTCGAGCACGCCGTGTCACGTGTCGACCTCGCGCTCGACGTGCGCAGCTGGCCGGCGCGCGCGCGGCTGGTGTGCAGCTTCGCCTTCGAGCACCCGGATCGCGTCGACACCAACTTCGCCTCGCTGGAGGCCGAGCGTGGGCGAACGGTCGAGACGATGTCCTGGCGGCTCCTGCACCAGACGGCGGCCGTGCTGGCCCTGACGGTGCAGCGCAAGGACGACGGCGGCCGCAGCACGCTCACGGTGGAGTTCCCGGAGACGCTGCCGGCGCGGCTCGACTCGCTGCTGCCCAACAGCAACGAAGCCGAGCCCGACGAGTCGGGCACGCTGTTCGCCAACTCGCAGCCGCTGGCGGGCCGGCACGTGCTTGTCGTCGCCCCGCGGCGCGAGGTGCGCAACACCGTGCGCGAGTCGGTGCGCAACATGGGCCTGATGGTCGACTACGTCACCTCGCTCGACGAGGCGACGCAGTTCTGCCGCGCGAGCATGCCGCATGCCGTCGTCTTCGAAGGCACGCTGCGAGGCGATCGTTTCGAGCGGCTGCGCGCCGAGTGGCTGGAGGTGGTGCCGAACCTCGCCTTCGTGCAGATCGCCGAGCAGGGCAAGGCGTTCGAGTTGCTGCACGAGGGCGGCAGACAGTTTGCCAGCGTCGGCCGCGACGCCATCGTGCAGCAGTTGCCCGCGGCGCTGAGCTTCGAGCTCTCGCGCCTGGTCGGCGACGGCACCTGAGCCGGCTCGCGCTTCGCCGAGGTGCACGACCTGCCGTTCGGCGTCGTCATCGACAGCACCGGCAGCGTGGCGAGGGCCTTCGGCAACGTGCGCGTCACGCCGACGACCTTCGTCATCGATCGCCGCGGCGCGGTGGCCCACCGCTTCGTCGGCGCGCCCGCCTTCGCGGCGCTGCACCGCCGGCTCGATGCGCTGCTCGCCGAGCCGGCCTGAGCCGCATCGGCCCACGGGCGACATGCACGCGCGATGATCGGCCGCCTCGCAGGCACCCTGGCAGCCAAGGCACCGCCGCAGGTGCTGCTCGACGTGCAAGGCGTCGGCTACGAGCTCGACGTGCCGATGAGCACCTTCTACAACCTGCCGGCGCTCGGCGAGCCGGTGGTGCTGCTCACGCACTTCGTCGTGCGCGAGGACGCGCAGCTGCTGTTCGGCTTCCTCACCGTGAACGAGCGCACGACGTTCCGCGAGCTCGTGCGCATCAGCGGCGTCGGCCCGCGCACGGCGCTGGCCATCCTGTCGGGCCTGTCGGTGAACGAGCTGGCGCAGGCCGTGGCGCTGCAGGACGGCGCGCGCCTGGTGAAGGTCCCGGGCATCGGCAAGAAGACGGCCGAGCGGCTGCTGCTCGAGCTGAAGGGCCGGCTCGGCCCCGAGCTCGCGCCGTCGGGCGCGACGCCGGTGGACAGCACGCAGGCCGACATCTCGCAGGCCCTGCTCGCGCTCGGCTACAACGAGCGCGAAGCGCAGGCGGCGCTGAAGGCGCTGCCGCCGGGCACCGGCGTCAGCGAAGGCATCAAGCTCGCGCTGAAGGCCCTGACTCGGTAGCGCTCGGCCGCACGGCCGCGCGCCGCCCGCGTGTGCTGACGAGCCAGATCCCGCCGCACACGGCGACCAGCGCCACGACGAGACGCAGCGTCAGCGGCTCGGCCAGCAGCCACACCCCGGCCAGCAGGCCGAAGATCGGCGTCAGCAGCGTGAACACCGAGATCTGCGTCGCCGGGTAGTGCCGCACCAGCCAGAACCAGGCGAGGTAGGTGACGAACGTGATCACCACCGTCTGGAAGGCCAGCAGCGCCCAGGTGGCGGCCCGCGGCGACGCTGGCCATTGCTCGCCGGCCAGCGCGCCGGCCAGCCCCAGCAGCAAGGCGGAGACGGCAAGCTGGTACAGCAGCGACATCTCCGCGCTCGCCTTTGCCAGCGCGCTGCCGCGCACGACCAGCGTCGTCGCGCCCCACAGCACCGCAGCGGCGATGCCGAGCGCGTCGCCCAGCCACTGGCGCGGCCCGACCGCCGCCTTGCCCGCGAAACCTTCGGCGAACGCCCACACGACGCCGCCGAACGCGCAGACCAGCCCCGCCCCCTGCCACACCGTCAGCCGCTCGCTGCGCGCGATGAACGGCATGCCCAGCGCCACGACAAAGGGCGCCGTGTAGAGGAACACCACCATGCGCGAGGCGCTCGTGAACTGCAGCCCGCTGAACATGCAGGCGAACTCCGCCGCGAAGAGCGCGCCCGCGAGCAGCCCCCCGCGCCAGGTCGCGCGCGAAGGCAGCAACGGCTGCCCGCGCCAGCGCATCCAGGCCAGCAGCAGCAGCGCCGCGCCGAGCGAACGCGCGGCCGACTGGAGCAGCGGCGGGATCTCGGCCAGCGTCAGCTTGATCGCCACCTGCCCGAGGCCCCAGACGGCGCAGCAGGCGAGCAGCAGCGCCACCGCCTTGGCGTCGAGGTGGGCGCGGCGATCGTCGGTCACGGGCTCGTGGCGCAGCCGCCCACCGCTCGGCAGACCATCAAGGCGCCATCGACCCCGCGATCACGAGCGCGATCGACGTCGCTCACGCCGTTGCCGGCAACACGCTCGCGAAGTCCCGCCTGAGTGCCCGCCACACCACTTCGGCGGTCAGCGGCATCTGCACGCGCTCGGCCTCTCGCCCGAGCCCGGCCGAGTCCAGCGCATCGATCACCGCGTTCACCACCGCCGGCGTCGCGCCGATCGTGCCGAGCTCGCCCACGCCCTTGGCGCCGAGCACGTTGGTGCGGCAAGGCACGCTCTCGTCGAACGCGGTCTTGAAGCCGCGGAAACCGTCCACGCGCGGCAGCGCGTAGTCCATGAAGCTCGCCGAGAGCAGCTGCCCCGTCGCCGCGTCGTAGCTCACGCGCTCGCAAAGCGCCTGGCCGATGCCCTGCACCGCGCCGCCTTCGACCTGGCCGCGCACGATGACCGGGCTGACGATGCGCCCGATGTCGTTGACCGACGCGTGGGCCACCACCTGCACGTCGCCCGTGGCCGGATCGACCTCCACCTCGCACACATGGCAGGCGTTCGGCCAGCTCGGCCCGCTCGCCTTGGCGGTGCCGCTGACGACGATGCGCGCCCCCGGCTGCCGGGCCGCCAGCTCGAACAGGCCGATGCCGAGGTCGGTGCCCACGACATTGAAGCGCCCGGCGCGGTACTCGATGTCCACCGGGGGCGCCTCGAGCGCCTCGCCGGCCAGCTTCTTCGACTCGTCGATGCAGCGCACGCTGGCCACGTGCACCGCGCCGCCGCCGGTGAACAGCGAGCGGCTGCCGGCGCTGCCGAAGCCGTTGGCGCGGTCGGTGTCGCCCTGCAGCACGCGGATGCGCTCCGGCGGCACGCCGAAGATGTCGCAGGCCAGCTGCACGTAGCTCGTGGCGATGCCCTGGCCCATGGCCATGGTCGCCGAGGTCAGCTCGACGAAGCCCTCGGCCGTGACGTCCACTCGCACGTCCTCCTCCAGGGCCAGGCCGCCGGTCCACTCCAGGAACGTGGCGATGCCGCGACCGCGCAGCCGCCCGCGCGCCATCGCTTCCGCCCGCCGAGCCGCGAAGCCGGACCAGTCGGCGAGCGCCAGCGCCTGGTCCATGATCTTCTCGAACTCGCCGCTGTCGTACACCTGCGCCATCGCGTTCGTGTACGGCATCTGCTCGGGCCGCACCATGTTGCGCCGGCGCAGCTCGGCCGGGTCGAGCTTCATCTCGCGCGCCGCCGCGTCCATCAAGCGCTCGACGATGTAGATCGACTCCGGCCGCCCGGCGCCGCGGTAGGCGCCGGTGGCCACGCGGTTGGTCAGCACCGCGGTGGCCCGCAGCTGCAGCAGCGGCACGTGGTAGATGCTGGGCAGCACCCACGGCCCGATGACGAGCGGGATGGCCACCGACACCGCGCCCGGGCACGCGCCGACGTTGGCCCAGCTGCGCACGCGCATCGCCAGCACCTTGCCGCTCGCATCGAGCGCCATTTCCGCGCGGCTGGTCGTGTCGCGGCCGTGCACGGCGGCGGTGAACTCCTCCAACCGGTCGGCCTGCCACTTCACCGGTCGGCCGGTGGCGAGCGCCGCCCAGCCGACGACGACATCCTCGGCGTAGAGGCCGGTCTTCATGCCGAAACCGCCGCCGACGTCGCCGACGAGAACGCGCGTGTTCTCGACCGTGCGCCCGGGGATCGACGCGACGAGCCCGGTGCGCACGCCGGTGGGCATCTGGCTCGACAGGCGCATCGTCAGCCGTCCGTCCTCGACGTAGGCGAGCACGCTGCGCGGCTCCATCGGGCTCGCGGCGAGGCGCTGGTTGTCGATCTCGACGGCCACGCGCACCGCGGCGGCGGCGAAGGCGGCCTCGGTCTTCGCGACGTCGCCGTAGCTTGCCTCGGCGAGCACGTTGCCCGGCGCGCCCGGCCAGAGCTGCGGCGCGCCCGGCGCCAGCGCGTCGGCCAGGCTCGTCACCGCCGGCAGGTCGTCGTAATCCACCCAGACGGCAGCGACCGCGGCGCGCGCCGCCTCGCGCGAGTCGGCGACGACCGCCACCACCGGCTCGCCGACGAAGCGCACCACGTCGTGCGCCAGCGGCTGCTTCGGCGGCGCGCTGGCGTCCCGGCCGTCCGGCCGCTTGAAGCCCGCCGGCAGCGCCATCGGCTTGACGCCGGCAGCCACGAGGTCGCCGCCGGTGAAGACGGCCAGCACGCCCGGCATCGCCTTCGCGCCGCTCACGTCCACGCTGCGCAGGCGCGCGTGCGCTCGGTCGCTGCGCACGAAGGCAAGCCAGGCCTGGCCGGGCAGCGTCACGTCGTCGGTGAAGCGGCCCCGGCCCTGCACGAGGGCCGGGTCCTCGACGCGGCGCACGGCCTGGCCGCTGCCGAAGCGCGTCGCTTCGCTCGTCGTCGCGGCGGCACTCATCGCGGGGCTCCTTCGCGCAGCGCACGCGCCGCCTGCTGCACGGCGGCGACGATGTTCACGTAGCCGGTGCAGCGGCAGAGATTGCCTTCCAGCGCCTCGACGATCTCGCCTTCGCTCGGGCGCGGGTTGTGCCTCAGCAGGGCCGCGGCGCTCATCACCATGCCCGGCGTGCAGTAGCCGCACTGCAGGCCGTGGCAGGCGACGAAGGCCTCCTGCACCGGGTGCAGCCGGCCGTCGGCCGCGGCCAGGCCTTCGACGGTGGTCACCTCGCGGCCGGCCACCTGCAACGCGAGCTGGTTGCAGCTCTTCACCGCGGCGCCGTCCACCATCACCGTGCAGCAGCCGCACTGCGCGGTGTCGCAGCCGATGTGCGTGCCGGTGAGGCCGAGCTGATCGCGCAGCAGGTGCACGAGCAGGGTCGGGGTCTCGACATCGGCGCTGACGGGCGCGCCGTTGAGCTTGAACTGCAGCATGGGCATCGTTGGAACGTCCTCTTCGGTTCTGGGCGCAGGTGGCGGCGGCTCGGCGAGCCGCCGCCGCGCGCCCGGGGAGGGCGGCTCTCGTCGCCCCTCGCATTGTCAACCGGACCCGCTGCTCGAACGCGGCGGGCGGGGGCGGCCGAGCCATGCTATCGCCGCGGCTGCCAGGGCACCGGCCATGGCACCGCTCGCGTGCGCGAGCGGCGCGACGGCGATGCTCCACTGCGGCATCGCGACGAGGCCACCCGCCCAGGGCCGCTCCAGCAGCACCTTCGCCGCCAGCCCCGCGGCAATGGCCGCTCCGATGCGCCGCGCGTGCCGCTGCGCACGCGGGCCGGGGGCCGCCTCGCCGAAGCCGCGCGCCAGCAGCGAAACCGCCGCCACCGCCACGGCCGCGTGCAGCACGCCCGAGGCGCCGCCATAGTGCGCGAGCGCCGGCTCGAGCCAAAGGCCGGCATGCGTCAGCGGCCAGGCCACCACCAGCGCGCACGCCGCGCGTGCCGGCAGCGCCCCGATGCGGCCGAGCAGGGCGACGACGCCGACACCGGCGAGGTTCGCCACCAGATGCGCGGGGCTCCAGTGCACGAACGCGGCGGTGACGAAGCGCCATGGCTCGCCCACGGCCCGCGCCGGCTGCCAGTCCAGCAGCGCCGCGGGCGCCCACCACGCAGCCACCGAGCCACCGGCCAGCACCGCGCAGACCACGAGCCACGCGCCTGCGCCGTCCGCGTGCCGAGCCGGCGCGCGTGCGTCCGCCGCCGGCCCGGCGCCTGCGCCCGGCGCCGGCCGGTCCGCCTCGTGCGTGTTCAACCGAAGACCGCGCACCAGAGCGCCAGCACCGCAGCACGCTGCGCGGCCACGGCTTCGGGCTCCACGTGCGTGGGCTGCTCGTCCAGTCGCGCGCGGTGCTGCATGCGCCTGAGCTCGCGGTAGGCGTCGGCCGCCGCGGCGCCCACGCCGGGCGGCAGCAGCCCGGCAGCCTCGGCCCGCTGCAGCAGCGCGATGTTGCCGGCGTTGTCCAGCAGTCCGGGGTGGGCACCGGCATGCGCCAGCACCAGCAGCTGCACTGCGAACTCGACGTCCATCATCGCGCCGGCGCTGTGCTTGACGTCGAAGCGCCCGGCCGGCACCGCATGCGCCGCACGCACGCGTTCGCGCATCGCGCGCACCTCGTCGCGCAGCTTGTCGAGCTCGCGCGGCGCCGTCAGCACGGCGCGCCTTGTCGCCTCGAAGCGCGCAGCCACGGCCGGCGGCCCGGCAGCGAAGCGCGCGCGCGTCAGCGCCTGGTGCTCCCAGGTCCACGCCGTGTTGCTGCCGCGCCCGACCTGGTAGCTCTCGTACGCCGCCGCGGTGGTGACGAGCAGGCCCGAGCTGCCGTTCGGCCTGAGCGCCGTGTCGATGTCGAACAGCTCGCCGGCGGCCGTGCGCAGCGTCAGCCAGGTGATCACCTTGCGCACGAAGGCGCCGTAGACCTCCTGCGCGCGCTGGCGCTCCTCCTCGTCGGCGGGCTCGCCGTCGTCGTAGAGGAAAACGACGTCGAGGTCGCTGCCGTAGCCGAGCTCCTTGCCGCCGAGCTTGCCGTAGGCAATGACGGCCAGCCCGCATTCCGCGCGGTGGCGCTTGGCGAAGTGCGCCCAGGCCCAGCGCACGACGGTCGCGAGGATGGCGTCGGCCAGCGCCGAGAGGTCGTCGGCCACCTGCTCCACCGTGAGACGGCCTTCGACGTCGCGCACCAGCGTGCGGAAGACCTCGGCGTGGTGCGCATGGCGCAGCGTGTCGAGGAGCTTCTCCTCGTCCTCCTCGCCGCTGCGCTGCCAGGCGGCACGCCGGTCCTCGAGCTCGGCTTCGAAGGCGGCGCGGTCGAAGCGGTCCTGCAGCTGGCGTTCGTCGGCGAGCTCGTCGATGACACCGGGGTGCCGCATCAGGTAGCGCATCGGCCAACGCGCCAGCCCCAGCAGCCGCAGCAGCCGCCGCAGCACCGCCGGCCGCTCGGCCAGCAGCGCGATGTAGCTCTCGCGGCGAAGCAGCGGCTCCACCCAGTCGATGAAGTGCACGGCCGCGGCTTCGCTGCACCAGCCCTCCTGCACCGCCTCGGCCGCGCGCTGCACCAGCCGCCCCAGGCGCTGGCGGCTCTCGTCGCGCAGCGTGCGCACGCGTGCGTTGGCGGCAAAGGCGGCGACCCGGCGCGCCAGCGCCCCTTCGCCCAGCCGCGCCAGCAGCTCGGCCAGCGCTTCGCTCTCCACCGCCAGCGGCGCCTGCCCGCAGCCCCGGCACGGCGTGGTGCCGTTGCCCGCCGGCTTCTGCCCCTCGCGCAGCAGGGCGTCGAACTCGGCGGCGACGAACTCACGCACCTCGCCCAGGCGGGCCAGCAGCTCGCACGACTCGCGCCGGCACACGAGCCCCAGGCTGCGCGCGATCCACGCCAGGTCGGCGTCGTCGGTGGGCAGCAGGTGCGTCTGCTGGTCGTCGAGGTACTGGATGCGGTGCTCCAGCGCGCGCAGGAACTCGTAGGCCTCGGCCAGCCGCCGCGCGGTCTCGGGCCGCATCAGGCTGCGCGCGACGACGCGCGTCAGGCCGCGCAGCGTGCGCCGCGTGCGGATCTCCGGGAACTGGCCGCCGCGCACCACCAGCAGCAGCTGCACGATGAACTCGATCTCGCGGATGCCGCCGCGCGACAGCTTCACGTCGTTGGCACGCTCCGGGCGGCCGGCGGCGCGGCGCTGCGCCTCCTCGCGGATGCGGTGGTGCAGCTGGCGCAGGCCCTCGAACACGCCGTAGTCGAGGTAGCGGCGATAGACGAAGGGCGTGACCAGCGCGCGCAGCGCCAGCGCGCGGCCGCTCGCCACCGCGGCGCGCGGCGCGACGACGCGGCTCTTCAGCCACGCGAAGCGCTCCCACTCGCGCCCCTGCACCTGGAGGTACTCCTCGAGCATCGCCAGGCTCACCACCGGCGGGCCGGAGTTGCCGTTCGGGCGCAGCGCCAGGTCGACGCGGAAGACGAAGCCGTCCTCGGTGACGTCGCCCACCAGCGCGTACAGGCGCTTGGCGACGAAGGTGAAGTACTCCTGGAACGACACCGGGCGCACGGTGGCCGCCTGCGCCAGCCCGGCCGTGGTCAGGCGGCCCTGTCCTTCGTCCTCGTAGACGTAGACGAGGTCGATGTCGGAGGAGACGTTGAGCTCGCGCGCGCCGAGCTTGCCCATGCCGACGATCCAGAACTCGACGCGCCGGCCGGCCGCATCGAGCGGCGCGCCATGCCGCTCGTCGGCCTCGGCCAGGGCGGCGGCCAGCGAGAGCTCCAGCGCCACCTCGGCCAGGTCGGTCATCGCGCCGGTGATGTCGTCGAGCGTCGCCTCGCCGGTGACGTCCAGCGTCGCCAGGCGTTCGATGACGAGCTGGCGCGTGACGCGCAGCGCCGCCGGCAAGCCGCGCCCCTGCGCCGCGAGGGCACGCAGCAAGGCGTGCACCGCCTCGGGTCCGGGCACGCCCGCGGGCAACAGGGCGCGTTCGGCGGCGTATCGCCGGCGCACCCGCTGCACGAAGCGGCTGTGCGCAGGGTCGGCGCGCGGCGCGTCGACGGCACCTGACGCCGGCCCATGCAGCGAGCCGTCGGACACCTCCAACGCTTGCGCTCCGCCCGACAACCCGGCGGCTTGTGCCGGCTGCAACGGCATCGAGATTCCTCCGCTCCCTGCGTTCACACGGGCCCGGCCTCGACGGGCCGCTTGCTCCGCTGGATGACCCCGCGCAGGCATCACCTTCACCCGGGCCGCGAGGGTAGTGCAGAACACGGCGGCCGCCGGGGCCGGCGGGGAGTTGGCCCACTGGCCGCGGGGGTCATTGTCGCGGCCACACGGCGGGGGCGCAGCGCGACAATGACCCATGGCCTCGACCCTCCGACCGATCAGGATCGCCGCGCTGCAGATGGTCTCGACGCCCGACGTTGGGCGCAACCTGGAGGCCGCGGACGCCCTCGTCGCCGAAGCCGCGCGGGCCGGCGCCTCGCTGGTGGCGCTGCCCGAGCACTTCGGCCTGCTCGGCCGGCGCGAGACCGACAAGCTCGCCGTGGCCGAAGCCCCGGGCCGCGGGCCGATCCAGCAGTTCCTCGCCGAGGCGGCGCGCCGGCACGAAGTGTTCATCGTCGGCGGCACGTTGCCGGTGACGCCGCACGGCGGCACGGTCGCCGGCGACGCGGCGCGCGTGCTCAACCGCTCGTGCGTCTTCGGCCCCGATGGCCGCGAGTTGGCGCACTACGACAAGATCCACCTCTTCGCCTTCGACAACGGCCGCGAGAGCTACGACGAAGGGCGAACGATGCTCGCCGGCAGCGAGCCGGTGGCCGCCGAGCTGCCGCTGCCCGCCGGGCCGCTGCGCGTCGGGCTGTCGGTCTGCTACGACCTGCGCTTCCCCGAGCTGTACCGCGCGCTGACGCAGCCGCCCTGCGACGTGCTCGCGGTGCCGGCGGCATTCACCTACACGACGGGCCGCGCGCACTGGGAGGTGCTGCTGCGCGCGCGTGCCGTGGAGAACCAGTGCTACGTGCTCGCTCCCGCGCAAGGCGGCACGCACGAGAACGGCCGCCGCACCTGGGGCCACAGCATGATCGTCGACCCGTGGGGCGAGGTGCTCGCCTGCCGCGACGAGGGCGCGGGCGTCGTGCTGGCCGAAGTCGACCCGCAGCGCCTGGCCGAGGTGCGGCGGCAGCTGCCGGCGCTGGCGCACCGGCGGCTCGGCTGACGCGGTGGCCGCCTCGCGGCAGGCCGCGCGCTGACGGTGCCGCCCACGGGGCGGCCACCGCGAAAGCGGGCGGCGCAGGGCGGCGACTTACGCCGCACGGTGGGCTCGCCCCGCTATGCTGCGCGCCCATGCCACCGGCCTTGCTGACTGCCGTGCTCGCCGCACCGATGCAGGGCCTGCGCCGTGTCGGCTGGCCGCGCGCGCTCGCAAGCCTGGGCACCCTGGAGGTCCAGGGCTACGCGGCCGGCATCGCGCGCATGCTCCAGGCGCGGGCGTGGACGCTCGTGCGGCCGCACGAGCCGGCCTGGCCGAAAGTGCACACCGCCTGGGCCACGGCCGAAGGCGACACGGCCGTGCGCGACGCGATCGCCGGCCGGCTGCACGCCGACGACCGCCTGGAACTCATCGCCGATGGCGCCGCGGGCTTCGCGCGGCGGGAGGCGCTCTACGCGGGCGCCGAGCGCACGATCGACATCGCCAGCTACTACCTGCAGTCCGACGACACCGGCCGCGCCACCGTGCGCCCGCGCGCCGCGGCCGTGCAGCGGAGCCTGCGCGTGCGCGTGCTCGTCGACCGCTTCATGACCTTCAAGAAGACGCACGAGGTGACGGGCATGGACGCGCTGCTCGCCGAGGCCGAGTCGGCCGGCATCGCACTGCGCCGGTGGCACGACCCGGCGCGCCCGTGCGACAGCAACCACCGCAAGGTCATCGTCGACGATCGCGTGGCGCTGGTCGGCGGGCGCAACTTCGCCGACCACTACCGCGGCGACGACTGGCGCGTCCTCGACCTCGTGCTCGAAGGCCGCTCGGTGGCGGCGCTGGCGCAACTGTTCGAAGGCGTGTGGGCCGGCGCGGCAGGCGGCCGCATCGGCCCGCATGGCGCACCGCCGTGGGTGGACCATGTGCCGGCCGGCATGCTCGCCGATCCGATGATGCGCTTCGTGCTCGCCGCGGTCGGCGCGGCACGCGCCTGCTCGCCGCCGGCTGCGTGGTGCACGCGCGGCGCGGCCGGGGCCGCACGCTGCACTGCATGTACGCCGTGATCGACGGCGAGTGGGTCAGCTTCGGCAGCCACAACCTCGACTACTACTCGCCGCGCTTCTGCTGCGAGATGAACCTCGTCGTGCGCGACGCGCGGCTCGGTGCGCAGCTGCTCGAGTTCTTCGACGCCGGCTGGGCCGAGGCAACGCCGCTCGCGGCCCCCGAGGTGCACGCGTGGCTGCGCGGTGCGCCCAGGCTGCGCTGGTTCGACCGGCTGTTCCGCGACTTCCAGTGAACGCGACGCGCGACGCCGCACAAGCGTGCGCAAGCGCGGCGCCGCCACCCGCGCGCGGCGCGGCCGCGGCGCTGCTCATCGGCGCGGCGCTCTCCGGCTTCGACGCCGGCGCCGTGGGCTTCGTGCTGCCGGCGCTGCGCGAGGCCACCGGCGCGGACGCGGGGACCGCCTCGTGGCTGGTGTCGGCCTACGTCATCGGCATGCTGGCGGCCATCCCACTGGCGGGCCTGGCGTCGCCACGCTTCGGCGCGCTGCGCCTCTTCCGCTTCTGCGTTGCGCTGGCCGCAGCCGGGGCACTGCTCGCCGTGGCCACGTCGAGCCTGGGGGCGGTGCTGGTCGCGCGCCTCGTGCAGGGGCTCGGCCAGGGGCCGCTGCTGCCGCTGGCGGCGACGATCGTCGTGCACCGCTGGCCGGTCGGGCGCCAGGGGCGGCTCGTCGGCACGCTGTCCATCGCCTACGGCGCCGCCTTCCTCGGCGCGACAGTGCTGGCCCCCACCGTGCTGCGCTTCGGCTGGCGCGCGACCTTCGTGCTGTCGCTCGGGCTGGCCGCCGTCACCTGGGTGGCGGCGCTGCGCGGCGAGCGCGCCCCGGGGGCATCCCGTGACCGTGACCAGCCCGGCGGCATCCGCACCCCTGGCGCGTCCGGAGGGCTTCGCGGCCTGCCGTGGGCCGCCCTGCTCAGCCGCGAGATGCGAGCGGTAGGCCTGCTGTCGCTCGGCACCGGCGTCGGGCAGGCACTGCTCGTCTGGTTCCCGACGCTCGCCATCACGCGCCTGGCCGTGCCGCCGGCGCAGACGGCGCTGCTGATGCTGCCCCTGGTGGCCGGGGGCATCGCGGCGACTCTCGCCATCACGGCTAGCTCGACCGCCTGGGCGCCGCCGGCTGCTCGCCACGGGCGCTGCCGCGTCGCTGGCCGGCCTGCTGCTCGCGGTGGCCGCGCCGGCCTCGCGCCTGGGGTTCATGGCCGGTGCGGGCCTCTTCGGCCTGGGTGTCGTCTGCCTGTGCGGCGGCCCGCCGCGCTACGCCGCGGCGCGTACCGTGCCGCTGGCCGCGCAAGGGCCAGCCCAGAGCGCCGTGGCGCTGCTCACGAACGTCGGGTTTGCTGGGCGGCAGCCTGCTGCTCGGCGCCGTCGCGGCCAGCCAGCCCAGCGAACGCGTCGGCGTCGAGACCGCGCTGCTGGTCGGCGGCGCGCTGGTGGGCACCAGCTTCGTCGCGCTGCGCTCGCTAGCGCCGGACGCGGCGGCGCTTCGTTAGATTCGAACCCGTTGCTCCACCGCGCGCGGTGCCACCCGCGACGCACGAAACCCGAGCGTCGTGGCGCGCCAAGGCGCCGGGGTGGTCGGACTCCTCGAATGTCCTTCATGACTGGCGACTATCATCCTCCGTCGACCCGGAACCTCAAGGTCGCCCCGACGGGCGGGGTCGGCGAGCTCAGGCATCGGCCAACAGGAGCAGGCCCGCACCACGAACGTTGACGATGCGCCCCTTGCGCCGCTGTTGCCACACCAGGAACAGCAATGGCGGAACCGCCAGCAAGGCGCTGCTCGGCAGCGAGACTTCCCCCGGCACGCTGCCGCCTGCGACGGCAATGCGATCGATATAGATCTCGCTCAGGTCGGTGATGTCCCAGACTTGGATGGTCAGGATGCTCGCGAGACCGTTGATCGCGAACGTGTGACTGCGGAAGGTCGTGTCGGAGATGAAGTCGTTGTAGGGACTGCGGCCGAAAGAAGGCGACGGATCCAGCAGAACCCCGTCGACGTACACCTCTCCGCGCGAGCCCCAGTTGCCGAAGACCTCCATCTCGTCGAACGAGAGCGACTCGACGAACGTCGGGCTGCCCAGATCGATGATCAAGTTGGTGACGTAGCGATGGAAGCTGTTGAAGCGGTTGACTGACCGGCCGAAGCCGAAGGCGTTCGCACCTTCGATGGAACTGAACGACGTGATGCCCGGCGCATCCAGGAAGGTGCCGACGGTGGACACCGAGATGCGCGGGTCCAGCATGCCGTCCTCGAAGTCTTCCTGAAGCACGACGGCGGCGGACACGCCTGCCGACACGGCCAGACTGGCGAACAGCGCGATGCAGCAGCGTAGGCAAGGCAACATGGAGTCTCCCGTAGAAGTTGACTGCGCGGCAAGTCGTCGGTGAGTTGGCACGGCTAGAGGTCCAGCGTCCAGGTGGCCGCAGTAATCTCCTTGCCGTCGATCACGCTCCCTCTGTTGCCACCCACGACGAACAGCCTCCTGCCTACGGCGACGTTCACCGACTGCACCGTCTGGATGGGCAGCGTTGGGCCGATAGCCCAGGTGTCGGCAGCCGGATCGTAGACATCGACCTTGTCGGACGCAATCAGGTTGCTCACCGTGCCTTCGACGCCGCCGATGAGGTAGATCTTGCCGTCGATCACCGGTGCCGCATGGCCGTAGGTGAACGCGCGCGGGCGCGGCAAGGGCGTGCGGCCACTCGTCGTCCATTGCCCCCTGACGAAATCGAAGACGGCGACGTCGCCGACCATCGCACCGAGCGCCAGGTCGCCCCCGCTGATGACATACGCCTTGCCGTCGACAACCGCCACCGCCGAGCCCATGTAGACGTGTGGCATGCGGGTCACGAGCTCCCAGGTATTGGTGAGCGGGTCGAACGCTTCGACCTCGTCGCGCTGCGTGCGCATGCCGGTGGCGGCGTCCCCGTTGCCACCGCCGAAGACATAGATGCGGCCATCGTGAACCGCGGCGACGGCAGCGGTCCGCGGCGTGGGCAGCGGCGCCCTGGAGCGCCATGTGCCGGCTGCCGGGTCGTACTCCTCTGCGACATCGACGTGTCCGAACGGGTTGCCCCCCAGGCCGCCGAAGACGTAGAACCTGCCGTGCAAGGCGGCGCCGGTGAGTTCTTCGACGCCGTGGCCACCGAAGTTGTTGTTGTCGGCCCTGTAGCTCCACGTGCTACCCGGGGCCACGGTGTTCAGCATCTCTGTGGACTTGAGGTTCAGCCCGTCGGGGTGGCGGTTGCCGCCGAAGACGAAGATGGCCGTACCGACGACGCCGCCGGCGAACTGGTCGCGTGCGCTCAGCAGCGGCGGCCCGGGTTGCCAGCTAGCCGGCGCTGGGGTGGGCGGTGGCGTCGGCGCCGGCGCAGGGGCAGCCGTTGGACCAGGTGTCGGCGCGGGTGTCGGCGCGGGTGAAGGGGGCGGCACCGCGGGAAGCGGCGGTGTTGCGCCATCACCTTCGTCACTGCCGCCGCCCCCGCAAGCCGATGCCAGCAACACGACACCGAACCAGCTCACGAGCAGCCGACGGCGCGGCGCGGGATCGCTGGTGCACGGCCTCGGTCGCCAGTCGGGGGCGTCGGTATGAGCGGCGCCGGCCGGCATGCCACCTCCCGAGCGGTGTTCGCGCTTCGTCGCCGTCATGGCCCGAACACGATCGTGCGCGCGACGTCTGGCTTGGCCACCACCTCAGCCAACGTCCCGTCATCGCGGAATCGCAGTTCGGCCTGCTCGTCCGCAGCTGTCCTGTAGCGCCATGCGGGCGACATGGTGTCGGGCGTATCGAGATACGAAGGCGGCCCCAGTGCCATCAGTACCTGCGCTCGGCTCATGCCAAGCACGATCTTGCCCGCATGCACAGCGGCCCGAATGGCCGGCGGCCAGGTAGCCAGTTCGACGCGCGGGTCAACGCCCACCACCACGCGGCGCACCCAGCGCATGGTGTCGTCGCGATTGCTCGCCGCGTCGTCCCTGAGGCCGATCGTTCGCCCGCCGACCGTCCCGAGGAGGTAGTAGTCACGCTTCATGGAGTCCAGCCGCACTGCCTCGCCCGCCGGCACGAACCCGCGGCCCAGGTGGTTGTCGCTGGAGATCCAGCCCGGGCGGGCAAAGCGGAGGTTGCAGCACAAGTAGCCGGTGATCGGCGGGTCGATCGCTGTGGCGCACGCGCAGAGGGTGGCAGCGGCGACGAAAGGTGCCGCGAGGCGAGCCATCGCGCGGCGGACGCTGGGGAACGCCGCGCCCAGCCAGTCTTGCGACGGCGGGCGCATCCCCGTCACGTCGGTCGCCCTCGTTTGGTCGGGCAGCGTCATCCGTGATGCCCTGTGCGTTGCTGAGTGCGTGCCGGTGCTCATCTGACTACTCTGACAGCACGCCGCGCTGATACGTGTGCGGCATGCCGCTGTCCTGGATGGGCAGGCTCGCCATCTCCGCGCGGGCCGCCGCGGGATCAACGAGGACCGGTTTGAACATCGCTGGCTCCGGGGCCACGTCGACTCGAACGAAGTGCTCGGCAGACTTGGTGACTGCAAGCTGGAGCCTGTTGACGCCCTTCCGATACCTCTGCTGGCGCACGTCGCCAATGACGTCATCGCCGCAGGTGATCTCGGTCGGACCTTCAGGCACGTCGATGTACATGAACGCCTCCCACACGACCTCGTGCACATGGACACCGACCGAGCAGACGGTAGGGTTCTTGAGAAGCAAGGCACCCGTCAAGACGTTTCCCTTGAGCGTCGTGCGCGTCGATGCTTCCGTGCGGTACAGGTAGACGCGCCCGTAGCCGGCCGGTACGGCCGGGAAGCTCTTCGACACCTCGCTGTAGGGTCCGCCGGTCACCGCGGACTTCGCGATTGCGTCAACAAGGAGACCAGCACACCCCCCGAAGAACGGCAGGATCGAAACGACTGACAGTACGCGCAGCGGTCTCATGGCTTTGTGTACGTTGGGCGGCATGGTGGCCTCGTGGATCGGATGTTGTTCAATGTGCATTCGGCGTTTGCCCGATCCAAGTTCTGGGGGCGCAACCCGAGGCACGGCGGTGGGGCGCTCAGTACGCCCATGTGGTGGCGAACCGCAGCGCTCGGCCCGGGCCCTTGAGACCTTCGTCGATGGCTTCGCCCTGCACGCTGGTGAACTCCGTTCGGCGCCACAACAGGTCGAACGTCAAGCCGAGTCGCGGCAGCGGGTAGTACGCCACTCCGGCACCCAGGTTGAGGCTGTAGCCGCTGTAGCTCGCGTCGGAGCGGCCGGCGCCGGTGATGCGGCTGCGCTCCACGACCAGCTTCGGAAATCCAAAGCCGAAGAGCAGCCAGGCCCGCACCGGGCCTTCGCGGTACAGACCCCACTTGCCGTCGAAGTCGAGGAACGACAAGGTCGCGCGGCTGTCGCCGAGCAAGACGGACGTGGTGCGATGACGCGAACGGTGCCAGCCGATTTCGAATCCGCCACCGCCGGAGGTGCGGATGCCCCACAGCAGCCCCGCGCCGCCGCCGGCGTTCATGCGCGGCACATCGATCACCTCGTTCGCGCCGCGAAGCACGACGGTGTCGTCGAACTCTCCTCCCACCGCGTTGTGCCCATACAGCACGCCGAGGTAGCCGCCGGTGTGGACGTTGCCGTCGCCCTGGGCCAGCACGAGAGTCGGCAGCGCTAGGCCCAGCCACAGCACATGGGCGAGGCTCCACGAGCGGTACCGGCGCTCGACAACTTGCCGCGCCGCGCGCCGAGCCCGCATCGGGAGTTGGTCGTTCAGGTCGTTCACTGCATCCATCCCCACCAGTTCAGCTCGCGTTCAGCGATACCCGAGATCGCTGCAGGTCCTGCCTTCGTACCAGCGATCACCGTTAATCAGGTTGCACTGGCCATGTGTGAAATCGTCGCCGCAGCTGGCGGTCCGGCCGCTGCCGCTCACACAGGCGCCGGTTGGCGGGTCGCCGCCGCAGGCGCCGAGCGTGAGCGCCACCGCGGCCGGTGCCGCCAGCAGCAGGATCTGCCGCATCGCGACGCGCAAGTCGGCGCACTGCCTCGTGTCCGCTGCACTGCCTCTCGCCATGGCGTGTTCTCTCGTCTTGCTCTCTTCGTTGGCGGCAGCGTAGGCGCCGGCCGCCCGATCAGCGCGTCGGGAAACGGCATGTCCCGACAGCCCGGGCGGCGTCACCGGTCACCGGCGCCCGGCTGCCGGTCGGTCGGCCCACGGAGCCACGGCGGCACGCCGCACAGCGGCCGCGCGGCGGTGCATGAGCCTCCCCAGCCGCCCGAAGGGCTGAAGGGCTCATACCGGAGCGCGTAGCGCGAAGGCAGTCCAGTGACCGTGCCCTGGGCCACCGTCACGAAGGAACGATGCGCTCTCGGGCCAAGTCAGCCGCGGCGCGTGATCTCCCGACGGGCTCGCGCTTTGATGACGTACTTCAGCGCCATACGGCCACCCGGGGTGCTTCAGGCTGGGCGGAACTTCGGCCCTGCTCCGCCTTCCTCGGCGTAGCCTCATCGACGGCAGCCAGTAGCTCTGCTTCCAGTTCGGGAGAAGGCCCGGCCATGGAGGGTCGCCTCCTGGGCGAGGGGTTGGACGTCAGCCCGCGAGCTCTCGCTGAAGACTGGTGTCTCGGCGTGGGCATGGACGTCCGGCATGCGGCATTGCCGTAGTTCCAACAGGCTCGGAACGCCTGGGCTGCGGTTTCGCTGAGGTCCAAAGGGCTGACTGATGAGGAAGCCCTTGCAGTTCAAGCTGAGGCGATGGGTTGGACATGACGCCGCCTGCAGCCCGCGTCGCAAAGGGGTAGATTTCGCGCGCCGCGACGCAGGCGCGTCTTTGCTTGCCTACCTTGACGCTGGCCTTGCCGATGGTTTTGCGCGAGCAGGCTTGCTCGGCAGTGCGGGCGGCGTGGGCAGGCCGATCGGAAGCTTTGTGACCGACTGTCCTTGAGTGACGGTCCCGGCTCCTTCCATGTAGACAAGCCTTCTATCCGCACTCACCAGGAACTTCAGCCAGTCGCCGTTGATCACAATGGCGGTTGGGCCGCTCGGGTTGCACGAATTGACTGTGATTGTTCCGACGAAGGTGACAGTGCTTCCCGCCTTCCACCCCACCATTCCTGCGAGGTCGCCCTGGAACTCCGCGCCCCCGCGATCGTGGAGCACCACGGCGTAGGCGTCTTTGCCGTCGATTGGCTGCCGCTGGAGTGTCGCTCTGCGCAGGCCGTCGCACTCGTAGTCGGGAGTACTGAAGTTCGGCAGCATGAACGACGACGATTCCTGCGCAAACGCAACCGCGGAGTTGCACGCGAGCAGTGTGCCCGCCACCCAGTGGCGGCGGCGCTTCAAGCCGATGGGCATGGGGTTCTCCTCACTGTGGGTTTGCGAAAGCTAGCGTGCGTTGAGGCGCCACGTCGTCGGGGTCGTCTCTCGAGAGGCATCAGTCGCCGCACCCCGCCGGGTGTTCACTGCGGCTGCCAGGCCCGGCCACGCCAGATGTAGCGACCACCACGGTTGAGCTCGAGTCTGGTTCCTCGAGCCGCTGTGACCTTGGTGAACGAGGCGAACCCGCCCTTGCCGTCGGCGACACCCTCCACTACCAACGTCCCGTTCTCGAAATCGGCATGAAGCGCCACGCCTGCGTCCGGGATCGGCCGGCCACCCCAGTACTCGACCGCGCCGCCCTTCGGCATGCTGAGCCTGTGCTTGAGGTCATCGAACGCCACTCCGTTGACGGCCTTTATGCCGAGGACGGCCTTGGGAATGCCCTCGGTACCGAAGTAGTCACGCACATGGGCACGGAGCATCGCATCGATGCTCGGGGCCCTTGGACGAGCCGCGCTGTCGGGGAAGGCCGGCTGCGCCCATACGCGCGGTGCATGCAGGGGCAGAGCGGCGAGGGCTACGAGTAGCCGGCGCTTGAACATCTTCGCCTCCGATCCCGATCACACTTCCATTCGTGGCCAAACGTTCGGACAGACGTGCTTCGCTCTCGCCTTGTCCGTTTGCCTCGCGACAGCGTAGGCACGCGCCGCCGCCGTTGCGCGTCGGGAAACGTCGTGCCCCGACAGCCCCCGGCGGCCGCGGTTGCGCCAAGCTGTGGGCTGACCCGCCGCCGCCACCACGGCTGAACGGCGGGGTGCTGGCTTCCGGTCTCATCCCTTGCTTCATCCGCTTGCCATGGCCCTGCGGAGGGCCGCGCGGGCACACCGCCGCCGCACCGCCCCCCGTAGCGACCCTCCTTGTGCCGCATCGCGCGACGACGCAGACTCGCGCGCAAGAAGCGAACAAGCCGAACAAGGCGGGCGAGGAGGGCAGGCGCATGCAGCAGCATGGCGGCGACGCCGCGACGGCCGTGGTCCGGCCGTGGCGCGAATCGGTCAAAGCGCTGGCCGCATGGGCGCGGGCTCGGCAAGCCAGCCGGCCGCACGGCGCGCCGCCACCGCCGCTGGCCGATCTGGCCGAGATGCTCGACAAGCTGGCCCGGGGCGAGGTCGCCGTTCCGGTGCAGGTGCCGCGCCCGGCCACGGGGCCGGAGAGCGTGGCCGCGCGGCCCGAGGCCGAAGCCGCCCGGCGACGCTGGCGCGGCGCGCCGCGTGGCGCTGGTGCTGGCGGCGTGGGCGCACGCTGCATGCGCTGCGCGAGCGAACCGCGGCCCGACCGGCAGGCGCCCTGCTGCGGCTGCTGGACGCGCTGGCCGCGGCCGCGCCGCCGCTACCACCCGGGCTCGCGCCGACGCTGGCCTACGCGCAGGGCGAGAAGGCGAGCGAGTTCTTCACCCGGGAACTGCGGCCCATGCTCGCGTTGCTAGCCGATCGCCACCCGGCCTGCGCGGCGCAGCTAAAGCGGCTGGCGAGCACCGGCCACGACGTGGCCAGCGTCGCCGGCGCGCACGCCTGGGGCGAAGCCTGGTCGATGGGAATCGCCGTCAACTACCTCGACGGCCTGCACCACCGCGCGGTGGGCAGCGTCGACGACGCGATGGCGCTGCTGTGGAGCAACGAGGCGCTGCAGCTGCATGCCCATGCCCGCCTAGCGCTGCTGCCAGCCGCCGCCAAGCACCTGCACATGGAGCTGTGGACCGATTTCGTGCAGGCGCAGGCGCTCGAACATCGCGACACCCGCTTCGCCACGCCCACCGCCTGGCACCGCGTGGCCCTGGACATGCACGACCTGGGCGCCACCGAGAAGGGGCGCCGGCGCGAGCGCTTCGACCGCGGCTTGCAGGTCGGGCTGATCCATCTGCCGGTGTTCACGAACCGGGCCGAGCTGGCACTGCAGCACCTGGGCCCGCCCGCCGCGGGGGAGGAGGCGGGCGGGGCCGCTGCGGCCGGGTCGGGGCGGGCCGTCGGGCCCGCGGCAGCTGACATCGTGGGCGCACCCATCGTGCTCGAGCTGCCGGCGCTGGCGCCGGGCCAGGCGGCGAACTTCCATCTGCTCGTGCGCCTGCGCGACCCCACGCGCCGCGCGGCACCGGCAGACACCGTGGCGCTCGACGCCGGCCAGCACGAGGTGTTCGCCCGCTGGCGCGCCGGGCGCGGTTCGGTCGGCGCCGCGCGCGAACTCGATGCGGCCACGCTCGACTGGCAGGCGAGCGCAGGCGGCCCCGACGAAGCGACCGAGGGGTTCGAACTCGGCTCGTGCGCCCTGTGGCGCGCGCTGCGCGAGTCGCATGCCGGTCCGGGCGAGGAGGGCGAAGCGCAATGGCTCGATCTGGCGCTTGTCATTCGCCGCGGCGGCAGATGGTCGCTGTGCCCGCTGGAGCTGGGCGCGCGCGAGGTGCGTGGCGAGCTGCATTGCGTGCTCGCGCTCGAGCCCGAAGACGATGGCGGCGGCGGTGCCGCGCCGGCGCAAGGACTGCGGCACGCGCTGGCGCAACCGGGCCGCGCGCGCTGGGTGGCGACGCCCGCGGGCCTGGGCGCGCTGGTGATGGTCGGCGTGGACCTCGATGCAGGCGGCGTCCGAGCCTGAGTCCAGGCCTGATCCGGACCGGCCGGCTGCGCCCGGCGAGTCGGCTGCCGCCGGGCCGGCGACGGTGCCTCCAGACGCGCAGAGCCCGGTGCGCCCGCGCTGAGCGATGGCCGCGGAAGCCCTGCACCCCGCGGCTTCGCCGTCGGCAAGCAGTGCCCTGGCATGGGCCGCCGCCGGGATGGAGCTGGCGCGGCTCGAGCGCCACGCCGACGCCGCTCTGCTGCTGGCGCATGCGCTGCAGGAGCTGGACGCGACCGACCGCGTCACGCTGCAGGAAAAGACGCTGCAGCGCGCCGAATGGAGCGCGGTGCATGCCGAGTGCCGGTTCGAACTCGGGCCGTGCGCCGACGCCGAGGCGTCGCTGAAGCGGGCACTGGCGGACCTCGAGGCCGGCGAGCAGGGGGGCGCCGCCACGAGCGGCGGCCACGCCCATCGCTCGCCTGGCACGCCCGGCACGACCGGCGCCGATGCGCCGCCGCGCGCCCGCGCCGCTGCCGCGGCGTTGCTGCTGATGCTGGGCCGCATTCGGGCCAAGGCCGGCCGCTTGGCCGAAGCGCGCGCCGACCTCGAGACGGCCCTCGCGCGCCTCGACGGCCTGCCCGCGCCGTCGTCGATCGCGCGCACCGAGTTCCAGCTGGCCGGCGTCCTGGCCATGTGCGGCGAGCTGCCGCGCGCCCTCGAGCTATGGCAGCGGGCGGGCGCGTGCTTCGCGCAGGGCGACCCGCCCGGCCCAATGACGCTGCGCGCGCGCTGCGCGATGAACCGCGGTCTGGTGCTGGCCGATCTCGGCCGCCGCGCCGAAGCGGCCGCGGCCATGAACGAGGCGCTGCCGCTCGTCGAGGCCCTGCTGCTGGCCGGCCGCGGCCACGCCCGCGTGGACCTCGCCCGCCTGCTGCGCAACCTCGGCTTCACGCTCGGCCGCTGCGGCGAGCACGAGCGGGCCATTGCCACGCTCGCGCGGGCCGCTGCCGAAGCCGATGCCGGCCTTCGCCAGGCGCCGCTGGCTTCGGCGCGCGCCGCGCTGCGCCTGAGCCGCGGCGGCGCACGCAACAGCCTGGGCTACTCGCTCTTCGCGCTCGGCCGGCTGGACGAAGCGCGTGAGGCGCTGCAGCGCGCGGTGCGCGAGCTACGGCCCTGGCCCGACGCACCGGCGCTGCTGCGCGACGAACTGGCGCTGGCGCGCAGCAACTTGGCGCATGTGCACGCCCAGCACGGGGAGCTGGCCGCCGCCCAGCGGCAGTACGGGCTGGCGCGTGCGCACTTCGCCGCGCGTGCCGCCGCCGGCGAGGCGCACGCCACGGTCAGCCGCATCAACGCCGAACTCGGCCTGGCCCGCGTCGCGGCCCGGCAGGGCCGTCGCGCGGGCACGTTCGCGCCGGCGATGGCCGAGCTGGCCCGGCTCACGCACGCCGGCCAGTTGCAGCACGAGCCGTTGTGGCTGTCGGCTTGGCTGGCGCAGCATGAGGCCGCCTTCGGTGACGCGAGCACCGCGCCGCAGCCAGCTGCCGGCCAAGCCGCCGACCCCGGCCGGCGCGGGCGCCGGGGCAGCGAAGATGTCGCCGTGCTGGTCGCTGCGCTCGCCGCACCGCCGCGCCACGCGGCTGGCCAGGGTGCCCACCCCTGGCGCGCGCTGGCCGCGGCAGCGCAGGGCGAGGCGGCGATCCCGCTAGCGCTGCCCGCCGCCCGGCCGGCCGGTATCGAACTCGGCGGGGCCGGCACGGTCGGCACAGCCAACGAGGCGGTCGCGGCGGCCTGGCTGCGCTTCATGCTCGACTGGGCCTCGGAGCTGCTGACCGGGCACGACCCGCACTGGGTGCGCGAACACCATGCCGAGGTCGATGCGGCGATCGAGGCGCTCAGGCGCAACGCCGAGCGGCACCGCGAGCCGGCGGTGCCGCTGGCCGAGTGGTTCCTCGGCACCCGCGGCCTGCGCGCGCAGCGCTCGGCGCTGGCCGACAGCGAGCAGCCGGAGCTGGTCGAGCTGCGCGAGGCGCTGCGGCGGCTGCACCGCATCGAGCATGAGATTCTGGGCCAGCAGGACGACGGCGCCGAGGCGCCGGGCCCGGCCGAGGGGCGCGGCGCCGCTGC
>JAHCKS010000075.1 GCA_026125665.1 Rubrivivax sp.
TCTCGACGTCAGCCTGAACGCGCAGATCGATGCCGCGCGCGCCACCGCGCTGGTCGGCTGGGGCGAGCGCGACCTGCTCAAGTCGGCGCTCGGCACGACGCTGGCCAAGACGCTGCCCGACCGCGCGATCTTCGACGAGGCGTTCGACCGCTTCTTCCGCTTCGATTCGTTCGGCACCGGCCCGGCCGGCGCCGCGGGCGCCGCAACGGGGGCTGCGCAGCAGCCGCAGACACCACCGCAGGAAGGCAGCGGCCAGGGCAGCGGCGGCCCCGGCGGCTGCCAAGGCAGCGCGGGGCAGGCGCTGTCGCAGCTGCTGATGGCGGGCGACTCGGCTGCGCTTGCGCGGCGCATGCAGCAGGCCGCGCGCGACGTCGGCCTGACCGACATCTGGTTCTTCACCCAGAAAGGCCACTACACGCAGAAGATCCAGCAGGCGATGGGGCTCGAACTGCTCGACCGCGAGATCAGCGAGGCGCGCCGCCAGACGCTGGCGCCAAAGCGCCATGCCGACCTCGAGCTGGCGCGCAAGCGGCTCTTCAACGAAGTGCGCAACTTCGTCGAGCGCAAGCTCGCGCTCTACGGCACGGCGCCGACGCGCGAGCTGCACGACGAGTTCCTGCAGTCGCAGAAGCTGTCGAACATCGATCGCCGCGACTTCGCGCGCATGCACGAGATCGTGCGCAAGATCGCCCGCCGCCTGGCCGAGCGCCACGCCCGGCGCAAGCGCCGCGAGCAGCGCGGCCAGCTCGACTTCCGCCGCACCCAGCGCGCCAACGCGGCCTATGGTGGCGTGCTGTTCGAGACCCACTGGCGCAGCACGCGCATCGAGCGGCCCAAGGTGGTGGCGATCTGCGACGTGAGCGGCTCGGTGCGCCAGTACGCGCGCTTCCTGCTGCTGTTCCTCTACAGCCTGGACGAGCTGCTGTCCGATGTGCAGTCGTACGCGTTCACCAACCACCTCGTCGACGTGAGCGCCACGTTCGAGTCGCTGCCGGTCGAGCAGGCGGTCGACAAGGTGATGCATGCGGTCGGCGGCTCGGGCACCGACTACGGCCAGATGCTGCTCGACCTGGACGAGCAGCTGATGCACCGCATCGACCACCGCACGACGGTGCTGGTGCTCGGCGACGCGCGCAACAACCGCGGCGAGGCGCGCAGCGACATCATGAAGACGCTCTACGGCCGCGCCCGCCGCGTCATCTGGCTCAACCCCGAGCCGCGTTCGTTCTGGGGCCTGGGCGATTCGGAGATGAAGCGCTACGCCCCATACTGCCACATCGCGCGCGAGTGCAATTCGCTGCGCCACCTCGAGCGCACGCTCGACGATCTGCTGCGCGCCAACAGCGCCAGCGCCTGAACGGGCCGCTGCACATGGTCCGCCCGACTCTCCAACTGCATCCGGCGCGCACGCCGGTCCAGCCGCGGCCGGCGGCCACGCTGCTGTGGCTGCGCGATGCCGAAGCTGGGCCCGAGGTGCTGCTGACGCGGCGCTCGCCGAACGCCAGCTTCCTGCCCGGGGTGTTCGTGTTTCCCGGTGGCCGCGTCGATGAGGCCGACGCGGCGGCCGCCGACCTGGTGGCGCCGGCCGCTGCCGCGCTTCCGCACCTTGCCGCCGCGGTGGCGGCGCTGCGTGAAAGCTTCGAAGAGCTCGGCGTGCTGCACGCGCACGACGCCGCCGGCCGCCCGGTGAACGCACAGGCGCTCGCCCAGCTGCGGCGCCACGAGCCGCTGCACCCGCAACTGCGCGCCAGTGGCCTGCGCCTGGCCGCCGACGCGCTGCGCGTGGCGGTGCGCTGGACCACCGACCGCGATGTGCAGCCGCGCCGCTTCGACACGCTGTTCCTCGTCGGCCGCATGCCCGATGGCCAGGCGCCGGTGGCCGACGACGCCGAACAGTTCGAGCCGGTGTGGCTGCGCGCCGCCGACGCACTGGCGCGCCACGAGGCTGGCACGCTGCCGATGATCTTCCCGACCCTGCGCACGCTGCGCTGGCTGGCCGGGTTCGCCAGCGTCGAGGCGGTGCTCGCCGCCTGCGCCGGCGGCCGGCCGCTGTGGGAGTCGTGCCCGCGCGGCGCGTTCGTCGGCGGCAAGCCGCAGCGCTACATGGAGACCGACCTGCCCTTCGGCGAACTCGAACTGGTCTGCCCCGACGGGCACATGCTGCATGCGCTCGACTGGCAGAGCGAGCGGCCGGTGCAGTTGCTGCGCCACCTGTGGCGCTTCACCGCGCCCAACCCCGGCGTGATGACCGGGCCGGGGACGAACTGCTACCTCCTCGGCAGCCCGGCGGCCGGCTACCTCGTGATCGACCCCGGGCCGCCGGACGACGCGCACGTCGCGCGCCTGGTCGAGTTCACCGGCGGCAAGGTGCAGACCATCGTCTGCACGCATTCGCATCCCGACCATTCGCCCGCCGCGCGTCCGCTGGCGCAGGCCTGCGAGGCCGCGACTGGCCGCCGCCCCCCGATCCTCGGCCTGCCGTCCGAGGCGACGGCGCGGGCGCATTCGGAGTTCACCCCCGACCGCGTGCTCGCCGACGGCGAACGCGTCGTGCTCGACGATCCCGAGCACCGCGTGACGCTACGCGCCGTGCACACGCCGGGCCATGCCGCCAACCACCTGTGCCTGGTGCTCGAGGAAGACGGCCTGCTGTTCTCCGGCGACCACGTGCTCAACGGCAGCACCACGGTGATCGACCCGCCCGACGGCAACATGGCCGCGTACATCGATTCGCTCGACCGCCTGCTGCAGGAGTGCGAGCACCACGACATCCGCTTCATCCTGCCGGCGCACGGCCACGTCATCGGCTCGGCGCCGCAGGCCATCGCGTGGCTGAAGGCGCACCGGCTGGCGCGCGAGGCCAAGGTGCTGGCGGCGATGCGCGAGCGCCCCGACGGCGGCCCCGACGACTGGGTGCCGGTCGCTTACGCCGACACGCCGAAGCCGCTCTGGCCGGTGGCCAAGCGCTCGCTGCTCGCGCACGTCGAGCGCATCGAGGCGCTCGGACTCGCGCGCCCGCAACGCCTGTGACAGGAACCCGACCGTGACCGATCAGCCCCCCCTTCCCCCCGAAGTCGTCAAAGCCTTCTGGCAACGCTGGGGCAGCAACACCTTCCTCAGCGCACAGGGACTGGAGCTGGAGCTCGGCAGCATCGGGCGCGCCATCGTCCACCTTCGCCAGCCGACCGCCGTGCAGCGCGGCGGCGGCGGCTCGGCCGACGTGATCAACGGCGGCGTCATCGCCTACATGTTCGACGCCGCGCTCGGCTGCGCGATCGCGTCCGCCAACCTGGCGCGGCCGGAGATGCGGGAGATCGACCCCGGTGCCTTGCGCCAGTCGACGATCAACCTCGACATCTGCTACGTCGATGCCGCCGCCGGCGCACGCTTCGAGGCGCACGGCAGGGTCGTGCGCTCGCGCCGCAGCCTGGCCTTCGCGGAGGGCGAGCTGCTCGACGAGCACGGGCGCGTGTGTGCCACCGCCAAGGGCATCTGGCGCGTGTTCTGGCCGCGCCCGACCGGCGCCGCCGGCTGACCCAGGCCTTCACCGACACCTCGCGAAAGGATTCATCCGCATGAGCAAGAGCACCCTCCGCATCGGCTGCGCCTCCGGCTTCTGGGGCGACACCGAGTTCTCCGCCGCGCAGCTCGTCGAGCACGGCGACATCGACGTGCTGGTCTTCGACTACCTGGCCGAGATCACGATGTCGCTGCTGATTCGCGCCCGCGCGAAGGATCCGACGCAGGGCTACGCGCCGGACTTCGTCGCCACGATGAAGCCGCTGATGAAGCAGCTCAAGGCGCGCGGCATCCAGGTGGTCGCCAACGCCGGCGGCGTGAACCCGTCGGCCTGCCGCGATGCGCTCGTGGCCGCCGCCGCCGCCGAAGGCGTGGACCTGAAGATCGCCGCGGTGCTCGGCGACGACCTGATGCCGCAGGTCGAGGCCCTGCGTGCTGCCGGCACGAAGGAGATGTTCTCCGGCGCACCCTTTCCGCCCAAGGTGATGAGCGCCAACGCCTACCTCGGCGCGTTCCCGATCGCCGCCGCGCTCGCCGCCGGCGCCGACATCGTGGTCACCGGCCGCTGCGTGGACAGCGCGGTGACGCTGGCGCCGCTGATCGCGCGTTTCGGCTGGACCGCCGACGACCTCGACAAGCTCGCGCAGGGCAGCCTGGCCGGCCACCTGATCGAGTGCGGCACGCAAACCACCGGCGGCAACTACACCGACTGGGCCAGCGTGCCCGGCTGGGACGACATGGGCTTTCCGATCGCCGAGTGCCGCGCCGACGGCAGCTTCGTCATCACCAAGCCGCCGGGCACCGGCGGGCTGGTCTGCCCGTCCACGGTCGGCGAGCAGATGCTCTACGAGATCGGTGATCCGCGCGCCTACATCCTGCCCGACGTGGTGTGCGACTTCACTGCCGTGACGCTCACCCAGACCGGGCCGGACCGTGTGGAGGTCAAAGGCGCGCGTGGCCGCCCGCCCACCGACCAAGCCAAGGTGAGCGTGACGTATGCCGACGGCTTCCGCGCGCTGAGCCTGTTCATGATCGGCGGCATCGACGCCGGCGCGAAGGCGCGCCGCGCCGGCGCCGCGATGCTCGCGCGCATGCGGCGCAAGTACGCCGAGCGCGGCTGGGGCGACTTCACCGAGGCCAGCGTCGAGGCGATCGGCGCCGAGGACTCCTACGGTCCGCAGGCCAAGGTGTCGGCGCGCGAGGTCATGCTCAAGGTCGGCGTGCGCCACCCGCTGAAGGACGCGCTCGAGCTGTTCTCGCGCGAGGTGGCGCCGATGGCGCTGATGTCGGCGCCGGCGATCACCGGCTTCACCGGCGGGCGGCCGAAGGTGCAGCCGGTGGTGCGGCTGTTCTCGTGCCTGGTGCCGAAGTCGCAGCTGGCCGTGAGCATCGACATGGGCGCGCAGAAGGTTGCGGCACCCGCGCTCGCCGGCGTGCGCTTCGACCCGGCCGCGCTGCCCGCGGTGGGTGGCCCGTTGCCCGCGGCCGATGCCTTCGCCCGCGGCAGCCGCAGCGTGCCGCTGGTGCAGCTGGCCTGGGGCCGCAGCGGCGACAAGGGCGACTCGGCCAACATCGGCATCATCGCGCGCAAGCCCGAGTTCCTGCCCTTCATCCGCGCCGCGATCACCGAGCAGGCGGTGGCGCGCTGGTTCGCGCACCTGGCCCGCGGCGAAGTGCGCCGCTACGACCTGCCCGGCACGCACGCGCTGAACTTCACGCTGCAGGAGGCGCTCGGCGGCGGCGGCATCGCGTCGGTGCGCATGGACTCGCAGGGCAAGGCCTACGCGCAGATGCTGCTCGACCATCCCGTCACCATTCCGGCCGACCTCGCCGTCTGAACGGCGGCTGCTCGCACACCCTCGCAAACACTCGCACACTCTCGCGAAAGGGACCGTCGATGAACACCCAGACCACGCCGAGCGGCCGCACCACGGCCTCGTCGATCATCCAGTCGCGCGTGCGCGACATCCAGGAAGCCGCGCGCGGCGTCACCAAGCAGTTCCCGCGCAGCTACATCCTGCAGTGCATCAAGGAAGACCGCTTCCCCGACGAGCTGTGGCAGGCGCTCGGCAAGTTCGGCCTGCTCGGCCTGTCGATCCCCGAGGAGCACGGCGGCTCCGGCGGCGGCGTGCTCGAGATCACCGCGCTCAACGAGGCGCTCGCGCTGGCCGGCGTGCCGACGCTCTTCCTCGTCGTCACCGGCCTGGCACGGGTGCCGATCGTGCGCAACGGCACCAAGGAGCAGATCGCGAAATACGTGACGCCCACCTGCACCGGCGAGAAGAAGATGTGCTTCGCGATCACCGAGCCGAACGCCGGCACCAACAGCTTCTCGATGTCGACGCTGGCCACGCGCAACGCCGACGGCGGCTGGACGCTGAACGGCCAGAAGGTCTTCATCTCCGGCGCGCGCGACGCCGACTACATGCAGGTGGTGGCGCGCACCACCAAGGCCGGCGAGGTGAAGCACCGCACCGAGGGCATGTCGCTGTTCGTGCTGGACATGAAGACGCCGGGCATCAAGCTGCAGCAGCTCAACATCCAGGTCGAGACCGCCGAGCGCCAGTACATGGTGTTTTTCGACAACGTCAAGCTGCCGGCCGACGCGGTGATCGGCGAGCCCGGCAAGGGCGCCAAGCTGATGTTCGAGGGCCTGAACTCCGAGCGGCTGCTGGCTGCGGGGGCGGCGCTGGGCCTGGGCGACTACGCGCTGTCCAAGGCGGTGGCGTACGCCAAGGACCGCAAGCCCTTCGGCAAGCCCATCGGCAGCTACCAGGCCCTGCAGCATCGGCTGGCGCTGGCCAAGGCCGAGATCGAGGCGGCGCGCCTGATGACCTACGACGCCGCCGACCGCTTCGACAACGGCGAGGACGCCGGCGCGCACGCCAACATGGCCAAGCTGCTGGCCTCGCGCGCGGCGGTCGCGGCGATCGAGGGCACGCTGCAGGTCCACGGCGGCTACGGCTTCGACCGCGACTACGACGTGGTGACGCTGTGGCCGATGATCCGCCTGCTCGAGATCGCGCCGATCAACAACGAGATGCTGATGAACTACGTCGGCGAGCACGTGCTGGGGCTGCCCAAGTCGTACTGAACTGAACGCGAGCCGGTGCAAGCGCACGTCTTCTCGGCGGGCGGACGTCGGCTCGCCGCCAGCACCTGGGGCCGCGTGGACGGCGGCGACCCGGTGGTGGTGATGCTGCACGGCGGCCTCGACTGCACCAGCACCTGGAAAGACCTGCCGGAGGCGATCGCGCAAGCCACCGGCCTGGCCGTGCTGTCCTACGACCGCTGGGGCTACGGCGGCTCGGAGCCTTTCGCCGGCGGCCGCGAGCGCTCGTACCGCTTCGCGGAGGCCGGGCCGGTGTTCGGCGATCTGCTGAGCCACTTCGGCATCCGGCAGGCGGTCCTGTTCGGCCACAGCGATGGCGGCGCGATGTCGCTGCTGGCCGCCGCCGCGCATCCCGACGCCGTGCTCGGCGTGTGCGCCTGCTCGCCGACGATCGCGCTCGACGAGCACATGGTGTGGGCCATGGGCGGCGCCCGCGAGGCCTACGAGCGCGGCGGGCTGCGCGAGAAGCTGGCGCGCCACCACGGCGACAAGACCGACGCCATGTTCTGGGCCTGGTACACGCCGTGGGCCGACCCGGCCGCCGTGCAGTGGACGATGGCGCCGCAGGTGGCCGAGGTGCGCTGCCCGGTCGCGGCGATCTTCGGCCAGGCCGACGACTACGGCTGGCGGCCGAGCGCGCGCGTGCTGGTCGAGCACGGCCGCATGCCGCTCGAGATGCACGCGCTGACCGGCGTCGGGCACGACCCGCAGCACCGCGCCCGCCCGGTGGTGCTCGATGCCTTCATGCGCCTGCTCGCAGCGGCAACCGGCCGCCGCGCCGCGCCGACGCGATCACCGACCACGACGCAGAGACCATGAGCGCGACACGCACCTTGAAGGGCCGCCCGCCCTTCATCACGGGCGCCGGTCGCGGCATCGGGCTCGCGGTGGCCAGGCGGGCTGCCACCCGCACGTGCCGAACATGAGCCGCCCTTGAACATGCGCGAGCACAGGTTCAAGGACCACCTCGCCTACCCCAACCACGGCGAAGTACGGCATGAGCGAATGCACGCTGGGGCATGCCGGCGAACTGCGCTCGCACGGCATCGCCATCAGCAGCCTGTGGCCGGTGCTCGCCGCGCGCGGCGTGTCCGATGCGGATCGCTGCGCGGTGGAGCCGGGAACTCGAGAGCCTTCGCCGGACCTGTTCGTCGACTGACCTGACTGCACGGTTCACGGGTCGAAGCCCGAACCTGCGCCGAATAGTCGCGCGACCAGGGCACGCAGCCAGCGGCTGCGGGGATCTTGATGGAAGCGCCTGTGCCAGTGCTGCCGCACCTGGTAGCGCGGCAGCGCGTAGGGCGGCGGCAGCGCGACGATCCGGCCGGTGCGCGCCAGCACCGCGCCCAGCCCGGCGGGCACCGTAGCGACCAGATCGGTTCCCTCGAGGATGCCGGGCAGCGTCAGGAAGTGCGTCGTGCGCAGGCGCACGCGCCGGTGGATGCCGTGGCGCGCGAAGTATCGTTCGCCGATCTCCTGGCTGTGCACCGGCGCCTCGACGACGACATGCTCGAGGGCACCGAAGTCGGCACGCGACAAGCCGTTCGCGCAGCGGTGGCCGGTGCGCAGCAGGCAGCAGAACCCGTGCATGAACAACCGCTGCTGCACCAGCGCGCTGCCGGTCAGATCGGGGAAGTAGCCGACCGCGAGGTCGGCGGCACCCGACTCCAGCGCCGCCTCGAGCCGCGAGTGCTCGTGGCCCAGCGCGCGCACGCTGGCCAGCGGCGCCTCCTGGCGCAGCGCGCTCAGCAGGCGCGGCAGGAACAGCGATTGCGCGACGTCGGCCATCGCGAAGCGGAACTCCGTCGGAGTCTGCGCCGCCGGATCGAAGCGCGGCACCGCGAGCACCCGCCGTTGCACCGCCTCGAGGATCGCGCGTGCCTCGGCGACGACCAGCGCGCCGCGCGCCGTCGGCTCCATGCCTCGCGACGTGCGAACGAACATCGGGTCGCCGAATTGCAGGCGCAGGCGGCCGAGCGCGGTGCTCAGGCCCGGCTGGCTCATGTGCATCGCGAGCGCGGCGCGCGTCACGCTGCGCGCATCGGCGATGGCCACCGCCACGGCCAGCAGGTTGAGGTCGAACGGATGCCGGATCATCGCTTCGGCAGATGCCCGGTATCGCCCGCAGGCGTTGGTGGGATGCTGCGCCGCGGACTATATTCCTCGAAGCTTCGATGAACGCGACGCATGAGCGGACACTTCCAGGTCACCACCTTCGACGCCGGCGAAGGCCCCGTCGTCGGCTTGGTGCGCGATGGCGGGTTCTATGCGTCGCAGACCTTCTCCTCGGTGCGCGAAATCCTCGACCGCTGGGATCTGGCGGAAGAGAAACTCACGACCGCGGCCGCGCGCATGGCCGAGCGCACGCCGCTGCGCGGCGTGCGCGTGCTGGCGCCGCTGCCCAACCCACGCAACATCTACTTCACCGGGGCCAACTACGCCGACCACCTCGAGGAGATGGCGCGCGTGCTCGGGCCTGCGGCCGCGGCACCACGCGAACCGTGGTTCATGCTCAAGTCGACCTCCTGCGTGGTCGGCCCGGGCGAGTGCGTGCGCCGTCCGCAAGGTGTCGAGCGCCTCGACTGGGAGGTCGAGCTCGCGGTGATCATCGGCCACAGCGCGCGCAACGTCCCGGTGACGCAGGCGCTGCGGCACGTGGCCGGATACACGGTGGCCAACGACCTGTCGGCGCGCGACCGGACCTTCCGCGACGCGGAGAACCCGGCTTCGCTCTTCCGCCTCGACTGGCTGGGACAGAAGACCTTCGACGGCGCCTGCCCGCTCGGCCCGGCGATCACGCCGGCGAGCAGCATCGCCGACGTGCAGAAGCTCGCGCTCAAGCTGTGGGTGAACGACGAACTGATGCAGTCGTCGAACACCGCCGGCATGGTGTTCGGCGTCGCCGAGCTGGTGTCGCACCTCAGCCATCGGGTGTCGCTGTGGCCGGGCGACGTCATCCTCACCGGCACGCCGGCCGGCGTCGGTGCGGCGCGCCAGCGCTTCCTGCAGCCCGGCGACCGCGTGCGGCAGTGGATCGAGGACATCGGCGAGTTCGAGTTCACCATCGGCGCCGCGGCGGCGTGATGCTGCAGCGCCGCCACGCAACCCCGAAAGAACGCTAGTCATGATGCGCGAGGAAGACGAACGCCTGCTGATCGAGACCGGGCCCGGCACGCCGTTGAACCGCTTCATGCGGGGGTACTGGATTCCGGTGCTGCGTTCGGTGCAGCTCGTCGCCGGAGGCGCCCCGCACCGCTTCACGGTCCTGGGTGCCAGCTACGTCGGCTTCCGCGGCCTGGACGGCCGCGCCGGCGTCATGGACGAGGCCTGCCCGCACCGCGGCGCCTCGCTGGCACTGGCGCGCAACGAGCCGGGTGGGCTGCGCTGCATTTACCACGGCTGGAAGATGGACGTCGAAGGCCGGGTGCGCGAGGCGCCGACGCATCCGGAGGAGTTCCACGTCGCCAGCCTGCGCGCCTGCGCGCATCCGGTGCGCGAGGGCCAGGGCATCGTCTGGGCCTGGCTCGGCGGGGGCCCGGCGCCGGCGTTCAGGCCACTGGCCTTCACCGACCTGCCCGACGACCACGTGATGGCGGCGACGCTGGTGGCCCACTGCGGCTGGCTTCAGCCCCTCGAGACGCTGTGGGACATCTTCCACGCGCAGATCCTGCACAACCAGACCAACCGCAACTCGCGCCGCGGCAGCGTGTACTTCTCCGGCCGCGGACGCACGCTCGACAACGGCGTGAACTACGACTATCCGCAGACGCTCGTCGAGGCCACGCCCTACGGCTTCGTCCACAGCAACGTCGACGCCATCAAGCGCACGCACTTCCGTTTCATCGCGCCGTTCATCCAGCACCACACGCTCGAGCCGGGCGCCACGGCCGACAAGGGACTTCAGATCTCGGTGCCCATCGACGACGAGCACACGCTGCTGTGGATGGTGTTCTACAACCGCACCGGGCCGCTCGCGCCCGACGGCTTCGCGATGCGCGGCCTGGCCGGTGTGCCCGACCTCAACGACTTCATGGCCCACCTCGGGCCGCGCACGGCCGACAACCGCTGGGGCCAGAACCGCCGCGCGATGGAGCGCGGCGAGAGCCTGTCGGGCATCGTCGGCGACACGATGCTGACCAGCATCTTCGGCGAGGACCTGATGGCCATCGAAAGCCAGGGCATCCGCGGTCGCACGCGCGAACAGCTCGCGGTCACCGACAGGGCGCTCGCCTTCGGCCGCCGCCGCCTGCTCGAGATGATCCGCGAGCACGAGGCCGGCGCGCCGCCCGCCGGCCGCGACCTCGATCTCACGAACGTCGAGGCGGTGTACGAACTTCAGGCCGTCGAGGCCGTTCCCGGCTGAGAGGGCGGACCCTCCCCGCCGCAACCCGATGACGCTACCCCACCTCGACCACGATCGGACGCCGCCATGACCAGCCGCAGAACATTGCTCGAAGCCACGGCCGCGCTCGCGTGCACGACTCTGGGCGGGTTCGCCCGCGCGCAGTCTCCCGCCAAGTTGGCGCGCATGGTGGTGCCCTTTCCGGCCGGCGGCGGCAGCGATGCGGCGGCGCGTGCCCTCGGCGAGCGCATCCGCGAGCACTTCCCGGGCGGCCTGATCGTCGACAACCGGCCGGGCGCGGCCGGGCGCCTGGGGATCGAGTCGGTGAGGAACGCCGAGCCGGACGGGCTGACGATGATGTTCGTCCCCGACTTCGTCCTCACGATCTACCCGCACAGCTACCAGCGGCTGAAGTACGACCCGCTGGCCGACTTTACGCCGGTGGCGCAATGCGCGCGCTCGTCGTACGTGCTGGCCGCCGGCCCCGGGCTGCCGGCGACGGTGGCCGACGTGAAGCAGCTCGTCGCCTGGTGGAAGGACAACCCGCGCCAAGCCCTGATCGCCAACAACTCGGCCGGCAGCCCGACGCACTTCGCCGCGGTCATGCTGGCGCGCAGCGCCGGCGTGGAGGTGACGCACGTCTCGTACAAGGGCGGAGCGCCGGCGATCCAGGATCTTCTCGGCGGCCAGGTCCCTGTCAGCATCAACCCGGTGGGCGAGGTGCTGCCGCACACCAAGGGCGGTCGCCTGCGCGTGCTGGCGACGACCGGAGCGCAGCGCGACCGCTTCATGCCGGATTCGCCGACGATGGCCGAAGCCGGCTACCCGGATGTCGCCGCCGTGTCGTGGCTGGGCGTGCTGATGCCGCGCCAGGCGCCCGCGGAGTGGGTGCAGCGGACCGCCGCCGCCATCGACGCCGCCGTGCAGCGCCCGGACCTGCGCGACGCGTTCGCCGGCTTCGGCATGGACACGACGCGCAGCACGCCGGCGGCGATGGCGGCGGCGATGCGATCCGAGCTCGACCGCTGGGGCGCGGTCGTCAAGGCGTCGGGCTTCAGCGCGCAGGACTGACCCAATCCGCCGTCACTGCGCCGTCACTCCGCCTTCAGCCCCGTTTCTACCACTCCGAGTGCACGAACGCGGCGAGTCGGGCGGGGTTGCCTGCGGCCGGCTCGTGCCCCAGATCGAGCATGCGCTGCCGCACCTCACGCTCCTCCGGCGGCTTGGCCACCTGAGCACTCAGCCGCTGCACGATCTCGGGCGGCGTGCCTCGCGGTGCGTACGGCGCGTTGCAGGCCACAACCTGGAACCACGGCCCGCCAGGGCCAGGCCGACCTGTCCGCCGACGAGGTCCAAAGGGCTTTGCCGGGTTGGCGACGACCACCAGCGGGAAGGTTCTCACCAGAGCGACCCGGATCGAACTGCTTCTCGGCATCGAAAGGCATCGAAGCGTAGAGGAACGAGTTGAGCACGTGCGGGCCGTTCATGCCTATCACCTGCGAGTTCGGTCCAGGAGGCTACGGCTTCGATCGCGACTACGATGTGGTGACGCTGTGGCCCATGATCCGCCTGCTCGAGATCGCACCGATCGACAACGAGATGCTGATGAACTACATCGGCGAGCACGTGCTGGGCCTGCCCAAGTCCTGCTGAGCGTCATGCCTGCACGTCGGTCGACGCCGCCTGCCAGGCCGGCAGGAAGAGCGGTTCGGGAACGGGGGGCGCAAGCCTCGGACGTGATGCCGCTCGGCATCTTCGAGACCTGCCGGCGCGTCGGAATCACGGCGCGCGCCGTCCGGCACTACGAGTCCTTGGGGCTGCTGCTGCCGCGGCGCATCAACGGCGCGCGCGTCTACGGCCCAACCGAACTTCGGACGCTGGAACTGCTGCAACGCTTCAAGGCGATGGGACTGTCGCTTGCGGAGTGCCGCAAGGGTCTGAAGTGGCTTGGCCAACCGACGTCGGGCCCATCGGTCGACGATGGAACCGATCTGCGCGCTTTCGTCCGTTCACTGCAGCAGCGCCTTCACGCAATCGATTCGATGATTGCCGAACTGCACATCATCCGCAATGAAGCCGCGGCCGCACTCGCTGCCGGCCGGACGGCCTGACAACTCTTTCGGGAAGCACGCATGGCAACACGTTCCCGCCAGGCGCACGGCTCGCCGACCGCCCTCAGAGTATGCCGCGGGGAACGTCGCCCTCCAGCGTGATGCGGTGCATCACGCGCCGGTGGCCGTGATAGTCGTTGATCGGATAGTGCTGGGTGCAGCGGTTGTCCCACAGCGCCAGCGATCCCGCTTCCCAGCGGAAGCGGCAGGTGAACTCCTCCTTGCGCTGGTGCTCGTGGAGGAACTGCAGCAACGGTGCGCTCTCGGCATCGGTCATGCCGGCGAAGCGCACCGTGTGGCCGGCGTTCATGTAGAGCGCGCGGCGGCCCGTCTCCGGGTGCACGCGGACCGCGGGGTGCTCGGCCTCGTAGGTGCTGCGCTGCTCGCGGCCCACCTCGGCGATGCGGTCCTCGCGCGTGCGCGACGTATCGGCCTTCGCCGAGCTGTTCACGCAACGCAGCCCGTCGAGCAGCCGCCGCATGCCCTCGGACAGGGCTTCGTAGGCCGCCGTCTGGCTCGCGAAGAGGGTGTCGCCGCCTTGCGGGGGCACTTCACGCGCCAGCAGCAGCGTCGCCATCGGCGGCCGTTCGAGGTAGGCCGTGTCGGTGTGCCAGACGCCGCCGAAGTTGACGCGCTCGTGCTCCAGCTTCTTGACTTCGATGATGTGCGGGTAGCCGTCGATGCCGCGCACGAAGGGGTACTCCACCGGAGTGCCGATGGTGCGCGCGAACGCGAGGAACTGGTCGCTGTCGAGCTGCTGCCGGCGCAGAAACACCACGCCGTGCTGGAGCCACAGGGTGCGCAGCTGCGCGACGAGCTCGGCGTCCAGCGGCGCCCGTGCAGCGTCGAACCCGTCGACCTCGGCGCCGATGGCACCGGCGAGGCGGCTCACACGAAGTGTCGATGGCTGCACGGGCTTGATCCTTCCGGTATCCACGGGCACGCGGGTTGTAGCGCAACTCGCCCGCTATGCCGCGGCGTCGCGGCGGCGCTTGCCCAAGGCCCGCAGGATGGCGCGCTCCAGCCGGCGCGGTTCGATCGGCTTGGCAACGAAATCGTCCATGCCGGCCTCCAGGGCGCGCGTGCGCTCCGACGTGAACGCTGCCGCCGACAGGCCGATCACCGTGAGCGCCGCTGCGGGCCAGCGCTCGCGCAGCCGGCGGGTTGCGTCGATGCCACCGAGCACGGGCATCTGCAAGTCCATCAGAACCACGTCATGCGGCTCGCCGGCCGCTGCGGCCGCCTCCACTGAATGCAGAGCCTCGAGGCCATTGCCGGCTTCGGCCACACGCGCGCCGGAGCGCTCGAGCAGCGCGGTGCAGATGAGCAGGTTCACCGGATCGTCTTCGACCACCAGCACGCGCACGCCGTCAAGCGCACGCTCGTCGAACGGCGCGAAGTCCGACTTCGCCGGTTCGTCGGCCGAAGGTTCGAGCGGCAGTTCGAGCCAGAACGTACTGCCCTGGCCCGGCCGCCCGACGGCGCCGACATGGCCGCCCATCAACGCCGCGAGCTCGCGACAGATCGCCAGGCCGAGGCCGGTGCCGCCATGGCGGCGGGTGGTCGAATCGTCGGCTTGGCTGAACGGCTGAAAGAGCCGCTCCCGCGTCGCCTGGTCGAACCCGGGCCCGGTGTCGTGCACCTCGATGCGCACGGCGCATGCCTCACCGGCCGACAACGTGATGCGCACCTCGCCCACCGCCGTGAACTTCAGCGCGTTGTTGACGAAGTTGGCGAGAACCTGGCGCACGCGATGGGCATCGCCCACGACGACGCGGGGCACGTCCGGCGCGATGTCCAGCGCGAACCCGAGTTCGCGCGTGGCCGCCAGCACGCCGAACGATGCCTGCACCGACCGCGCCAGTTCGTGCAGGTCGAACGGCGCCAAGTGGAGCGTCACGCGGCCGGCCTCGATCTTCGACAGGTCGAGAATGTCGGACACGACTGCGGAAAGCGCGGTGGCGCCGTCGGCGATCAGCCCGACATGGCGGGCGTGTGCGCTCTGGACGGATGGGTCCTGCTGGAGCAGCCGCGCAAGACCGAGGATGGCGTTGAGCGGCGTTCGCAGTTCATGGCTCATGTTGGCCAGGAACTGGCTCTTGGCCTGGCTGGCTTCATCGGCGCGCCGGCGCGCATCGGCCATTTCACGGCTCAGGCGCAGCCGTTCGCTCACGTCCTCGCAGATCCACAGCGTGCCGCCGTCGATGCCCAGTTGGGGAGCCATTGCCACGGCGACCATCCGCAGCTGCCGGGTGAGGCCGTCGCGGCCGGCGAGCTCGACCGGCTCCACCTCGACGATCTCGCCGCGCCGCAGCCCCGGCCCCACGCGCCTGCCGATCTCTTCGTACGCTTCGTCGCTGGGCCACACGGCCCGCCCCGGCTGCCCGGCCAGTTCGCCAGGCCGCCAGCCGAAGATCCGCTCGAAGGCCGGATTGACCTGCACGAAACGCTGCGACCGCGTGAGCGCCAGGCCGACCGGCACATGCCGGAACACGGCCACACGCTCGGCCTGAGCGGCGTCGCCCTCCGCCTGGCCGACGATCTGCAGATGAGATCCCCGCGGGCCGATCCGGCCTGCACGCGCCGGCAGCGACACCTCGCGCCCGTCCCGTTGACGCAGTGCGAGCCACGTCTCGCGGATCGCGCCGGGACCTTGCAGATCGGCCAGGATCTCCTGAACGCCGCCGGCGTCCGGCCAACCGTCGAGGTCGCCCAGGCTGCGGCCGACGACGGCGTCCGCGGGCTGACCCGAGCACGCTGCGAAGGCCGCGTTCACGTGCACGATGCGAGCGCTGGCCGCGTCGAGCAGCACCACCGGCTCGCCCACCAGCGCGGCCGCGGCCTCGACCGCCTGCTGCCACGATGGGGTGAGTTTGGCCATCGGAGGACTCTCAGCCGGCTCGCGCCTTTTCCTGCACAGCCGAGCGGCGCCTGCAACTCACCCATCGCGCATGGCGGCCTGCGCGTGCCACTGGAGGTGACGGCCCTCCCGCGCCGGCCATGCGCCTGGTCTCGATCACGGGCCCAGCCATGGTCAGTGCGTCCCCTTCGCCACACGACAGCCTACAAGTCGGCCCGCCCGTTCAGCAACTGCCGCGCGATGGTGCGCCGTTGGATCTCGGCCGTGCCGTCGGGGATGCGCATCACGCGGGCGAAGCGCCAGCCCTCCTCGATGCGCAGCTCGTTGGTCAACCCCATCGCGCCGTGCACCTGGATGCTGCGGTCCATCACGCGGCCGAGCATCTCGGTGGCAAAGGCCTTGACCATGCTCACCTGCGCGGTGGCGGCGTCCCCGCGGTCGATGCGCCAGGCGCAGTTCTGGATCATCGACTTGGCGGCGTAGATGTCCATCGCGCTGTCCGCGAGCATGAACTGGATGGCCTGGTGTTCGGCAATCGGCACGCCCTGCGTCTTGCGCACCTTGGCGTACTCAAGCGCCTGGTCCAGCGCCCAGCGCGCGAGCCCCAGGCAGCTCGCCGCCATGCCGATGCGGCCGGCGTTCACGCCGTCCATCGCCACCGCCAGGCCGCGTCCGACGGCGCCCAGCCGGTGGTCGTCAGCCACACGCACGCCGTCGAGTACCACCACGCCGGTATCGCCGCCCAGGTGCCCCATGGTGTTGATCAGGCGAGGTACCGTGAAGCCGGGCGTCTTTGTGTCGACGAAGAAGCCCGTCACCCCGCCTTGGTGGCGCGCCGCGGCCTCGGGGTCTGTCAGCGCGAAGACCATCGCGTAGTCGGCGTAGGGCGAGTTGGTGATCCACTGCTTGGTGCCGTTCAACACCCAGTGCCCGCCGTCGCGCACCGCGCGCGTCTTCATCGCGAACACATCGGAGCCGGCGTCGGGTTCGCTCAAGGCGAAGCACAGCGTCTTGTCGCCGCTGGCGATGCCCTCGCGATGGCGCGCGACCACCGCCGGCTCCAGGTGCCGCAGCACCGGCGACAGGCCGTTGGTGAACGGCGAAGGCAGCACCACGGTCTGGATCAGCGGCCGCCCGGGCCCGAAGCGGTGGTTCAGCAGCTCCTGGATGTGCGCCATCGCCAGCGCCCCCAGGCCCGCGCCGCCCAGCGCTTCGGCACCGAACAGGTTGTAGTAACCCAGTTCGGCCGAACGCATGCGGATGCGCCGGCGCAGCGCCAGCACCTCGGGCACGAAGCGGCCGTCGGTCTGGAACAACGTGCGTTCGCTGGCCAGCACGGCGCGATGCTCGTCCTCCAGCGGCAACACCTCGCGTTCGACGAAGCGCAGCACTGCCTCGCCGATGGCCCGGGTGTCGGCGTCGACTTCGAAATCCATGACCGGCGGCCTCGGTTCAGGCCGCCTTGAACTTGGGCAGCGTGATCTCGTCGGTGACCGCCTCGTAGGCCACCGCCACCCGCTGGCCGATGCGAACCGACTCCACATCGTCGGTGACGATGTTCGTCATCATCCGCGCGCCCTCGTCCAGCTCGACCACCGCAACCACGTAGGGCGCGTCGGCCTTGAACGCCGGGCCGGCCGGCCGCCGCGCGACGGTGTAGCTGTAGATGCTGCCGGTGCCACGTGCGTCCGACCACTCGAGCGCGTCGCTGTGGCAGTGCGGGCACAGCGCACGCGGGTAGAAGTGGTGGCGCCCGCAGTCGCGGCAGTGCTTGAGGATGAGACGGCGCTCGCGCAGCGCCGCCCAGTACGGCGCGCTCTCGGGGTCGACGACGGGCAGGGGTTTGTCGTACATGGTGGGCAGTCCGATGTCAGTGCGTCGAAAGAATGCAGGTGGCGCCGCTGGACAGCGTGCCGCCGGTGCCGTGGACCAGCGCGGTGGCGGCATCCTTCACCTGGCGCTCGCCGCATTCGCCGCGCAGCTGCCGCACCGCCTCGATGAGCAGGAAGATGCCGTACATGCCCGGGTGCGCGTAGGACAGCCCGCCGCCGTTGGTGTTCATCGGAAACGCGCCGCCCGGCGCGGTGCGCTGATCCGACACGAAGGCACCGCCTTCGCCGCGCTTGCAGAAGCCCAGCGCTTCTAGCGTCAACAGCACGGTGATCGTGAACGAGTCGTAGACCTCGACGACGTCGATGTCCGCATGCCCGATCCCGGCTCGCGCGAAGGCGTCGCGGCCGGCGATCTCGGCGGCGGTCAGCCGTGCCAGATCGGGCATCGCGGCGATCGTCCAGTGCGTATGCGCCTCGCCGCAGCCGCGCACGTGCACCGGCTTGCGATGGCCGATCGCGCGCGCATATTCGGCGGTGGTCATCACCACGGCACCGCCGCCGTCGGTGACCAGACAGGCGTCGAGCAGGTGCAGCGGGTCCGAGATCATCGGGCTGGCGAGCACATCGTCGATCGACAGCGGGCCGCGCATCGTCGCCGCCGGGTTCAGCGCCGCCCATTTGCGCGTGGCAACGGCGATTTCGGCGAGCTGCCGCGGGGTGGTGCCGTACTCGTGCATGTGGCGCATCGCCGCGAGTGCGTAGCCGCCGACCGGCGTGGGCATGCCCCAGGGTGTTTCGTACTGCATGGTCAGCACCGACGGCCGGCCGGCCAGATTGCGGCTCGCTTCGCTGCGCTGCAGGCTGCCGTAGGTGATCAGCGCCACCTCGCAGCGGCCGGCTTCGATGGCGGTGGCGGCGTGCGCGACATGCGCCTCGAACGCCGAGCCGCCGATGTTCGTGCCGTCAACGAAGCGCGGCACGATACCGAGGTATTCCGACAGCGTCACGGTCGCCAGTTGGCCTGGTCCCGGCACGCCCCACAGGCCGGCGGTCAGCAGACCATCGACCTCTCGCATGGGGATGCCGGCGTCGGCCAGGGCATCGCGCGCGCAGAGCGCCTGCGCCTGCAGAACAGACATCGGCTGCACGACCTTGCCATCCTTCAGCGGCAGGTCCGCCACCCCCACGATCACCGCCTCACGATTGCCCATCCGATCGCTTCTCCTGCAGAATAGTCTACCAAACGCATGTTAGATTCAATCGTATGGGCAACTCGCCTTCGCTGCAATCGTCGATCGCACTGGTGACCGGGGCCACGGCCTACATCGGCCGCGCGATCGCGCTCGAACTGGCGCGCCGCGGCGCGCACGTGGTGGTCAACGGCCGCAACGCCGAGGCAGGGCTGGCGGTGGCGCAGGAGATCGCCGCGGCCGGCGGCAGCGCCGAATTCGAGGCTGCCGACCTCGGCGACCGCGCCGCGGTGCACGCGATGGTCGGGCGCATCGTTCAACGCCACGGTCGCCTGGACGTGCTCGCGGCAAGCGGCGCGGGGGCCAGCAGCGACTCGCTGGCCTTCAAGCTGTTTCTCGACATGCAAGGCGAGGACTTCGACGCCTACATCCGCTCGCACTGGCTGAGCCGCGCGCACGTGATCCAGGCCGCCGCTGCGGCGATGCGTACGCGCAAGCGCGGCAAAATCGTGGCCATCGGCACCGACGCGGGCCGGGTGGCCACGGTGGGCGAGTCGTTCATCGGCGGCGCCACCGGCGGCATGATGCAGATGTGCCGCGTGCTGGCGCGCGAACTCGGCCGCGACGGCATCCGCATCAATGCCGTCGCAATGAGCTACATCGCCGACGCCGAGCCGCGCTGGGGCGGCGCGTCGCCGGCCCTGGCCGGCCACCACGACGGCATGCTGCAGAACCTGAAAAGGCGCATGCTGTTTCCGGTGCATTGCGCCGACATCGCCCACGCAGCGGCGTTCTTCGCAGGGCCCGAGTCGGACGCGATCACCGGCCAGACGCTGAGCGTCAACGGCGGCCTGAGCACACCCGGCTGAGCCGGGCTGGCGGGCAGCAACGGCGCCGCCGGCAGAAGCCACTCACCAGCCGTCGCTCATCAGCCGCATATCAGCCGCTCATCCGCCGTGGGCCGCCTTCACCGCCGCGCGATCGGGCGCTCCGGCCGCCGACACGGGCAGCGCCTCGACGAACACCACGTGCTTGGGCTTCTTGTACCGTGCGATGCGCTGGCCGACAAACTCGATCAGCGACTCGGCGACGAGCTGCGAGCCGGGCGTGCGCACGCAGACCGCTTTCACCGCCTCGCCCCACTGTGCGTCCGACACGCCGAAGACCACGGCTTCGCGCACTTCGGGGTGCTCGCGCAGCGCGCGCTCCACCTCCGCCGGGTAGACGTTCTCGCCGCCGGGCTTGATGAGTTCCTTGGCGGGCGAGCGGCCCGCGTACCAGAGGAAGCCTTCGTCGTCGAAGCGGCCCATGTCACCGGTGTGGTGCCAGCCGCCGCGGAAGGTGAAGGCATTGTCGTCCTCGAGCCCCCAGTAGCCGGCGAACACCATCGGCCCGCGCACGACGATTTCTCCCGTGGCGCCGGCCGCCACCGGGCGGTCCTCGTCGTCGACCAGCAGGACGACATGCTGCTCCACCGGCCGGCCGGCGCTGCCGGGGCGGTCGCGCCAGCGGCCCATGGTCACCGAACCCGAGGTCTCGGTCTGGCCATAGGCAACCCAGAAATCGGCGTGCGGGCATGCCGACGCGAAACGCTCGAGCGTCTGCGGCGAGTCGATGCCGCTGACGACGCGCAACGAGCGCAGCGGGGAGCCCGCCGCCGCCGCCGCATCGAGCACGCTGCTCAGCATCGGCGGGAACGAACCCAACACGCTGGCACCGTGCACGTCGGAGGCCTCCACCAGGGCCTTGGGGTCGAAGCGCGCCATCAGCAGCGACGCCCCGCCCGCGGCCAGCAGCGCCAGCGTCATGCCGATGCCGGCGAGGTGGAACAGCGGAAGCACGCCGGCCTGAACGTCGTCGGCCGTCAAGCCCCAGGCATGGACCTGCTTGTGCGCGGCCGCGAGCAGACCGCGGTGCGTCAGCAGGGCGCCACGTGCCCGCCCGCCCACGGCGGCGGTGTGCACGACCGCGAGGCCGGCATCGTCGTCGACCGGCGCGGCGGGCACTGGGGCTTCGTCGCGGTAGAGCGATGCCAGCGGCTGCCACGGCGCGGTGGCGTCGGGGGCGGTCGTCATGCGCTGCACTGCAGCCAGATCGGCCGCGGCCAGCAGCGCGTGGAACTCCGGCGCGGCGACGAGCAGCCGCGGCGTGGTGTCCGCCAGCACATGCGCCACCTCCTCGGCCGACAGTCGCCAGTTGATGGGGACGAGGATCGCCCCGAGGCGTGCGGCGGCGGCCAGGAGGTCGACGAAGGCCAGCCCGTTGTGGGCCAGCACCGCGACGCGGTCGCCGCGGCCGACGCCGGCGGCCGCCAGGCCGGCAGCGAGCTGCGCGCCGCGCGCCGCGAACTCCGCGTGGCTGACGCGTTCGCCGTCGGCGACGAAGGCGGTGCGTGCGCCGTGCTGCGCCGCGTTGCGCTCGATCAGGTCGTGCAAGGTGAAGGATCGCAGACTCATCGCGTGGGTTCTCCCGGCTGGCTGTGGCCGCTGGTGGGCCGCGAGGCGGGCATCACGGCGGCGAGAAACTCGATCACGGTGCGGCTGAACACGTCGTTGGCGTCGCCCGCGACCATGTGACCAGCCCCCGCGAGGTTGGCGAAGCGTGCGCGCGGGAAGGTCTGGCGGAAGCGCTCAGCGCCGGCCTCGCTGATCACGTCGCTGCGCGCGCCGCGGATGAGCATCAACTCGCCGGCATAGCCGGCGAGTGCACGCTCGAAGTAGGCCGGATCGTTGCGGTGGCTGTGGTTGTCGTCGTTCATCAGCCGCGGATCCCAGTGCCAGTGCCAACGGCCGTTGGCGGCGCGGCGCAGGTTCTTGCCCAGCCCGCGCGGGTTGGCCACGACGGGACGGCCGCGGTACTGGGCGATGTGGCGCGCGGCATCCTCCAGCGTCGCGAAGCCGTCCGGGTGCGCGCGCATGAAGTCGACGATGCGGTCCACACCCACCGCTTCGATGCGCGGAGCAATGTCCACCAACGCGATCGCGGCCACGGGCGGCGCATCGTCGCGCGCGACCATGGCCATGCTGATCATGCCGCCGAGCGAGGCGCCGACCAGCGCCAGCGGCTGCCCCAGCGCGCACGCGAAGCGAGCCATCTCGCGCGCCAGTGTCTCGATGCGATAGTCACCATCGGGGGGCCAGGCCGAATCGCCGTGGCCCGGTAGGTCCAGTGCCACCGCCCGCCAGCCGGCGCGGGCCAGCGCCAGCGCGGTGCCGCCCCAGGCATGACGGGTCTGCCCGCCTCCATGGAGCAGCAGCACAGTCGGTGCGGACGGCGGCCCGCCGACGTCGGCCACCCAGGCCCCGCCGGCGAAGCCGGGAAACTCCTGTCGCTGCAGGGCAGCGCCGGCGGTCACGTGGCCGCGCCCGTGTCGACCTCGCGCTCGAAGTCGCCGGCGGCGGACTCCTGAATCCAGTCGCGATAGTTCGGGTACACCTCGTGAAACACCGCCAGCATCTCCTCGCGCGGCACGTCGGCGAAACTGCCGCGATCGTTGACGTACTCCATGTGGCGGCGGCCCAGGGCGTCGAACTCGTGGAAGATGGAGTCGCCATCGCCGTCAAATTCGAGCGGCTTGACCTGGGCCTTCTCGCACAGGGCAAGGTTGAACGCCGGCGTCGCCTTGCGCCAAGCGCCGTCGATCAGCAGTTCGGCGTAGCCGTGGAAGACGAACAGGTCGGTCTTCATCATGTCGCGCAGCCGCTGGCTCGTGAGGTGGTTGCGCACGTCGGCGAAGCCGAGCCGTGCGGGCACCCCGCTCGCGCGCGCCGCCGCCGCGAGCAAGGCGGCCTTCGGCACGCAGAAGCCGAAGCCGTTCTCGACGACGCGGCTCGCCTTCAGCCCCGATTCGGACATGTCGAACTGGTATGGGTCGTAGCGGAATCCGTCGCGCACGGCGTAGTACAGCAACACTGCGATGTCACGCGGCGGCATTCGGGGGTCGGCATGCTGCCGCGCGAACGCACGTACCGCGGGGTGATCACTGTCGATGAAGCGGCCCGGTCTCAGGTAGGCCTCGGCCAGCGCCGCGGGCCTTGAATCGTCGGTCGGCATCGGTCGATCGTGGGTTGGTTGCGCGGGCGGCCCGCAGCGCCAACCGCTGGGGAATTCCCTCGGGCTTCGGCGTGGCGAAGCTCCTGCGGGCACTATATCATCCTCATCGAACATACGTTAGTTAGCCCCTGTTCGGGGCGCCACCATGCCCGCACGTCCTTCCTTTCCCTCGCTGCTCGCTCCTCTGCGCTTGGGTGCGCACACGCTGCGCAACCGCACGCTGATGGGCTCGATGCACACCGGCATCGAGCGGCTGGACCGCAGCACCGAGCGGCTCTCCGCGTTCTACGCCGAACGGGCGCGCGGCGGCGCCGGGCTGATGGTCACCGGCGGCTTCGCGATGAACGAGGCAGCCAAGCTCGACGAGCACGGCCCGATCCTCGTCTCCGAAGCCGAGGCCGACGCGCTGCGGCCGATCCCGCAGGCCGTGCACGCCGCCGGCGGGAAGATCCTGCTGCAGGTGCTGCACACCGGCCGCTACGGCAAGACGCCCGCGCTGGTGGGCGCCTCGAACATCCCCTCGCCGATCAACCGCCGCGTGCCGCGCCCGCTCGAGACGGCCGAGGTCTGGCAGACGATCGACGACTACGCCCGCTGCGCGGAACTGGCGATGCGTGCGGGCTTCGACGGCGTCGAGATCATGGGCTCGGAAGGCTACTTCCTGAACCAGTTCGCTGCCTTGCGCTGCAACAACCGCACCGACGAGTTCGGCGGCAGCGTCGAGAACCGCCACCGCGTTGCCGTGGAGGCCGTGCGCCGCACGCGCGAGCGCCTCGGCCCCGCGGCGCTGATCATGTACCGCATCTCCGCGCTCGATCTCGTCGAAGGCGGCGCCCCCGCCGACGAGGTGATCGCGCTGGCGCGCTCCGTCGAGGCCGCCGGGGCGGACGTGATCAACACCGGCTTCGGCTGGCACGAGGCGCGCATCCCGACCATCGCTTACATGGTGCCGCGCGCGGCGTTCCGCTTCGCCGCGGCGCGCATCAAGCAGGCGCTGAAGATTCCGCTCATCCTTTCCAACCGCATCAACACGCCCGAGGTCGCCGAAGAGATCATCGCCTCGGGCGACGCCGACATGGTGTCGATGGCGCGCCCCTTCCTCGCCGACGCCGCGTTCGTCAACAAGGCGGCCGCCGGCCGGCCCGATGCGATCAACACCTGCATCGCCTGCAACCAGGCCTGCCTGGACTTCATCTTCACTTCGCAGCCGACCTCCTGCCTCGTGAACCCGCGCGCCGGGCGCGAACTCGAGTTCGACGAGATGCCGCCCAGCCGGGGGCGCCGCCGCGTCGCGGTGGTCGGTGCCGGCGCGGCCGGCCTGGCTTGCGCGGTGACGGCGGCGCAGCGCGGCCACGCGGTCGAGCTGTTCGAGGCGGGCGGCGAGATCGGCGGCCAGCTCAACCTAGCCCGCGCCGTGCCCGGCAAGGAGGAGTTCAATGAAATGCTGCGCTACTTCCGCGCCGGTGTGGCCGACGGCGGCGTGGCGGTGCGGTTGAACCGGCGGCCCGCGGCGGACGAGCTGGCGCGCGGCGACTACGACCATGTCGTCGTCGCGACCGGCGTGCGCCCGCGCGTGCCGGACATCCCTGGGCTCGACCATCCGAAGGTGATCGGCTACGCCGACCTTCTTGCGGGCCGCAGGAAGGCCGGTCGCCGCGTGGCGGTGATCGGCGCCGGCGGCATCGGCTTCGACGTGGCGGAGTACCTGCTGCACGAGGAGTCCGAGCCGGCCCAGCACAACGGCCATGCGGCCATCGGCGAAGTCGGCGGCTTCTTCCGCGAGTGGGGCGTTTCGACTTCCGCCGAGGCACCCGGCGGCTTGGCCCAGCCGGTCGCGCCGCGTCCGCTGCGCACCGTCACCCTGCTGCAGCGCAAGCCCGAGAAGCCGGGGCGCACGCTCGGCCTGTCCACCGGTTGGGCGTTGCGTGCCCGGCTCGAACAGCGCGGCCTGCAGACCTTGTCGGGCTGCACCTACGAACGCATCGACGATGCCGGCCTGCACCTGCGCATCAAGGGCGAGCTGCAGCTGCTCGAAGTGGACACGGTGGTCGTCTGCGCCGGGCAGGAATCGGAGAACGCGCTCGCCGCGCAGCTGCGCGACCTCGGCGTCGCACCGGTCGTGATCGGCGGCGCCGATCTCGCGGCCGAACTCGACGCCCTGCGAGCAATCGACCAGGGCACCCGTCTCGCCATGACCTTTTGATCTGACACCCACCATGGATTTCACCGACGACCGGGAACACGAATCGATCCGCGAAGCGATCGGCAAGGTCTGCGCGAGGTTCGGCGACGACTACTGGCTGGCACGCGACCGCGAAGGCGGTTTTCCGTTCGACTTCTACGATGCGTTGGCCGCGGGCGGCTGGCTCGGCATCTGCATGCCGCAGGAGTATGGCGGCAGCGGCATGTGCATCACCGAGGCCACGGTGATGATGACCGCGATCTCGCGCTCGGGCGCGGGGCTTTCCGGCTGCTCGTCGGTGCACATGAACATCTTCGGCCTGCAGCCGGTGGTGGTGTTCGGCAACGACGCGCAGAAGCGCCGCATGCTGCCGCCGCTGATCGCGGGCAAGGAGAAGGCCTGCTTCGCCGTCACCGAGCCCAACACGGGCTTGAACACCACGAAGCTGAAGACGCGCGCCGAACGCACCGGCGACCACTACGTGCTGTCGGGCCAGAAGGTATGGATCTCCACCGCGCAAGTCGCCAACAAGATGCTGATCCTGGCGCGCACGACGCCGGTGGAGCAATGCCCCAAGGCGACACTCGGCCTGAGCCTGTTCTACACCGACCTCGACCGCGAGTTCGTCGAGGTGCGCGAGATCGACAAGATGGGCCGCAAGGCGGTCGACTCGAACCAGCTCTTCATCGACGGGCTGAAGGTGCCGCTGGAAGACCGCATCGGCGAGGAAGGCCGCGGCTTCGAGTACATCCTGCACGGCATGAACCCCGAGCGCATCCTGATCGCCGGCGAGTCCGTCGGCCTCGGGCAGGTGGCCCTCGAACGCGCGGCCAAGTATGCGAAGGAGCGCATCGTCTTCGACCGCCCGATCGGCCAGAACCAGTCGATCCAGCATCCGCTCGCGCAGTCGTGGATGGAACTCGAGGCGGCCTGGCTGATGGCGATGCGCGCGGCCTGGAAGTACGACCAGAAGAAGGACTGCGGCGCCGACGCGAACGCGGCCAAGTACATGGCCGCCGAGGCCGGCTTCGCCGCCTGCCAGCGCGCGATGGCCACGCTCGGCGGCTTCGGCTACGCGAAGGAGTACCAGGTCGAGCGCTACCTGCGCGAGATGCTGATCCCGCGCGTCGCGCCGATCAGCCCGCAGCTGATCCTGTGCTTCATCGCCGAGAAGGTGCTGGGTCTGCCCAAGTCGTATTGATGCCCGCGAACCCGTCCGGCCCGAATCTCGATGAGTGAAACCGCCGCCGCCGTTGCGGACGAGCACCGCCAGCAGCTCGAGCTGCTGCGTTCCAGCGCGGCCAGCTTCGCCGCCAAGGAGTCGCCCACTTCTCGCGCACGCGCGCTGCGCGGCAAGGCCCCCGGCTTCGACCTGGCCTTCTGGTCGGCGCTTGCCGGCCAGGGCTGGACCGGGCTGCTGGCGCCCGAAACGGCCGGCGGCTACGGCCAGGGGCTCGCCGAGATGGCCGAGGTGGCCGGCGCGCTGGCCGCGCAGGCAGCGCCCGAGCCGCTGCTGCCGGTCGTCGCCTTCGCGGGGCGGCTGCTCGAGGGCTGCGGAGGCAGTGAACTCGCGCGCCGCCTGCTGGCCGAGCTGGCCGCCGGGAGCAGCCTGCCCGCCGTCGCGTGGCAGGAGGACGCCACCGGCGAAGGCGCCTTCGGCAAGAACGGCGAACTTTCCGATCCGGCGACAGTGTGCGCGCGCGGCCAGGGCCTGCTGAGCCTGAGCGGCGGCAAGCAACACGTGCGGCCGGGTTGCGCGGCAAGCGGCTACATCGTCACCGCGTCCTCAGTCGACGGGCTGGCCCTGGTCTGGCTGCCGGCCTCGACGCCAGGCCTTCGCTGCGAGCCCGTCACGCTGGCCGATGGCACTTGCTCGGCCCGGCTGCATCTAGACCGGGCCGGCGTGGCGCCGGAGCACCTGCTCGCCAGCGGCAAGCAAGCCCAGCAGGCGCTGGCGCGCGCACACGACGAGGCCGTGGTACTGGCGGCTGCCGAACTCTGCGCCCTCGCCTGCTGCATGGTGGAGATGACGCTGGACTACCTGCGCACGCGCAAGCAGTTCGGCAAGGCGATCGGCAGCTTCCAGAGCCTGCAGCACCGCGCGGTGGACATGCACATCCAGCAGCAGCTCGCCGCGGCCGTGGTGGCCGAGGCGCTGGCCGCCCTCGATGCCGGGGCCGACGGCACGGCGCGGGCGCTGCTGGCCGCGCGTGCCAAGGCGCGCGGCTCCGACGCTGCCCTCACGATCGCCAAGGAGTCGGTGCAGCTGCACGGCGCCATCGGCTTCACCGATGAGCACGACCTGGGCCTGTACCTCCAGCGCGCGCTGGTGCTGTCGGCCTGGCTCGGCAACGGGGCGGCGCAGCGGCGCCGCTACGCCCTGCTCTCCCGCCGCGCGGGCGAAGGAGCCGCCGCATGACGGCGACCGACTGGAACGCGCTGTCCACCGAAGATTTCCGGGCCCGCCTGCGTCGGTTCCTGGAGCAGGACTACCCCGAGGCGCTGCGCTACCCCAAGCGCCGCCAGCGCTGGGCCGAGATCCGCGACTGGACGCGCGTGCTCGCGGCGCAGGGCTGGCTCGCGCCGGCATGGCCGGTGCAGCACGGCGGCATGGGCCTCGCGCCGGACAAGCTGATCGCCTACTTCGAGGAGTTCGAGCGCCACGGCGTCGCGCGTGCGCCCGACCAGGGCGTGGTGATGGTCGGCCCGCTGCTCATCCAGCACGGCAGCGATGCGCAGCGCGCGAGCTACCTGCCGCGCATCCTGTCGTGCGAACACATCTGGTGCCAGGGCTACTCGGAGCCGAACTCCGGCTCCGACCTCGCGAGCCTGCGCACCGAGGCCGTCGCCGACGGCGACGACTTCGTGGTCAACGGCCAGAAGATCTGGACCACGCTGGCGCAGGACGCGACCCACATCTTCCTGCTGGTGCGCACCGACAAGACGGCCAAGAAGCAGGAGGGCATCAGCTTCCTGCTCGCCGACATGAAGAGCCCCGGCATCACGATCCGGCCGATCCGCAACATCGCCGGCGGCGAGGACTTCTGCGAAGTCTTCTTCGACAACGTGCGTGTGCCGCGCTCGGCCATCGTCGGCGGGCTCAACGAGGGCTGGACGATTGCCAAGGCGCTGCTCGGCTTCGAGCGCATCTTCCTCGGCAGCCCCAAGCAGAGCCAGTACGCGCTCGGGCGCGTGCGGGCCGCCGCCGCCAAGCTCGGCATCGCCGACGACCCGGTGTTCGTCGACCGCTGCACCCGGCTCGAGCTGGACGTGGCCGACCTGGGCACGCTGTACGCGCGCTTCGTCGAGCAGGTCAAGCGCGGCGAGGCGCTGGGGCCCGACGTGTCGATGCTGAAGATCTTCGCCACCGAGACCTATTCGAAGCTGGCCGACCTGCTGGTCGAGATCGCCGGCGCCAGCGGCGCGGTGCCCGGCGACATCGAGATCGACGGCGCCCGCATCGACGCGCTCACCACCTTCTACAACGCGCGGCCTGCGCCGATCTACGGCGGCAGCAACGAGATCCAGCGCAACATTCTCGCGACCAGCGTGCTGCGGCTGCCGTCGTCGTGAGCCGAGCGCGGCAGTCTTTCAACCAGGAGCAATCGACATGAACAAGGGCACGATGCTGCAAGGCAAGGTCGCCATCGTCACCGGCTCGGGCCGGGGGATCGGGCGCGACATGGCGCTGCTGATGGCCGCGCAGGGCGCCAAGGTGGTCGTCAACGACATCGGCGCCTCGGTCAGCGGCGAAGGCAGCGACGCCAGCCCCGGCCAGCAGGTCGTCGACGAGATCAAGGCTGCCGGCGGCGCGGCGGCACTGTCCACCGACAGCGTCTCCGAGTGGGACTCGGCGCACCGCATCGTGCAGTGCGCGCTCGACCACTTCGGCCGCATCGACGTCGTCGTCAACAACGCCGGCATCCTGCGCGACCGCTTCTTCTTCGCGATGTCGCTCGAGGAGTGGAAGGCCGTCATCGACGTGCACCTGAACGGCTGCTTCTACGTCTCGCGCGCGGCCGCCACGCACTTCAAGGCTCAGAACTCCGGCGCCTACGTGCACATGACCTCCACCTCGGGCCTGATCGGCAACCTCGGCCAGGCCAACTACGGCGCGGCCAAGCTCGGCATCGTGGCGCTGTCGCGCTCGATCGCCGGCGACATGAAGCGCTACAACGTGCGCTCGAACTGCATCTCTCCGTTCGCGTGGAGCCGCATGATCGGCTCGATCCCGACCGAGACGCCCGAGCAGCAGGCGCGTGTCGAGAAGCTCAAGAAGCTCGACACCGCGCAGATCGCGCCGGTGGCCGCCTTCCTTGCCAGCGACGCGGCGGCCGACGTCACGGCACAGATCTTCGCCGTGCGCGGCAACGAGATCTTCCTGATGAGCCAGTCGCGGCCGGTGCGCGGCATGCACACCGCCGAAGGCTGGACGCCTGAGACCATCGCCGAGCGCGTGCTGCCGGCGATGAAGCCCAACTTCTTCCCGCTCGAGAGCTCCAACATCGTCTTCAGCTGGGACCCCGTCTGAACTTCTTACCCAAAGGATTGCCATGAACTACTCCGACTTCCAGTTCCTCAAGTTCGACTCCAAGCCCAACGGCGTGTTGCTCATCACCATCAACCGCCCCGAGGTGATGAACGCGACCAATGCGCGGCTGCACTGGGAGCTGACGAAGATCTGGGGCGTCGTCAACGACGACCCGAAGACCAAGGTGGCGGTGATCAC
>JAHCKS010000076.1 GCA_026125665.1 Rubrivivax sp.
ACCGGGGCCGCAGCCGCACCATCGTGCGGCCGCGGCGCGGCGGGGCGGTCGCCCCGCACAATGCGCCCCGGCGCGCCCCTCTTCGCGCCGTTCCTTGTGAGCCCGAGCCAGGCGTGACTGCCGAGCCCATCGCCGAAACGACCTTCCGCACCTTCCTGTTCACCGACATCGAGGGCAGCACGCGCCTTTGGGAACAGGAGCCCGAGCGCATGCGCGAGGCGGTGGCGCGGCACGACGTGCTCAGCCGCGAGGCGGTGCTCGGCGAGGGTGGTCGTGTCGTCAAGAGCACCGGCGACGGGCTGCATGCCGTCTTCGCCGAGCCGGCGCAGGCGCTGCGCGCGGCGCTGCGCCTGCAGGTGTCGCTGGCCGGCGCAGCGGGCGCCCGCGGCCCGGGCGGCGAAAGCGCCGCGCCCGGGGCGCCGGGGTCAGGTGTGCTCGCGCTCAAGGTGCGTTGCGGAGTGCACTGCGGTGAGAGCGAGGCCCGCGACGGTGACTTCTACGGCCCCGAGCTCAACCGCGCAGCGCGCGTGATGAGCGCGGCGCATGGCGGGCAGACGCTCGTCACGCAGGCCGTGGCCGAGCGCGCCGCCGGCCACCTGCCGGCCGGGGCCACGCTCCAGGACCTGGGCAGCGTGCGCCTGCGCGACCTGGCGAGCCCGGTGCGCGTGTACCAGCTGCAGCATCCGGCGCTGCGTGCGGTGTTCCCGCCGCTGCGCTCGCTCGAGGCGACGCCGAACAACCTGGCGCAACAGCTCAACTCCTTCGTCGGCCGCGAGCACGAGCTGGCCGAAGTGCGCGCGCTGCTCGCCAGGACGCGCCTGTTGACGCTGCTCGGCATGGGCGGCATCGGCAAGAGCCGGCTGTCGGTGCAGCTCGGCGCCGAGCTGCTGGACGAGTACCCCGACGGCGTGTGGCTCGTCGAGCTGGCGCCGCTGGCCGACCCGCTGCTCGTGCCGCAGGCGCTGGCCAGCGTGCTCGGCGTGAAGGAGGAGCGCGGCGCGAGCGCGCTGGAGGCCGTGCTGGCCTTCGTGCGTGACAAGGCACTGCTGGTCATCCTCGACAACTGCGAGCACGTCGTGCGCGCCTGCGCCGACCTGGCGAAGCGGCTGTTGCAGGCGGCGCCCGGCGTGCGCGTGCTCGCGACGAGCCGCGACGTGCTCGAGGTGGCCGGGGAGACGATCTATCAGGTGCCCACGCTCGGGGTGCCCGCCGCGGGCGACGACGGCATGGCCGGGACGCTGCCGCGCCACGCGGCCGTGCGCCTGTTCGTCGATCGGGCCAGCGCGGTTCAGCCGCGCTGGCGGCTCGACCCCGCCAACGGGCCCGCGGTGGCAGCGATCTGCCGCCAGCTCGACGGCATCCCGCTGGCGCTGGAGCTCGCGGCGGCGCGCACGCGGGCGCTGTCGGTGCAGGCCATCGCCGAGCGGCTCTCGGACCGCTTCCGCCTGCTCGTCAGCGGCGACCACACCGTGCTGCCGCGCCAGCGCACGTTGCGGGCGCTGATCGACTGGAGCTTCGAGCTGCTCAGCGAGCCCGAACGCGCGCTCTTCCGGCGCCTGGCGGTGTTCGCGGGCGGGTGGACGCTCGAGGCGGCCGAGGCGGTGTGTGCCGACGGCATGTTGCCGGCCGCCGACGTGCTGGACCTGCTGGCGCAGCTGGTGCAGAAGTCGCTGGTCGTCATGGAGCCGGGCGGCGCCCGCTACCGCATGCTGGAGACCGTGCGCGCGTACGCGGCAGAGAAGCTGGCCGAGGCGGGCGAAGAGCCTGCGACGCGAAGGGGCCATGTCGCGCACTACGTCGGTTTCGCCGACCGGGCGCGTGCGCAGCTCGCCGGGCCGCAGCAGGCCCGCTGGCTCGGCATGCTCGACGCCGAGCGCGAGAACCTGCTCGCCGTGCACGCCGGGTGTGCACGCGAGCCGGCACTGCTCGCCGAGGGCCTGCGGCTGGTCTTCCTGCTGAAGAGCTACTGGCACGCGCGCGGCCTGCTCGGGCTCGGCCACCGCATCACCGTGGAGGCGCTGGCGCGCGTGCCGGCGGCCGACCGCACCTTCGAACGCTGCCGCGCGCTGTGCGACGCGGGGCAGCTGGCCTATCACCTCGGCCGCTATGCCGAGGCGCGCGGCTTCCTCGAGGAGAGCCACGCCATCGCGCACGAGCTGGGCGAGCCCGAGCGCAAGGAAAGGCTGTCGGCGGTGCTGCCGCCGCTGGGCTTCGTGCTCGGCGCTGTCGGCGAACGTCGCCAGGCGATGGCCATTCAGGAGGCGGCGATGGAACTGGCCGGCGAACTGGGGCGGCACCGCCAGCGTGCGGTGGCCATCAACTCGCTGGCGCAGCTGCACCGCGCCGATGGCCAGCTCGACCGCGCCGAAGCGCTGTACGTCGAGGCGCTGCATGCGCTCGAGGCGCTCGAAGACCACGAGAGCGTGGCCATCACGCGCCTGAACCTGGCGATGGTGGCGGTCACCTCGGGCCGGCCGGAGGCGGCGGTGCCGCAACTGCGGCGAGCCGAGGTTGCCGCGCGCACGCTCGGCTCGCTGCCGGTGCGCAAGAGCCTGGTCGAGGTCGGCGCGGGCCTGTGCGCCGTGCGCGGCGCAAGCGATGCCTGCGCACGCCTGTTCGGGGCGGCCGAGGCGCTGGCCGCGCGCACGGGGATCCGTCGAGACCCCGAGGACGACGGGTTCCTGCAGCCGCTCGTCACGACGGCCCGGCACGCATTGGGCGACGACGCCTTCGCGGCACAGGTGGCCGTCGGGCGCGCCGCGGTCGATGCCGAGGTCGATGCGTGGCTCGGCGCCGCACTCGGCGTCGAGGGCGACGAGCCCCGCTGAGCCCGCAGCGCCGATGTGGCCTCAGTCCATCGCGAAGATGTTCGGGTCCCACTCGATCCGCTTGCCGTCCTTGTCGATCACGCGGATGGCGTAGCGGTAGACACCGACGGCCGCGCGCCCCTTCACCGGCTCGCACGCGAACTCCTGCCGGTTGCTTTCGTTGAGGCGGCAGGCGAACGCGGTGCGGCCTTCGGGTTGCACGCGCAAACCCGGGTCCTTCAGCGCCCGCTCGTTCGGCGGCACGCCGCGGCCCTGCGCGTCGACCACCTGGCCGAGGATCGTGATGCCGTCGGCCGGGAAGGAGAAGCCGCCGGGCAGGCGCCAGACGATCGGATCCTTGGCCGTGCTCAGGTACACGGTCACCGGTTCGGGCGACACCGAGATGACCCCCTGGCGCACGGTGAGCACGGGCCGGGCGTGCAACGCATCGCCGAGGCGCTGCACGCGGTCGGTGGCGCAGCCGGCGAGCGTGGCGGCGGCGACGGCGGCGAAAGCGGCGAGCGCGGTGCGAACGGCGGGCTGCGAGCGCACCGCGATGGCCTTCTGCATGATCTTCATCCGGTCCTCCTGGGGATCTTGTGGCGGCAATGATGCCGCAGGCGTGCCGGCGCACCCGGGCGCCGGGCCCGGCGGCGTCTACCGAGCGACGTACGCTGCCGCCAGCGCCTGCAGGTGGGCGCGCGACGCGTCGTCCAGGTGCGGCAGCAGCAGCGCCAGCACGTGGTACGCGCCGCGGCCCAGCGCCGTGGCGGCGTTGTCGGGCTCGAGCGCACGCCGCGGGTCGCGCACGTACTCGTAGCTGAGCCAGTAGGTCAGCACCACGACCATCGCCGTGGCCATCGGCCCCGCCGCGTCTTGGGTGAGGTGCGCCGCACCGCCGCGTGTCAGGCCGTCGAGCAGCGCCGTCATCGCCTGCGTCTTCTTCTGCAGCACCGTCTGGAAGTGCGTCTCGAGGTGGCGGTTGCGGCTGAGCAGGTCGTTCAGGTCGCGGTAGAGGAAGCGGTAGCTCCAGATGAGCTCGAACAGCAGGTGCACGAAGAGCCAGGCGTCCTCGACGTTCTCGATGCCGTCGGCGCTGGCGAGGATCTCGGCGAGCGCTCGCTCGTAGCGCGCGAACAGGCCGTTGACGAGCTGGTCCTTGGCCGGGTAGTGGTAGTAGAGGTTGCCCGGGCTGATGTTCATCTCGGCCGAGATCAGCGTCGTGCTGACGTTGGGCTCGCCGAAGCGGTTGAACAGCGCCAGCGTCACCTCGAGGATGCGCTCGGCGGTGCGGCGCGGCGCCTTCTTCGGGCGGCCGGCGCGGGGCGCCTCGTCGCCGCGGGCTTCGGGCTGGTCGGGCATGACGGGCGGCATTCTGGCACCGCGCCGGCGCGAGCCACGCTGCGCGCACCCGCGCGGTGCAGCCGCGAAGCCGCTGCCTACAATCCGCGCCCCATGCCTTCCACCCCGGCCGTGCGCTTCGAGAACGTGGCCAAGACCTACAGCGGCGCGCGCGGCAAGGTGCGTGCGCTCGACGGCGTCACGTTCGACATCGAGCCGGGCGAGTTCTTCGGCCTGCTCGGGCCCAACGGCGCCGGCAAGACGACGCTGATCTCGGTGCTGGCCGGGCTGGCGCGCGCCACGTCGGGCCGTGTCACGGTGATGGGGCACGACGTCGTCACACACTTCGCCGCGGCGCGCCGCGCGCTCGGCGTGGTGCCGCAGGAGCTCGTGTTCGACCCGTTCTTCAGCGTGCGCGAGACGCTGCGCATCCAGGGCGGCTACTACGGTGTGCGCGACAACGACGCGTGGATCGACGAGCTGCTGGCCAACCTCGGCCTGGCGGACAAGGCCAACGCCAACATGCGCCAGCTCTCGGGCGGCATGAAGCGGCGCGTGCTGGTGGCGCAGGCGCTCGTGCACAAGCCGCCGGTCATCGTGCTCGACGAGCCGACGGCCGGCGTCGACGTCGAGCTGCGCCAGACGCTGTGGCAGTTCATCGCACGGCTGAACCGGGAAGGCCACACGGTGCTGCTGACGACGCACTATCTGGAGGAAGCCGAGGCGTTGTGTGGCCGCATCGCGATGCTCAAGGCCGGACGCGTGGTGGCGCTGGACCGCACGTCGGCGCTGCTGGCCGGTACCGCGCATCAGATGATGCGCTTCAAGAGCGACGACACGCTGCCGCCGTCGCTGGCCGAGAAGACGCGCGTCACCGGGCGCATCGTGCAGATCGCCACGCACGACGCCGCCGAGGTGGAGGCGACGCTCGCCGCGCTGCGCGCCGCCGACGTGCGCGTCGAGGACCTCGAGATCGGCCGCGCCGACCTCGAGGACGTGTTCGTCGAGATCATGCAGGGCAAGCGCGCGCCGGCCTGACGCCAGCCCTGGAACTCGCGCTGCGCTATCGTGCGCGCATGACCACCGCCCTCGCGGCGACGCCGCACGCGCCCCCCGCTCTGTCGCTTGCCGGAGCGGGAACGCTGTTCCGCAAGGAGATCCTTCGATTCTGGAAGGTGGCCTTCCAGACGGTGGCCGCGCCGGTGCTCACGGCGGTGCTGTACCTGATGATCTTCGGCCACGTGCTCGAAGACCGCGTGCAGGTGTTCGAGGGCGTGCGCTACACGAGCTTCCTGATCCCCGGGCTCGTGATGATGAGCGTGCTGCAGAACGCGTTCGCCAACAGCTCGAGCTCGCTGATCCAGAGCAAGATCACCGGCAACCTGGTGTTCCTGCTCGTCACGCCGCTGAACCACTGGGCGTGGTACCTGGCCTACGTCGGTGCGTCGATGGTGCGCGGGCTCACCGTGGGGCTCGGCGTGCTGCTCGTCACGGTGTGGTTCGCGCCGCTGCAGCTGGCGCAGCCCTGGTGGGTGGTGGTGTTTGCGGCGCTCGGCGCCGGCATGCTCGGCTCGCTCGGGCTCATCGCGGGGCTGTGGGCCGACAAGTTCGACCAGCTCGCGGCGTTCCAGAACTTCATCATCATGCCGCTGACGTTCCTCTCGGGCGTCTTCTACTCGGTGCATTCGCTGCCCGCGGTGTGGCAGGCGGTGAGCCACCTGAACCCCTTCTTCTACATGATCGACGGCTTCCGGCGCGGCTTCTTCGGCGCCAGCGACGTCTCGCCGTGGCTGAGCCTGGCGGTGGTGGGCATCAGCTTCACCGTCGTCGCCGCCCTGGCGCTGCGCCTGCTGGCCAGCGGCTACAAGCTGCGGGCCTGACCGTCCGGGCCCGACAGATAATTCCCGGCCGCGCAGCCCGCGTTCCCTCGAGCGACCCACATGCCCAACGACACCCCCGCCCCCGACGAAGCCAGGCCCACCGGCCGCGGCAGCCTGACCGAGACGCTGAGCTTCAAGTCGCGCTTCGTGCTCGTGTTCGGCGAGGTCGACGACAAGATGGCGCGCCAGGTCTGCGAGCGCCTGATCCTGCTGGCGCAGGAGTCCGACGCGCCGATCCACATGCTCGTCAGCTCGCCGGGCGGGCACGTCGAGTCCGGCGACGCCATCCACGACATGATCCGCTTCGTGCGCGCACCGGTCACCACCATCGGCAGCGGCTGGGTGGCCAGCGCCGGCACGCACATCTTCCTGGCCGCGCCGAAGGAGCGGCGCGTCTGCCTGCCCAACACGCGCTTCATGATCCACCAGCCCGCGGGCGGCGCCGGCGGCCCGGCCACCGACATCGCCATCCAGGCCAGGGAGATCATCAAGACCCGCGAGCGCATCGCCAAGGTCATCGCGCGCGAGAGCGGCCATCCGCTGGCCAAGGTGCTGGCCGACATGGAGCGCGACTACTGGATGAGCGCCGACGAGGCGGTGGCCTACGGCATCGTCTCGCGCGTCATCGAGCACCAGCGCGACCTCGCCTGAAGAGGGCCCCGATGGCCGAGCCCACCGCCGACGAGGTGCGCGGCTTCATCGCCGCCGCGCTGCAGTGTGCGCATCTGGAGGTGGAAGGCGACGGCCGCCACTTCTTCGCCACCATCGTCTCGCCGGAGTTCGAGGGCCTCGCGCGCGTGCGCCGGCACCAGCGGGTCTACGCGGCGCTGGGCGATAGAATGCGCGAACAGATCCACGCGCTGTCGATGAAGACGTTCACCCCGGCCGAGTACGCCGCCCAGGCGGGCGCGGCCCCTCACCACCACCCGTGAACTCCCTGCGGTGCGCCGCGGGGAGCCGCTGCGTACCGCGCGCCTGACCCGCAGGCACCCCGCGCGAGACGAACGGCCCGAAGCGCGCGCACCGGTGACGAGCACCCGCAACCGTTGCGCCGCCGCTGCACCTTGGCCCCGATGATCACCCTCGCCCTCTCGAAGGGTCGCATCCTCGACGACGCGCTGCCGCTGCTGGCCGCCGCAGGCGTCACGCTTCAGGACGACCCCGAGAAGAGCCGCAAGCTCATCCTGGCGACCAACCGCGCCGACCTGCGCGTGGTGCTGGTCCGCGCCAGCGACGTGCCCACCTACGTGCAGCATGGCGGCGCCGACCTCGGCGTGGCCGGCCTGGACGTGCTGCTCGAGCACGGCGCCGAGGCCGACGCGAGCGGTGCCGGCGCGGGCAACACGGGCCTGTATCGCCCGCTGGACCTGCGCATCGCGCGCTGCCGCATGAGCGTGGCCACGCGCGAGGACTTCGATTACGCGAGCGCCGTGCGCCAGGGTTCGCGCATCCGCGTCGCCACCAAGTACACGCAGACGGCGCGGCAGCACTTCGCGGCCAAGGGCGTGCACGTGGACATCATCAAGCTGTACGGCTCGATGGAGCTGGCGCCGCTCACCGGGCTCGCGGACGCCATCGTCGATCTCGTCTCCACCGGCGGCACGCTGAAGGCCAACCGGCTGGTGGAGGTGGAGCGCATCATGGACATCTCGGCGCGGCTCGTCGTCAACGCCGCGGCGCTGAAGGTGAAGCGCGAGCCGCTGCGCGCGCTGATCGACGGCTTCGAGCAGGCCGTGCTGGCGGCGGAGGCGAAGGCATGAGCCCGCCCGGCCGCCCGAAGGGCTCATACCGGAGCGCGCAGCGCGAAGGTACTCCAGTGAGCGGCGCCGCGAACGCTGCAGCGACGCCTGCCGCGGGCGCGCCGGCACCGGTGCGCATCGTGCGGCTGGACACGACCGCCGCCGACTTCGAGGCCCGGCTGCAGCAGCGACTGCGCTGGTCGGCCGACACCGACACGTCGATCGAGCAGGCGGTGGCCGACATCCTGGCCGACGTGCGCCGGCGCGGCGACGCCGCGGTGCTCGAGTACACGGCGCGCTTCGACGGTCTCTCGGCCGGCTCGGTGGCCGAGCTCGAGATCGATGCGGCCGAGCGGCAGCGTGCGCTGGCCGCCATCACGCCGGCGCAGCGCAGCGCGCTCGAGACGGCGGCGGCACGCATCCGCGCCTTCCACGAGCGGCAGCTCGAGGCCTGCGGCCGCGGCTTCACCTACCGCGACGCCGACGGCACGCTGCTCGGCCAGAAGGTGACGCCGCTGGACCGCGTGGGGCTCTACGTGCCCGGCGGCAAGGCGGCGTACCCGTCGAGCGTGCTGATGAACGCCGTGCCCGCCAAGGTGGCGGGGGTCGGCGAAGTGGTGATGGTCGTGCCGACGCCGGTGCGAGGAGCCGGCGGGTCCGCGGCGCGCGAGGCCGGCGCGCCCGCGCACGGCGAACGCAGTCCGCTCGTGCTGGCCGCCGCGGCCGTCGCCGGCGTCGACCGCATCTTCACGATCGGCGGCGCGCAGGCGATCGGCGCGCTGGCCTACGGCACGGCCACGGTGCCGCGCGTGGACAAGATCACCGGCCCGGGCAACGCCTATGTCGCCAGCGCCAAGCGGCGCGTGTTCGGCGAAGTGGGCATCGACATGATCGCCGGCCCGAGCGAGATCCTCGTTCTTGCCGACGGCAGCACGCCGGCGGACTGGGTGGCGATGGACCTCTTCAGCCAGGCCGAGCACGACGAGCTCGCCCAGAGCATCCTGCTGTCGCCCGACGCGGCCTACATCGACGCCGTGGCCGAGGCGATCGAGCGGCTGCTGCCCGGCCTGCCGCGCGCCGGCGTCATCCGCGCCAGCCTCGAAGGCCGCGGCGCGCTGATCCGCACGCGCAGCATGGAAGAGGCGTGCGCCATCAGCAACCGCATCGCCCCCGAGCACCTGGAGATCAGCTCGCGCGAGCCGGCGCGCTGGGAGCCGCTGCTCAGGCACGCCGGCGCCATCTTCCTCGGCGCCTTTGCCAGCGAGAGCCTCGGCGACTACTGCGCCGGCCCCAATCACGTGCTGCCCACCTCGGGGACCGCACGCTTCAGTTCGCCGCTCGGCGTGCCCGACTTCCAGAAGCGATCGAGCCTGATCGACGTGAGCGAAGCCGGCGCGCAGGCGCTCGGGCCGGTGGCCGTGGAGCTGGCCGAAGGGGAAGGGCTGCAGGCGCATGCACGCGCTGCGCAGCTGCGCCTGCGCGGCGGCGGCGGGCGCGGCTGACCGGACCTGCATTGCAGAGCCTTCCTCGCCGATACTCGACCACACGCATCGCCATGAACGCCCTCGCTGCCTCGACGCCCGCCGGCTCCACCCAGGCCAGCGCGCCCGCCACGCCGTCGCTCGCCGCGCGGCTGCGGCACACCGTGCGCCAGGATGTGCAGTCGATGCACGCCTACGCCATCCAGCCGAGCGCCGGCCTCGTGAAGCTCGACGCGATGGAGAACCCGTTCCGCCTGCCGCCCGGGCTGCAGCGCGCGCTCGGCGAACGCCTCGGCGCGGTGGCGATCAACCGCTACCCGGGCGCGCGGCAGGCCGACCTGATCGCGGCGCTGGCCGCGCACGCGCAGCTGCCGGCCGGCTGCAGGCTGATGCTCGGCAACGGCAGCGACGAGCTGATCGACCTGCTCTCGGTGGCCTGCGACCGGCCCGGTGCGACGATCCTCGCGCCGGTGCCGGGGTTCGTCATGTACGAGATGAGCGCGAAGCTGCGGGGGCTGAGCTTCGTCGGCGTGCCGCTGACGCCGCAGTTCGAGCTCGATGCGCCGGCGATGCTCGACGCGATCGCCACGCACCGGCCGGCGCTGACCTACATCGCCTACCCGAACAACCCGACGGCCAACCTCTGGGACGACGCGGTCATCGAGCGCATCGTCGCCGCGGTCGGCGCGCAGCAGGGTTTCGTCGTCTTCGACGAGGCGTACCAGCCGTTCTCGTCGCGCACCTGGATGCAGCGCATGGCGGCGCACGAACACGTGCTGGTGCTGCGCACGTTGTCGAAGTTCGGGCTGGCCGGGGTGCGCCTGGGCTACCTGTGCGGCGCCGTCGCGGTGATCGACGAGATCGACAAGGTGCGCCCGCCGTACAACGTGAGCGTGCTCAACGCCGAGGCGGCGCTGTTCGCACTGGAGCATGCCGACGAGTACACGCGGCAGGCCGCGGTGCTTCGCGCCGAGCGCGAGCGGCTGCAGGCGGCGTTGCGCACGATGCCCGGCGTCACCGCCTTCCCGAGCGAGGCGAACATGGTGCTCGTGCGCGTGCCGGACTCGAGGCGTGCCTTCGACGGCATGAAGGCACGCGGCGTGCTCGTCAAGCACATCGCCGGGCTGCACCCGCTGCTCGCCAACTGTCTGCGCCTGACGGTGGGCACACCCGACGAGACGACGCTGCTCATCGACGCCTTGCGCGCCAGCCTCTGACCGGGCCCCGCCCGAGCGAACCCGCCGAGCCAGCCATGCGCACCGCCGACCTCCGCCGCGACACCAAGGAGACGAAGATCCGCGTCGCCGTCGATCTCGACGGCACCGGCGCGGCGCGGCTGTCCACCGGCATCGGCTTCTTCGACCACATGCTCGACCAGATCGCCCGCCACGGCCTGATCGACCTGACGATCGAGGCCGAGGGCGACCTGCACATCGACGGCCACCACACGGTGGAGGACGTCGGCATCACGCTGGGCATGGCGGTCGCGCAGGCGGTGGGCGACAAGCGCGGCATCACGCGCTACGGCCACGCCTATGTGCCGCTGGACGAGGCGCTGTCGCGCGTCGTCGTGGACTTCTCCGGGCGGCCGGGCCTGCACATGGCGGTCGCGTTCAAGGCGGCGCAGATCGGCGGTTTCGATACGCAGCTTGCCTACGAGTTCTTCCAGGGCTTCGCCAACCACGCGCTGGTCACGCTGCACATCGACAACCTGAAGGGCGACAACGCGCACCACCAGTGCGAGACCGTCTTCAAGGCCTTCGCGCGGGCGCTGCGCATGGCGCTGGCGCCGGACCCGCGCAGCGCCGGTGTCGTGCCTTCGACCAAGGGAACGCTCTAGGCAGAGGTCCGAGGCCGCCGTGGACACCGTCGCCGTCGTCGACTACGGCATGGGCAACCTGCGCTCGGTGTCGCAGGCCGTGGCGCATGCGGCCCGCTCGTTGCCAGGCGCCGACGTGAGGGTCATCGTCACCGGCAACCCCGAGGAGGTGCTGGCCGCCACGCGCGTCGTGCTGCCCGGCCAGGGTGCGATGCGCGACTGCATGCGCGAGCTGCGCGACTCGGGCCTGCAGCAGGCGGTGCTGCAGGCCGTGGCGACGAAGCCGCTGTTCGGCGTGTGCGTGGGCATGCAGATGCTGCTCGAGCACAGCGAGGAGCAGGACACGCCGGGCCTCGGCGTCTTCCCCGGTGCCTGCCGGCGCTTCCGCCTGGAGGGCGGGCGCCAGCCCGACGGCAGCCGCTACAAGGTGCCGCAGATGGGGTGGAACCGCGTGGTCCAGCGGGTGGACGCCGGCTCGGGCGCACATCCTCTGTGGCAGGGCATCCCCGACGGCAGCTGGTTCTACTTCCTGCACAGCTATCACGCCGCGCCGGCAGACCCGATGCACAGCGTCGGTGAAACCGACTACGGCGTGCGCTTTACCAGCGCGCTGGCCCGGGATAATATTTTTGCCACGCAGTTCCACCCGGAGAAGAGCGCCGCACAGGGCTTGGCCCTGTACCGCAACTTCCTGCTCTGGAAGCCGTGACCGGCCCGTCGTCGACTCCCCCGCCTCGCTAGCCGCCCGCGCTGCTCTCTCTCGGCCTTGCCGAGACCCCCCGTCGCTCGCCCGCCCGTTCCGCTCAGCCCGAGCCATGCTGCTGATCCCGGCCATCGACCTCAAGGACGGCAAATGCGTGCGCCTGCAACAGGGCGACATGAAGGCCGTCACCACCTTCGGCGACGACCCCGCGGCGATGGCCCGCCGCTGGCTCGAGGCCGGTGCGCGCCGGCTGCACCTGGTGGACCTGAACGGCGCCTTCGCCGGCCGGCCGGTGAACGAGGGCGCGGTGAAGTCGATCCTGCGCGCGGTGGACGACCGCATCCCCGTGCAGCTGGGCGGCGGCATCCGCGACCTCGACACCATCGAGCGCTACCTCGACGACGGCATCAGCTACGTCGTCATCGGCACGGCCGCGGTGAAGAACCCCGGCTTCATGAAGGACGCCTGCAGCGCGTTCGGAGGGCACGTCATCGTCGGCCTCGACGCGAAGGACGGCAAGGTGGCCACCGACGGCTGGAGCAAGCTCACCGGCCACGAGGTGGCCGACCTGGCGAAGAAGTTCGAGGACTACGGCGTCGAGGCCGTGATCTACACCGACATCGGCCGCGACGGCATGCTCACCGGCATCAACGTCGAAGCGACGGTGAAGCTGGCGCAGTCGCTGACCATTCCCGTCATCGCCTCGGGCGGGCTGGCCGGCCTCGCCGACATCGAGCAGCTGTGCGCGGTGGAGGAAGACGGCATCAGCGGCGTCATCTGCGGGCGCAGCATCTACACCGGCGCTCTCGACTTCGCCGCGGCGCAGAAGCGCGCCGACGAGCTGAACGGCGGCGCCTGAGGCCACGCAGCGAGTGCTCGCCAAACGCATCATCCCCTGCCTGGACGTGACCGCCGGGCGCGTCGTCAAGGGCGTCAACTTCGTCGAGTTGCGCGACGCCGGCGACCCGGTGGAGATCGCCGCCCGCTACAACGACCAGGGCGCCGACGAGCTGACCTTCCTCGACATCACGGCCACCAGCGACGACCGCGACCTCATCCTGCACATCATCGAGGCGGTGGCGGCGCAGGTGTTCATCCCGCTCACCGTGGGCGGCGGCGTGCGCACCGTGGCCGATGTGCGGCGCCTCCTCAACGCCGGGGCCGACAAGGTGAGCTTCAACTCGGCGGCGGTGGCCAACCCCGACGTCATCCGCGAGGCGAGCGAGAAGTACGGCGCGCAGTGCATCGTCGTGGCCATCGACGCGAAGCGCCGCACCAGCCCGCAGGGCGGCTGGGACGTGTACACGCATGGCGGGCGCCGGAACACCGGCCTCGACGCGGTGGACTGGGCGCGGCGCATGGCCGCCGCCGGCGCCGGCGAGATCCTGCTCACGAGCATGGACCGCGACGGCACGAAGAGCGGCTTCGACCTCGAGCTGACGCGCGCCGTCAGCGACGCGGTGCCGGTGCCGGTGATCGCATCGGGCGGCGTCGGTGCGCTGGAGCATCTCTCCGAAGGCATCCGCATCGGCGGCGCCGACGCGGTGCTCGCCGCGAGCATCTTCCACTACGGCGAGTTCACGGTCGGGCAGGCGAAGGCGCTGCTGGCGCGCGACGGCGTGCCGGTGCGGCTTTGAAGGCCCGGGTGGGCGCCACATCGGCGGCGAGCGAACGGCGGCGCGCGGGCGCGGCGCGCCACGGGAGCGCGGGCCATGGCACACCGGCGGGCGAGGTGCGCCTCATCGGCGGCCGCTGGAAACGCACGAAGCTGCCGGTGGCCGACGCCCCCGGCCTGCGTCCGACACCCGACCGCGTGCGCGAGACGCTCTTCAACTGGCTCGGCCAGGACCTCGGTGGCTGGCGCGTGCTCGACGCCTTCGCGGGCAGCGGTGCACTCGGCTTCGAGGCGGCTTCCCGCGGCGCCGCCGAGGTGGTGCTGCTCGAGCGCGACGCGGCCCTCGCGCGCTCGCTCGAAGCCACGCGCCGGCGGCTGCAGGCCGAGGAGGTGCAGATCGCCGCCGCCGACGCGACCGACTGGATGGCGCGCTGCGCGCCCGAACGCTTCGATCTCGTGCTGCTCGACCCGCCGTTCGACCAGGTGGCCCTGGCCGATCGGGCCGTGGCGCTTGCCGCACGGCTGGTGGTGCCGGAAGGTTTCCTCTACGTGGAGGCCCCGGCACCGCGCCCGGCGCCGCCCCCGGGCTTCACTTCATGGCGCACGCTTCGTGCCGGCGCGGTGCATGTGCACCTCATGCGGCGCGACGGGCAGGTGGCGGCCGGCGCCGATGGGGATGCCCAGCGTGCCAGGTGATGCCCGGCCCGGTACACTGCACCGCAGCAATCCCGCCGCCATCCGCGCGCCGTCCGTCAGGCGGCGCACCGCGAGCCACGACGAGGAGGCCCGTGCCATGCCCAACGCCAGCCCGATCACGGCCGTCTACCCGGGCACCTTCGATCCGATGACGCTCGGGCACGAGGACCTGATGCGCCGCGCTGCGCGCCTGTACGACCGGCTCATCCTCGCGGTGGCCGCGGGCCACCACAAGCGCACGATGTTCACCATCGCCGAACGGCTGGAAATCGCGCGCGAGATCGCCTCACCCTACCCGAACGTGGAGGTGACGCCGTTTCGCGGCCTGCTGCGCGACTTCGTCGTCGAGAGCGGCGGCAAGGTCGTGGTGCGCGGCCTGCGCGCCGTGAGCGACTTCGAGTACGAGTTCCAGATGGCCGGCATGAACCGCCAGCTGATGCCCGAGGTCGAAACCGTGTTCATGACACCGAGCGACCAGTTCCAGTTCGTCAGCGGAACCTTCGTGCGCGAGATCGCGAGCCTGGGCGGCGACGTCTCGAAGTTCGTCGCGCCGTCGGTGCTGAACCGGCTGAAGGAGCGCGTGACGCAGCCCGAAGGCTGAGCGGCGCGCGGCGGGGAGGCAAAGGAAGGGGCGCGCCATGGCGCTGTGGATCACCGACGAGTGCATCAACTGCGACGTCTGCGAGCCCGAGTGCCCGAACGACGCCATCACCCTTGGCGAGGTGATCTACGAGATCGACCCGGCACGCTGCACCGAGTGCGTCGGCCACTTCGACGAGCCGCAGTGCGTGCAGGTGTGCCCGGTGAGCTGCATCCCGGTCAATCCGCAGCACGTCGAGACGCGCGAGCAGTTGCTCGCCAAGTTCGTTCGTCTGCATCCAGGGAAGACACCGGCTTTGCCCGCACCAGCTTCGGGCGGTACGGCGAGTGCAGCGGGCGATGTTTCGTCTGCGCCGCCCGAGGCGGCGCCGTGCGAGCCGGCGCGAGCGGCCCGAGACTGACCGGGTGCGCGTTCGCGGCGAGCGCGGCCGCCTCGCGGGCCTCGCGCTCGACGCGCATCCGCTCGGCGAGCGCACGTTCGCGGGCCGCGAGGCGCTGCGCCGCCCGCACGTCGGCGGCGGGGCGGGGCGGCGGCAGCTCGAGCTCGCGGCCGCCAGTGCAGGGTGCGTCGGTGTAGAGCCGCCCGTCGGCGCCGCAGCGCCAGGCGCTCGTCGCAAGCGGGGCCTCGGCGGCCCTGGCCGCGAGGGCCGGCACGGCAAGCGCGGCGGCAACGAGCGCGAGTCGGCCCAGGTTCACAAGGCGGGACGCGGTCATGTCGAGGTTCCTCCGGTTCCGGTTGCGGCATCCGTGGCGCGGCCGGCGCCGGCCGGCGGCATGGGTTTGTGTGCCCGCTGCGGCCCGGCGTGGATGCGGGCCAGCGCCTTGTCCATCTGCCCGGCCATGAGCAGCGGCGCGGCCTCGAGCGACTGCTCGATCGCCTTGCCGATGGCCTCGCGGTGTTCGGCCGAAGGTCGCTTGAGCACGTAGTTCGGCACCTCCGCCTTCACGCCCGGGTGGCCGATGCCCAGGCGCAGGCGCCAGAAGTCGAGCGTGCCGAGCATCGCGTGGATGTCCTTGAGCCCGTTGTGCCCGGCGACGCTGCCGCCCTGCTTCAGCTTCGCCTGGCCGGGCTGCAGGTCGAGCTCGTCGTGCACGACGAGGATCTGGCGCGGCTCGATCTTGAAGAAGCGCGCCAGCCCCGCCACCGAGACGCCGGAGCGGTTCATGAACGTCATCGGTTCGAGCAGCCAGACCGGGCCACCGTCGCCCGCCTTGCCGTTCATGCGTGCCACGAGCCCCTGGTGGTGGCGCTCGGGCACCAGGCGCGCGCCCAGCTCGGCCGCCAGGGCATCGAGCCACCAGAAGCCCGCGTTGTGCCGCGTGGCCTCGTACTCAGCGCCCGGATTGCCCAGGCCGACGAACAGGCGAATCATGTTGCGAGGGATTATGGAAGGCGGCCGCAAACGCAAAGCCCCACCGGAGTGGGGCCTGCTGCGGGGGTGGTGGATGGGGGGTGCGGCCCCCCTCACGGCGTCACCGTGCCATCACTTCTTGTTCTGCTTCTCGTCCTTCTTCGGCTTGGCCTTCTTCTCGGGCGCAGCCACCACCGGCGCGGCCGGTGCCGCTTCCTCGGCCTCGACCTTCGGCAGCGTGACCGAGACGATCACCGGGTTCAGCGTGCCGTGCTTGACGGCCTTGATGCCGGCCGGCAGCTTCAGGTCGCTGGCGTGCAGGCTCTGGCCCTTCACCAGCTCCGACAGGTCGATCTGGATGAACTCGGGCAGCTGCGAGGCCAGGCACTCGACCTCGATCTCGTTGGCGACGTGGCTCACCAGGCACTTGTCGGTCTTCACCGCCGGCGAGTTCTCCTCGCCCGAGAAGTGCAGCGGCACCTTCTTGCGCAGCCGCGTCGTGTCGTCGACACGCTGGAAGTCGATGTGCTGGACGATCGGCTTCCACGCGTGCATCTGGAAGTCGCGCAGCAGCACCTTCTCGGTCTTGCCCGCGAGCTCCATCTCGAGGATCGAGCTGTGGAACGCTTCCTTCTTCAGCGCGAAGAACAGCGCGTTGTGGTCGAGCTCGATCATCTTCGGCGTGCCGGCGCCATAGACGATGCCCGGCACCTTGTCGGCGCGGCGCAGGCGGCGGCTCGCTCCGGTCCCCTGCAGCGTGCGCTCGTAAGCGGTGAATTTCATGGTGACTCCAAAGTGGGTCTTCAGGGTGAAGGCGCCCGCGACCAGGCGCCGAAAGAGGACTGGACGCTTTCATCCAATCCGCGTGGCCAGCCTCGAAGAGGCTGGCTTATCCTCTAGAAGTTGTTGTTCTGCTCCGAGAACAGCGAAGTGACCGACTCGCCGTCGCTGATGCGGCGGATCGTCTCGGCGAACAGGAAGGCCACCGAGAGCTGGCGGATCTTCGGGCACGCCTTGGCCGAGTCCGACAGCGGGATGGTGTTGGTGATGACGACCTCGTCGAGCGCGCTCTTGCCGATGCGCTCCACCGCGGGGCCCGAGAACACCGGGTGCGTGCAGTAGGCGTACACGCTGCGCGCGCCGCGCTCCTTCAGCACCTCGGCCGCCTTCACCAGCGTGCCGGCGGTGTCGATCATGTCGTCCATGATCACGCAGTTGCGGCCATCGATGTCGCCGATGACGTGCATCACCTCCGACACGTTGGCGGCCGGACGGCGCTTGTCGATGATGGCGAGGTCGCAGCCAAGCTGCTTGGCCAGAGCCCGGGCGCGCACGACACCGCCCACGTCCGGGCTGATGACCACCAGGTTCGAGTAGCGCTTGGACTTCACGTCGGACAACAGCACCGGGCTCGCGTAGATGTTGTCCACCGGGATGTCGAAGAAGCCCTGGATCTGGTCGGCGTGCAGGTCCATCGTCAGCACGCGCTCCACGCCCACCGTCTCGAGCAGGTTGGCCACCACCTTGGCGCTGATCGGCACGCGCGTGCTGCGCGGGCGGCGGTCCTGGCGCGCGTAGCCGAAGTACGGGATCACGGCCGTGATGCGGCGGGCGCTGGCGCGCTTCATCGCATCGACCATGATCAGAAGCTCCATCAGGCTCTCGTTCACCGGCGTGCAGGTCGGCTGCACCACGAACACGTCGCGCGCGCGCACGTTCTGCCGGATCTCGACCGTGACCTCGCCGTCGGAGAAACGGCCGATCGACGCCTGGCCGAGCTCGACGCCCAGGTGCGTGGCGATCTCCTGCGCCAGCACCGGGTTCGCGTTGCCGGTGAAGAGCACGGTGTTGAACAGCACGGGTCAGGCTCCGCGGGGGGCGCCCGCCGCGCCCGCCTTCAGCGGCGGGGGCGGCCGGCCGCAGGACGGGTCAGGCGAGGCTCGGGACTGGACGGATGGTTTGGCAGGGGAGGAAGGATTCGAACCCTCGAATGTCGGAATCAAAATCCGATGCCTTAACCAACTTGGCGACTCCCCTACACCGGAGGCGGCAGCCCGGCAGGGCCACCACCACCGCAAACTCCTCGTGATCTCAGCGAGCCCAGTCCGCCAGCGGGTGGCGGGCCAGGCCCCGGCACATCCTCCCCAGCCACCCGGGCGGCAGGTCGGCCAGCGAGGCGCTCGGCGTTCCTGTCGCGGCGGGCATCGCCTCGGGCGAGGCGGCCATGCCGGAAGCATCGACCACTCTTGCGAAGACCGCACTGCCCGAGCCCGTCATGCGGCTGTTGCCGAATCGGGCAACCAGCCACCGCGCCACCTCGGCCACCTCGGGGCACCGCTCTTCGGCCACCGGCTGCAGGTCGTTCCTGCCGAATCCGTGGGCGACCGCTTCGCCGATGCTCTCCGGATGGCCGGCCGGCGAGGCAGGGGAGCCTCGTGCCGCGCTGTCTTCAGAAGAACTTGAAAGTATAACCGCCGCGTCGCCTCCCTCGCCGCAGGCCGCCAGCGCGATCCGGGCCGTGTCGCGCTTCAGACGCGGGTGGCCGAAGATCTCGGCCGTTGCGAGCGATGCGGGTGGCTTGACCACCGCGTAGGTCAGGACCGGCAACTGCACCGGCCTGATCAGGTCGCCGATCCCTTCGACGAAGGCGTTGGCGCCGCGCACGAAGAAAGGCACGTCGGCGCCGAGCGCAAGGCCGATCGCGGCGAGCCGCTCGCGTGGCCAGTGCAGGCCCCACAGGCGGTTCAGCGCCAGCAGCGTGCTGGCCGCGTCGGAACTGCCGCCGCCCAGGCCCGCGCCTGCGGGCAGGCGCTTCTGAAGGTGGATGTCGGCACCGAGCGTCGTTCCACTGGCCGCCGCGAGCGCCCGCGCCGCCCGCAGGCACAGGTCTTCGGCCGGCAGCGCCGCGAACGGATGGTCGGACGCGTCGTCTCGCAGGTCGTGCCGCGCGAGGCGTCCGTCGTCCCGCCGTTCGAAGTGCAGCCGATCCGCCCAGTCGATCATCGCGAACAGCGACTGCAGCAGGTGGTAGCCGTCGGCCCGCCGCCCCACGACGTGCAGGAAGAGGTTGAGCTTGGCCGGCGCCGGGACGTCGTACAGCGCGCGCAGCGTCATCGGGCCGGGCCCCTTGCCTCGCGTCGCCGCGCAGGCTGCTCGGATCCCCCGGACATGCCTGACCGGGGTCGTTCGCCACGGGCGCTCCGGCATGAGCCCCTCGGGTGGCCGGGCGGGCTCATGGTGTCGTCCCGGGGGCTTCGTCGCGCACGATGCGGACTGTCACCGCCGGCGGCTGCGTGCGCCGCGCTTCGATGCGGCCTCGCGCCTGCTGCGCAAGGTCGACGCGCCAGCCGAGTTGCATGAAGCCCGCCGCGGCCGGGCCGCCGCGCGCGGCCTCGCCGTTGGTGCCGCCGGAGTCCGTGCCGGCACCACCCGTGCGAGCCCCGACGGCGGCAGGCAGCGGCAGGTGGGGGGCGCCGGGCCACGGCCGGCCGGCGAGCCAATCCGGCCACGCCTGCAGCGGCAGGCGCTCTCCGAAGGCCTTCTGCGCCAGCGCCTCGAGGCTGTCGAATCGCCACTCGCCCTCGTTCGTCGTCAGCCGCACGAGGCCGGGCCGCCAGCGTGCGAGCGCCAGTTGCGTGCCCAGCGGCGTCAGCAGTGCCAGTTCGCCGCGTTCGCCGTCGCCACGCCACTCGAACGAGGCGGTCAGGCTCTGGGCCGGGCGGTCGGTGCCGGCCTCGACGCGCACGCTCATGCGGCCGCTCGCGGTGAGCGGCAGCTCAGGTGCGGGCTGCGTGGCGCATCCGGCCAGCAGCGTCGGCAGGAGCGCCGTGCGCACGAACGTGCCGGCGCGGTCTCGCCAGCGCACCGGGCGCGCCATGCGAGCGCCCGGGCCGGCCGCCGCGAGGCGCGTCGGCGCCACGGCCTGCTGCGTCACGGCTCCACGCGCAACCGCGTCAGCGTCTCGCGCAGCACCTCGTTGGCTGCATCCTTGCCCCGGGCCTCGCGCCAGATCCGGCGTGCCTCGTCCTTGCGGCCGAGCGTCCACAGCACCTCGCCCAGGTGCGCGCCGATCTCGGCGTCCGGGCGCGCCCGCCATGCCGCCTGCAGATGACGCAACGCCTCCTCGCCGTTGCCCATGCGGAACTCGACCCATCCGAGGCTGTCGGTGATGAACGGGTCGCCGGGCGCGAGCTCGAGCGCGCGCCGGATCAGGTCGCGCGCCTCCGGCAGCCGCAGGCGCCGATCGGCGAGCGAATAGCCTAGCGCGTTGTGCGCGTGTGCGTTGCCCGGCTTGAGCTCGATCACCCGGCGCAGCAGCCGCTCCATCTCGTCCAGGCGCTCCAGCTTCTCGGCCATCATCGCCTGCTCGTAGAGGAGGTCGCTGTCGTCGGGCAGGCGCTTCAGGGCCCCGGCCAGCACGTCGTACGCGTCGGCCCAGCGCTTCACCTCGCGCAGAACGCCGACCTCGGCCACGAGCTTGGCACGGCTGTCCTCCGTGGTTTGCTCGGGGGTGCGGCGGATCAGCTCGCGCGCCGCATCGACCTGACCCTGCCGAGCCAGGATGCTGGCGCGGCGGGTCTGGACCTCCAGCGCGCGCCGGGGATCGTCGATGCGCCCCAGCCAGCCTTCGGCCGCCGCGAAGTCTCCACGTTGCTCGGCCGCCTGCGCCAGCATCAGCCAGGCCTGCACGAGGCCCCGGTCCGCACGCGTGGCAAGCGGCCCGTCGTCCGCGTCGGCGTCATCCTCATCGTCGGCCGCCGATGCCGGTGCGGATGCCTGTGTCGCCGGCTGACCCGGCCGGCCCGCCTGCGCCAGTTCGACGTAGCGCGTCAGCGCCGCCTCGGCCTCGCGCGTGTTGCGCAGCTCGAGTTGCAGCGCGCCGAGCGTAAGGTAAGCGGGCGCAAACTCCGGTTGCTGCTTCACGGCCTGCTGCAGGTTCGTCACCGCCTCCGCGTAGCGGTGCGCGTCGGTGAGTGCCCGCACGTAGGCCAGTCGCAGGGGCGCCTCGGTGTCGGGCCGCGCCATGTGCCCGGCCACGATCTGCTCGGCTTCCGGCTGGCTGCGCAACATCTCCAGCGCCAGCAGCACGGGCCCGGGCGCGGCCGGATCGAGCCGGTTCGCCTCGCGCGCGAGTGCCAGCGCCCGCGCGCCGTCGCCGGCGGCCAGCCAGGCCCGGCCCTGGGCCACACGCGCCGGCACGCGCGTCGGCCCGGCCTCCATGTGCGGCTGCACGATCTCCTCGATCAGCGCGGCCACCGCCTTCGGCTCGCCGGCACGTGCGAAGAAGCGTGGCAGCGCGGCGAGGGTGCTGCCGCGTTCGGTCTCCGGCGTGGCCTGGATGAGGGCGCGTGCGGGCTCGACGGCATCGGCCGCGCGCCCCAGCGCCACCAGGATCTGCAGCTGCATGCGCATCGCATCGGCCGACTCCGGCCGGGCGGAGCGCCAGGCCCGTGCGGCCGCCAACGCCTGGTCGCCGGCACGCCCTGCCAGCGCGATGTCCACGGCACGCCGGAACAGCGCCTCGTCGCGCGTGCGCCGCGCGGCATCCAGGATCACCGCGTAGGCCGTGCCGCTTTCGCCCCCGCGCAGCTCGAGCTCGCCGATCAGCAGCTGGTAGAAGAGCGGCGCATCGAGCCCCGAGTTGGCCACCGGCGGCGCCGACGCGGCCGCGCCGGGGGCCGGTGGGGGTGAGAGAGGCTGCGACCAGGCCGAAGGACCTGCCCCGAGCAGCGTTGCCGCGGCGGCGGCGATGCCACCTCGCCTCAACGCCCGGACGAGCGGGTTCTGCGGCCGGCGCAAGGCACGGCGGGCGGATCGGGGCATGGGCGTCGGCGCACGGCTGCACGCGGGGCACAGCCGGTTCGCAAGGGGGCAGTTCAACTCATTCTCACATAATGAATTCATGCCCGAGTTACCGGAGGTGGAGGTCACCCGTCAAGGAATCGACGTGCCGCTGCGCGGTGCCAAGGTCCTGGACTTTCGCCTGGGCAAACCACTGCGCTGGCCGCTCGGATGCGAGCGCGGCGACCTGATCGGTACGGTCATCGGGCCGGTTCAGCGGCGCGGCAAGTACCTCTGGCTGCCGCTGGCCCGCGCCGGCCGGCCGGCCGGGGGCCTGCTGTGGCACCTCGGGATGTCGGGGGCGCTGGCCCTGCGGGCGGCGGCCGCCGCGCCCGGACCGCACGACCACTTCGATCTCGTCACGGACCGCGGCACGTTGCGCCTGACCGATCCACGCCGGTTCGGCGCCGTCGTCTATGCCCCGGCGCTCGACCGCCCCCCGGCCTCGCACCTGCTGGCGCGCCTGGGTGCCGAGCCGTTCGACCCGGCCTTCACGCCCGCACACCTGCACGGCGCGCTGCGTGGACGCCGCACGCCGATCAAGGCCGTGTTGCTGGCCGGGGATGTCGTCGTGGGCGCCGGCAACATCTACGCCTGCGAGGCGCTGCACGAGGCGGCCATCCACCCCGGCGCGGCGGCGGCGCGGCTGAGCCTGCAGCGGGCGACGCGCCTGCTCGAGGCGCTTCGCTCGACGCTCGCCCGCGCCGTCGCGCTCGGCGGCTCGACGCTGCGCGACTTCAGCGACGTCCACGGCGCGAGCGGCGCCTTCCAGGCGGCGGCTGCCGTCTACGGGCGCGCCGGCCTGCCGTGCCCGCGTTGCGGCCGGCCGGTGCGGCGCATCGTCCAGGCCGGCCGCTCGACCTACTACTGCCCGGGCTGCCAGCGCCGATAACACGGCGAACCGGGTGGCCGAACGCCGGTCGCGCACCGCATCGTCGTGGCGCCCGGCGGTCGGGTCCCGGGGCGCGGACAACTTCCGCGCCCGGACCGCACCGAGATAAACGGACACAGCCACCCCCGGGACCCCTGCGCTAGCATGCGCCGCGCGACGCCCGCCCTGGATGAAGACACACATCTCCCGTCACCTCGACGCCCTGGCCGGCTGGCGCGCTGCGGTGGACAAGCGGGTGCAGTCGCTCGCCGGGCTGCTGGGCGAGAGCGACCTGCTCGACGACGCGGCCAACGCGCAGATCACCGCCCTGCGCGAACGCCTCGCGTCCGACAAGCTGGTGCTCGCATTCGTCGCCGAGTTCTCGCGCGGCAAGTCCGAGCTCATCAACGCCATCTTCTTCGCCGACGCCGGGCGGCGCGTGCTGCCGGCCACGCCCGGGCGCACGACGATGTGCCCGGTGGAGCTGCGCCACGACCCCGAACTGCCGCCGCGACTTTCGCTGCTGCCCATCGAGACACGCCTGCGCGGCCTGTCGCTGGCCGAGCTGCGCGGCCGCGAGGAGGCCTGGGACCACGTGCCGCTGGAGCCGCGCAACCCGCAGGCACTGACGCAGGCGCTTTCGGCCGTCACGCGCACGCAGCGCGTCGACCTCGAGCAGGCGGTGGCGCTCGGCTTCTGGAACGAGCAGCAGCCCGAGGACAACCCGCCGCGCGGCGCCGACGGCCTGGTCGAGGTGCCCGCCTGGCGGCACGCGCTCATCAACTACCCGCACCCGCTGCTCGAACGAGGCCTCGTCGTCATCGACACGCCGGGGCTCAACGCGATCGGCGCCGAGCCCGAGCTGACGCTCGGCCTGCTGCCCACGGCGCACGCGGTGGTCTTCGTGCTCGCCGCCGACACCGGCGTCACGCGCACCGACCTGGCCATCTGGCGCGAGCACCTCGGCGGCGCCAGCCTCGAGCGCTTCGTCGTGCTGAACAAGATCGACACCCTCGTCGACCCGCTCGCCACCGCCGGGGAGGTGGCCGAGCAGATCGAGCACCAGCGGCTGCTCACGGCCGGCACGCTGCAGATCCCGCTGACGCGCGTCTTCGCGCTGTCGGCCCGCGACGCGCTGTCGGCGCGGGTCGGACACGACGCCGAGGCCGTGACGGCCAGCCGCGTCCCGCCGCTGGAGCGCGCGCTGGCGCAGGAGCTGATGCCGCGGCGCCACGAGCTGCTCGTGGCCGCCGCCGTCACCGTCGTGCAGCAGCTGCTGGCCGGCGCGCTGCACCGCCTGAACGACCGCCGCCGGCACACCGCCGAGCAGCTGATCGAGCTGCGCGGCCTGCGCGGCAAGAGCAGCGGCAAGCTCGCACGCATGCTCGACCGCGTCGAGGCCGAGGCGGCCGAGTTCGAGCGCTGCACGGCGCGCCTGGCCGCGCTGCGCTCGGTGCAGATGCGCCAGCTGCGCGAGATGACGGCGCGGCTGTCCAACGACACGCTGCGCCGCGAGGTGGCGCTGCTGCAGGCCCAGACCGCAGGGCGGCCTTTCAACATGGGCGGCAAGGCGGCGTTCTCAGGCCTGATCGAGCGCCTGCGCGGCGTGCTCACCGCTGCCGAACGGCAGGCCGACGAGATGCGCCAGATGCTCGAGGCGAGCTTCGTGCAGCTCAACACCGAGTTCGGCTTCGCGCTCGTCGTCGGCCCGACGCCCGGCATGGACGCCTACCGGCGCGAGCTCACGCTGATCGAGGACAACTACGGCCGCTACTTCGGCATCCACCAGGCGTGGCGCATGGCGCAGCCGGGCTTCGCCGAGCAGTTCCGGCGCATGCTGCTGTCCAAGCTGCGCGTCATCTTCGAGAACGCCGGCGCCGAGCTGGAGCTGTGGAGCAAGGCGAGCTCGGGCCAGATCGAGATGCAGCTGCGCGAGAGGCGCCGCGGCTTCGCGCGCCGGCGCGAGTCGCTGGAGCGCGTGCAGAACGCCGCCGGCGAGCTCGAGCTGCGCATCGCCGAGGTGCAGCAGCAGGAAGACCACCTCGTCAGCCTGATCGGCCGCATCGAGGTGCTGGCGGCCAACGCGGTGACCGCGGCGCGCTGCCCGCCGGGCGAGGAAGACATGCTGGTCGACGCGCTGGTGCCCGCGCCGGTGGCGGCGCCTTCGCTCGCGCCGGGCGCGGCGGCGCTGTCGACAACGGCCTTGCCGATGGCCGCCGCCGAGAGCCGACGCAGCCTCACGAGCCTGGACGAAGGCGACCTCGACCCGCCGCCCTTCGCCACGCGCCAGGGCGTGGCTTGAACGCGCCGGCGGCGCGCTCTTCGCCGCGCCGCGCCGCGGCCGCCCGACTCTCCACCGGCGAACCCCGGCGCGCGGCAGCGCGTGCCGTGGCGCCCACGGGACCCGGCGCGCCGGGCACCAGCCTGGCGTCCGACGTGCAGCGCTGGCAGCGCCGCCACGGCCGCCGCGACCTGCCGTGGATCGGCGAACGCGACCCCTACCGCGTCTGGCTCTCCGAGGTGATGCTGCAGCAGACCCAGGTGGCCACCGTGCTCGACTACTACCGCCGCTTCCTGGCGCGGTTCCCGGACGTGCACGCGCTGGCGGCCGCGCCGCCGGCCGACGTGCTGGCGGCGTGGAGCGGGCTCGGCTACTACAGCCGCGCGCGCCACCTGCACCGCTGCGCGCAGCAGGTGGTGGCCGAACATGGGGGCCGCTTCCCCTCCGACAGCGCCGCGCTCGCACGGCTGCCGGGCATCGGCCGCAGCACCGCGGCGGCGATTGCCGCATTCTGCTTCGGCGAGCGCGCCGCCATCCTCGACGGCAACGTCAAGCGCGTGCTCACGCGCGTGCTCGGCTTCGCGGCAGACCTGGCGAGCGCGGCCGCCGAGCGCGAGCTGTGGCAGCGTGCCGAGGCGCTGCTGCCGGCGCGCGGCATCGAGCGCTACACGCAGGGCCTGATGGATCTCGGCGCCACCGTGTGCCTGGCGCGCCAGCCGCTGTGCGAGCGCTGCCCGCTCGCCGCGCGCTGCGTGGCCCGGGCCGAGCAGCGCATGCACGCCTACCCGGTGAAGACGCGGCGCCTGAAGCGCGGCGCACGCGACAACGTCATGGTGTGGATCGAGCACCGCGGCCGCTGGTGGCTGGAGCGGCGGCCCGAGAGCGGCGTGTGGGCAGGCCTTTGGTGCCTGCCGCTCGTCGACGATGGCACGGCGCTCGAGCGTCTCGTTCGCCGATGGCCCGGCGTCGGCCGGCCGCTGCCCGAGGTGCAGCACGCGCTGACGCACTTCGACTGGACGCTGCGGCCGCTGCACTGGCGCTGGCCCGCTCGTGCCAAGGCGCCCGGCGCCGACGAGCTGGTGTTGCCCGGGGAAGGGCGCTGGTTCACGCCGGCGCAGGCGCTCGCCGAGGGCTTGCCGGCGCCGGTGCGGCGGCTGCTCGAGCGGGCCGGCCGGTAGAGCCCTGCGTCTCTCGCGCCGAGCGCTCGCGTGAGCGACCGCGGCGTGCGGCGGTGGCGCGCCCGTTTGCCGCCGCCGCGTCGTGTCAGCCCAGCACGACCTTCTTGTCGCGCAGGTAACCGTCGACGATCGAGAGGCGGATCACCGGGTCGGCCAGTTCCATCAGCTTCTGCTTGGCCGCCAGCGGCACCGGCAGCAGCTCGCACCAGCGGTTGGCCACCCAGCCCGCGTCGTCCAGCCGGTACGGCTCGGCGAAGGGCACGCGCTCCATCTGCTGCAGCTTGCGGATCGCCTCGGCGAGCGCGTTCACCGTCTGCAGCATCGCCGGGCCGGGCACGCGCGGCGGGTCGTCGGCGATCGGCTCGGCGTTGCCTTCCCACAGGCCGTTGTCGCGCTGCCAGGCGTCGCCGACGAGCCTGAAGCGCTGCTGGCCGCTGCAACGCAGGCGCAGGATGCCGGCCTGCTCGGCATCGACCTCGTCGATGCGCGCGAGCACACCGACGGGCTCGAACTCCACCTGGCCGGGCGCGCGAATCGTGTCCCCGCCGCGCTTCAGGCACACGACCCCGAAGCCGCGGCGGGCCTTCAGGCACTCGCTGACGAGGTCGAGGTAACGCGGTTCGAACACACGCAGCGCGAGCCGGGCCCCGGGGAACAGCACGACGTTCAGCGGAAACAGCGGCAGCGGCTGCGGCAGCGGTGCGGCGCCGCCGGCGGCTCCAGGTCGCGTGGCAGCCGTCGTCATTCGCGTGCGTCCAGCTCGCGGTGGCGCACGAGCGTCGCGACCTGCGACTCGAAGCGCCGCGCCAGCCACTCCACCGTGTACACCGAGCGGTGCTGGCCGCCCGTGCAGCCGATGGCCACCGTCAGGTAGCTGCGCTGGTCGTCCTCGAACGATGGCAGCCAGCGCTGCACGAACCCGTGGATCTGCGCGAGCATCTCCCGCGCCTCGGGTTGCGCGTCCAGGTACGCGGCCACCGGCGCGTCTCGGCCGGTGAGCGGGCGCAGCTCGCGCACGTAGTACGGGTTCGGCAGCACGCGCACATCGAACACGTAGTCGGCGTCCAGCGGCACGCCGTGCTTGTAGGCGAAGCTCTCGAAGACGAGCGTGAGCTCGGAGTCACGCGCGCCGACGAGGCTCCTGATCCAGCTGCGCAGCACCGCCGGGCGCAGCTGGCTCGTGTCGATGACGGTGGAGACCTCGCGCATGTCGGCCAGCAGCTGGCGCTCCAGGTCGATGGCCTCGGCCAGCGCGCGTGTCGAGTCGCGTTCGCCGCCGAGCGCCGTCAGCGGATGCGGCCGTCGCGTCTCGGAGTAGCGGCGCAGCAGTGCGTCGTTGCTCGCGTCGAGGAAGATCGAGCGCACGTGCACGCCTTCGGCGCGCAGCGTGTCGATCAGCGGCACGAGGTGCGGCAGCGAGCTCGCGTTGCGCACGTCCACGGCCGCGGCCACGCGGTGCGTGTGGCGCTCGCGTTCCAGCCGCACGAAGTCGCGCAGCAGCTCGGGCGGCAGGTTGTCGACGCAGAAGTAGCCCGCGTCCTCCAGCGCGTGCAGCGCCACCGACTTGCCGGAACCGGAGATGCCGGTGATGAGCACGACATCCTGCCGGCCCTCGGGGCCGAGCGGCATCCAATCGCTCATGGCCCGCCCCGCTGCGCGCGGCCCGCCGCCGCGCGCCGCCTCGGCCCGGGCTCGGACCTGCGGCTCACCGCGCCTTCTCCCGGCCCGCCTTGCCGCGCGGCACCGGCGGCTGCTGCGCGCCGAGCATCGCCTGCGCGTGCGCGGTGCCCGACAGGCGCTCGCCGCCGAGCATGCGCGCGATCTCGGCCACGCGCGCCTCGCCTTCCACGGCCTGCAGTGCCGACAGCGTCTGCGTGCCGACCAGCGCCTTGCTGACGACGAGGTGGTGGTCGGCGCAGGCCGCCACCTGCGCCAGGTGCGTGACGGCCAGCACCTGCGCGCTGCCACCGAGCTGCTTCATCAGCCGGCCGACGCTGTCGGCCACCGTGCCACCGACGCCGGCGTCGACCTCGTCGAAGATCAACGTCGGTGGCGTCGCCGCGCATGCCGCTTCGTCGCGGCGCCGAGCACCGCCGGCCGGCGCGTCGCGCTGCGCCGTCGTCACCGCGATGGCCAGCGCCAGGCGCGACAGCTCGCCGCCCGAGGCCACCTTCGCCAGCGCACGCGGCGTGCTGCCGGCATGCCCGGCGACGCGCAGCTCCACCGACTCGAGGCCGAACGACTGCGGCTCGTCCTGCGGCACGAGCACCACCTCGAAGCGTCCGCCGGCCATGCCGAGCTGCTGCATCGCGGCCGTCACGGCCTCGGCGAGCGGTGGTGCCGCGCGCCTGCGTGCGCGCGAGACGCGCTCGGCCTCGGCGCGCCAGGCGCGCGCCGCCTCGTCGGCCGCCCGCTGCAGCGCTTGCACATCGGCGGCGGCGTCGAGCCCCGCGAGCTCCTCTTTCCACTGCAGCAGCAGTGCCGGCAGCTCGGCCGGCGCGCGCCGGTAGCGCCGTGCCTGGCCCACCCAGGCCGACAGGCGCGCGTCGAGCTCGGCCAGGCGCTGCGGGTCGGGCTCGGCGCGGCCGACGTAGTTGGTGAGCGTGTGCGCGGCGTCGTCGAGCTGCGCCTGGGCGCTGCGCAGCACCTCGAGCACCGGCTCGAGCGCGGCGTCGTAGCGCGTCACGTCGGCCAGCGCGTCGACGGCACGCTCGACCGCCGACCCGGCGCTTGCGCCTCGCGCCGAGGCGGCGCCCGGCTCGTCGTCGCTCAGCGCGGCGAGCGCCGCACGGGCGCCGTCGATCAGCGCCTGCCCGTGCGCGAGGCGCTGGTGCTCGGCATTGAGCGCTTCCCACTCGTCGGCGCCGGGGGCGAGCTTGTCCAGCTCGGCCACCTGCCAGGCGAGGCGCTCGCGGTCGCGCGCCAGCGCGTCGCGCTGCGCGGTGGCCGCGTCGAGCGCCGTGATCGCGTCGCGCCACGCCTTCCATGCCGCGGCCAGCGGCGCGCCGTCGATGCCGGCCTGCTCGTCGAGCAGCGCGCGCACGGCGGCCGGCCGTGTCAGGCTCTGCCAGGCATGCTGGCCGTGGATGTCCACCAGCCAGTCGGCCGCCTCGCGCAGCTGCGCCACGGTGGCAGGGCTGCCGTTGATCCACGCGCGGCTCTTGCCCTGCGCGTCGACCGTGCGGCGCAGCAGCAGCACGTCGTCGTCCGTGGCGAAGCCGGCCTCGTCGAGCCACGGGCGCAGCGCCTGGGGCAGGTCGAACTCGGCGCTGACCTCGGCGCGCGCTGCGCCCTCGCGCACGAGCGTCGCTTCGGCGCGCCCGCCGAGCGCCAGCTGCAGCGCATCGACCAGGATCGACTTGCCCGCCCCGGTCTCGCCGGTGAGCACGGTGAAGCCGGCGCCGAGCTCGAGCTCGAGCTCGGCCACGATGACCACGTCGCGCAATGACAGGCGGCGCAACACTTCAGTGGCTCCATCGCACGCCGCGCGACGCGCGACCCATGAGACTCAACTCGATCGAGGTCGTGGCGCGCCAGGGCCGCCGTGGGGTCGAGGTCGCGGCGCGCGAAGGCCGCCGGGCGGTCGGCTCCGCGAATGTCCCCTTTGGGCGGCCCAGCTTCGCTGGTC
>JAHCKS010000077.1 GCA_026125665.1 Rubrivivax sp.
GGCACCGGGCATCGCGCCGATGACCACCGGCCCGGGGTTCTGCAGGAAGCCCTCGTAGTCCTTGAAGAAGGCCTCGGCGTGGTCGACGGTGCACACCGAGTGCGTGTGCCCGCCGCCGCCGGAGCTCGCCGGCCCGGCGCCCGGCACCTCGTCGAACGCGAGCTTGGGGCCGGTGACGATGACGAGGTAGTCGTAGTCGAGCGCGCCGCCGCCGCCGAGCTCGAGGCGGTTGGCGCCCGGATCGATCTTCGTCACCGGCTTGCCGACGAACTCGATGCCCTTCTTCTGCAACATCGGCGCCAGCGGCAGCACGATGTCGTCGCGCTTGCGCCAGCCCACCGCGATCCACGGGTTCGACGGCACGAACTGGAAGTAGTCGACGGCGTTGACGACGGTGACCTTGTGCTCCCTGGGCAGGTGGTCGCGCATCTCGTAGGCCGCGGGCAGGCCGCCGATGCCGGCGCCCATGATGACGATGTGGGCCATGGTGAGTCTCCGGTTGTGCTCAGTGCGACCCGCCCAGGCGGATGGCCTTGCCGACGAGCTGGTGCACGCCGCCGACCATGCCCATGTCGAAGCCGTACATCGGCAGCACCTTGCTGAACTGCGCCTTGCAGATGGCACAGATGGTGGCCATGAAGTTGACGCCGTGCGCGTCGACGACGTTCTTCAGCGCCTCCATGCGCGGCAGGGCCCCCTTGACGCGCAGCTCGAGCAGGTCGTCGGTGAGCAGCCCGCCGCCGCCGCCGCAGCAGAAGGTGGCCTCGTGCGTGGTGCCGGGCGCCATGTCGACGAAGCGGTTGGCGACGGCGCGGAGGATGTCGCGCGGGATCGTGAACTGGCCGCCGGGCGTGTCGCCCAGGCGCGAGCCGCGCGCCACGTTGCACGAGTCGTGGAACGTGATCACGCGGTCGTCGTTCTTCTCCTTGTCGAACTGCAGCGCGCCGCGCGCGATGAGGTCGTGCGTGAGCTCGCAGATGTGCATCGGCTGCTTGTAGCGGCCATCGAGCTGGTTCTGCAGCTCGATCGCGAAGGGGTCCTTGCCGCCGGCGCCGATGCCCACCAGCGTGTTCCAGAAGCTGTAGGCCACGCGCCAGGCGTGCCCGCACTCGCCGACGACGATGCGCTTGACGCCGAGCTCGAGCGCCGCCTCGCGGATGCGCAGCGCGATGGCGCGCAGCTGCTCGTAGTTGCCGATGAACAGGCCGAAGTTCCCCGCCTCGCTGGCCTTGGCCGAGAGCGTCCAGCTGATGCCCGCGGCGTGGAACACCTTCGCGTAGCCGATCAGGCTCTCGACGTGCGGCTCGCTGAAGAAGTCGGCGCTGGGCGTCACGAGCAGCACCTCGGCGCCCTTGGCGTCGAGCGGGAAGCGCACGTCGACGCCGGTCTCGCCCTTCGTGTCCTCCTCGAGCCCTTCGAGCGTGTCGGCCAGCGCCGGCCCGGGGATGCCGAGGTTGTTGCCGATCTTGTGGACCTTGCCGATGATCTCGTTGGCGTACTTCTGCCCGAGGCCCACCGAGTCCATGATCTCGCGTGCGGCCATCGTCACCTCGGCGGTGTCGATGCCGTACGGGCAGAACACGCTGCAGCGGCGGCACTCGCTGCACTGGTTGTAGTAGCTCCACCACTGGTCGAGCACGTCCTTGGTCATGTCGAGCGCGCCGACGAGCTTCGGGAAGTGCTTGCCGGCGAAGGTGAAGTAGCGCCGGTAGACGCCGCGCATCAGGTCCTGGCGCGCCACCGGCATGTTCTTCGGGTCGCCGGTGCCGAGGAAGTAGTGGCACTTGTCGCTGCAGGCGCCGCAGTGCACGCAGGCGTCCATGTACACGCGCAGGCTGCGGTACTTGTCGAGCAGCTCGCCCATCCTGGCCACCGCGCGCTGCTCCCAGCCCTCGGTGAGCTCGCCGGGAAAACCGACCGCCTCCTGGATCCTGGCCGAGGCGACGAAGGGCTTGCTGTGCGCCATCGCGCCCTCGGCCACCAGCGGGATCACCGGGTAGGGCTTCAGCCGGGGCGTCTCGAACTTGGCGGCGGTGGCCATGGTGGTTCGCGCAGGTGCTGGCGCTGGGCTTGGCGCAGGGTTCGGGTCAGCGCCGGTCCAGCGCCGCCGCCCAGCCGGCCTGGTGGCGCGCTTCGCGCGGGTTGTCGACCTGGTAGCGCGTCGGGCTGAAGAACAGGCCCGGCGCGTGCAGCAGCTTGCTGATCGGGAAGACGATCATCAGCAGCGCCACGAGCGACAGGTGCACGAGCAGCAGCGGATCGGCCGGCAGCGGCAGGATCTGCAACGACATCAGGCCGCGCATGAAGGCCTTGACCGCGACGATGTCCGTGTGCGCGACGAAGCGCATCAGGAGCCCGCTCGCGCCGATGGCCACCAGCAGCGCCAGGTGCAGGTGGTCCGAAGGCGTGGAGATGTAGCGCACGCGGTCCACCAGGAAGCGCCGCGCCCACAACCCCGCGAGCCCGGCCACCATCGTCAGGCCCGCCCAGGTGCCGAAGAACTGCACGAACACGATCGGCGCCCACGCCGGCTCCTGGAAGTAGCGCAGGTGCCGCAGCAGCACCAGCAGCAGCGAGGCGTGGAACATCCAGCCGAACAGCCACGTCCACTTGCTGCCCTTGAACAGGCTCTCGAAGAACACGACCTCGCGCGTCATCCGCAGCGCCACGCCGGTGCGGGTGGTCGGTGCGGGCGTCGTCGGGATCAGCAGCGGCGCGGGCGTGCGCACGTAGCCGCGGATCTTCACCACCAGCCCCACCACCAGCACGGCCGTGGCGAAGTAGAAGAGCGCGGCGAAGCCGATCGACAGGGCGCTCATGGAACGCTCATGGGCCGCTCAGCGCGGACGAGAAGTCAGGTCGTCGGGCACTTGACCGGTGGGGGCGGGATCGGGCCGGCGGGGTGCCCTGCTCCGCGAATGTCCTCTTTGGGCGGCCCAGCTTCGCTGGTCCCCCCAATGCCCCCTTGATTTCGCTGCGCAGGGCACCCCACCGTCCCGATCCGGCACCCGCAGGGGCACCCCATCGAAGACAACCGCCGGTGCCACGCCGAGGATGCCGGGTGGTCGGCGCAGCGAAATAAAGGATGCATTCGGGGGACCAGCGAAGCTGGGCCGCCGAAAAAGGACATTCGCGGAGCCGACCGCCCGGCGTCCTCGGCGCGCCACGACCTGGCCCAGCCGTCCCCAGAGCCGTGGGACGTCGCGCAGGCATACCGCTGCCCTCGGCTTCCCAGGTCGATCGAAAGGCGACTTCGCAGCTACACGCAGCCGGTCGGCTTGGGCAGGCCCGCGATCTTGCAGGCCTGCTTGGCCGGCCCGTACGGAAACAGCTCGTACAGGTACTTGCTGTTGCCCTTCTCCTCGCCGAGCTGCTTGCCGATGGCCTTGGTCAGCACGCGCACGGCCGGGGCGATCTGGTACTCGTCGTAGTACTCACGCAGGAAGTTCACCACTTCCCAGTGGTTGTCGGTCATCTCGACGCTCTCGGCCTTGGCGATCGCTTCGGCGATGTCCTTGTTCCAGTCCGACAGGTTGACGAGGTAACCCTCCTCGTCGGTTTCGTAGGTGGTGCCGTTGACTTCGATGCCCATGGTGGGTTGTCTCCTTGCGAAGGGTCAGAGCCAGGATTGATTGGTGGAGTGGCTGGCGACGAGCTCGACGAAGCCCGCGTAGTCGACCCCCGTGACCCCGGGCGCCAGCCGGGCGGCGATGCCGCGGGCCTGCGCGTCGGGCAGCAGCACGTAGACCTTCAGGCGCCCGGCCGCGGCGGCGATGCCACTGGCCTCGGCCCCCTGGGCGGTTGCGGCGTAGACGCCGTCCTCGATGAGCAGCAGCGAGTGGCCGTCGCTGGCCAGCCGCAGGCAGCTGGCCAGCGCGCCGCGCTCGCCGTGCGACTTGTTGACGATGTGCAGCATGGTTCCGGCCACCTCAGAACGAGAGCACGACGTCCCGCTCGGCCATCAGCGCCGCCATCTGCGCGCTGTCGAGCACCTGCACGTCGACGATCAGGTCGTCTTCCGTCAGGCCACGTGCCACGAGCGACTCGCGCTCCACGTACAGCTTCTCGACGTCGTAACCCTCCAGCGCCCGGTAGGTCTTGCTGTGGTTCTTGATGCCGATGGCCTTCGTGTCCTGGCCCTTGGCCAGCTCGTAGACGCCGTCGTCGAGGAAGACCAGGCTCACGTCCTGGTCGAACGTCGCAGCGATCAGCACCACCTCCAGGCTCTCCAGCGCGTAGATCGTGCCGTAGGGCGCCTTGCGGTTGACGAACATGAACTTCTTCATCGCGGCATCGCCCGATTCAATCGCCGAAGGTGACCGTGCGGTCGGCCTTGATGCCGGCGTCGACCAGCTGCCCGAGGCCGCTGATGCGGAAGCCCGGCGCCAGCACCTCGTCCTTGATGCCGCGGCGCAGCGCGGCGGCCACGCAGACGACGAGGTCGACGTCGTGCTCCTCCTTCAGCTTGCTCCAGCGGTCGACGATGTGCCGGTCGTCCTGCGGCGGCTCGGTGAGCTTCGTCGCGTTGTAGACCCCGTCGTGATAGAAGAACACGCGCATCACCTCGTGGCCGCCGGCGATGGCCGCGGCGGCGAAGTTCCACGCAGTGTCCGCCGCCTGGTGCGTGTAGGGCCCTTCGCTGACCATCAAGGCGAACTTCATCGTCGGCCTGCGGGGTTCAGAAGCGGATGTGGGTGGACGCGTTCAGGTTCGCCCGCGAGCCGCGCCAGTCGTCGATGAGGTACTTCGTGAACGGCAGGTCGCACTTCTCGAAGAAGCGCGGCCAGCCGATGCGCTCGACCCAGTCACTCAGCCGCTCCCACGAGCGCGCGTCGGCCTTGTAGGTGTAGAGGATCTTCTTGACGATCTCGCTCACCTCGGGCCAGCGCGGCGGGTTGTTCGGCAGGCCGCTGGCCACCATCTTCATGAAGGTGGGCTTGCCGCGCGCGTTGCTGTTCTTGCCGCCCACCCAGATGGCCAGTTTGCTGTGCTCGGGGTCGTTGATCTGCATCGGCGGGCACGGCGGGTAGCAGGCGCCGCAGCAGATGCACTTCTTCTCGTCCACTTCCAGGCTCGGCTTGCCGTTGACCAGCGCCGGGCGGATGGCCGCCACCGGGCAGCGCGCCACCACCGCCGGGCGCTCGCACATGTTGGCCACGAGGTCGTGGTTGATCTTCGGCGGCTTGGTGTGCTGCACGATGATGGCGATGTCGGCCTGGCCGCCGCAGTTGATCTCGCAGCAGCTGGTCGACAGGTGCACGCGGTTGGGCATCTCCTCGCGGATGAACTCGGCGTGCAGCTCGTCCATCAGCGCCTTCACGGCGCCCGAGGCGTCGGTGCCGGGGATGTCGCAGTGCAGCCAGCCCTGGGTGTGCGCAATCATGCTCACCGAGTTGCCGGTGCCGCCCACCGGGAAGCCGCTCTCGACGAGCGCGTTGATCAGCGGCGCGACCTTGTTCTCGTCGGCCACCATGAACTCGATGTTGCTGCGGATCGTGAAGCGCACGTGTCCGTCGGCGTAGGTGTCGGCGATGTCGCACAGCTTGCGGATCGTCCAGACGTCCATCTGCCGCTGCGTGCCGGCGCGCACCGTCCAGACCTCGTCGCCGCTGTGCGAGACGTGGTGCAGCACGCCCGGGCGCGGCCGGTCGTGGTACTTCCAGTTGCCGTAGTTCTTCAGCAACGTGGGGTGCATGTAGGGCTTGTTGTCGGGCGCGCCGCTCTCGATGGGGGTGCGATGAGCCATGGTTGTTTGTCCTCGGGCGAGGTGTCGGTTCAGGCCGCCTTGATCTCGATGACCTTCTTCGCCTTGCGGGCGTTGGCCTTGGCGACCTCGTCGTCCCAGCCATCCATGCGCACGTAGGGATTGGTGCGCGGCGTCGCCACCATGTTCGGGTCGATGTCCAGGCCGATGCCTTCGAGGAAGTTGACGAGCCCGATGCGCTCGATCATCTCGCCGGTGCGCTCGTGCTCGAGCGCGTTCTCGGCGAAGAAGTCGATCACCTTGCGCGCCAGCTCCACGAGCGCACCGTAGTCCTCTTCCGTCTTCAGCGGCATGAACGGCACGACCACCGTGCCCATCAGGTCGCCGATCTTCAGCGTGCGCTTGCCGCCGATGAGGATGGTGGCGCCGGTGTCGGTGCCGTGGGCCAGCGCGCCGGTCATGACGTTGACGCAGTGCATGCAGCGCACGCAGTCCTTGTTGTCGATCTCGAGCGCGTGCGTGTCGCTGACCTTGACGGCCGTGAGGTGGGCGGCGGCGTCACCCGTGCGCAGGTCCTTCACCTCCTTCAGCAGGATCGCCTTCGTCGGGCAGCGCGCCACGACGTCGTTGACGAGCTCGTTCATGCCGTGCTTGGCAAACCACTTGCGCGCCAGCGGTTCGTCGCTGCGCATGTTGTCGCGCCAGGTGCCGATGACGGCCATGTCGGCACGCTGGATGCTGTTCATGCAGTCGTTGGCGCAACCGCTGAACTTGAACTTGAACTTGTAGGGCAGCGCCGGGCGGTGGATGTCGTCGACGAAGGTGTTGATGACCTGCCGGTGCGCGCGCGCCTCGTCGAAGCAGCTCTGCTCGCAACGCGCCGCACCGACACAGCTCATGCTGGTGCGCACCGCGGGGCCGGCGCCGCCGAGGTCGAAGCCGAGCTCGTTAAGCTCGTCGAAGGCGGCCTGCACGTCGGCCGTCTTCGCGCCCTGGAACATGATGTCGCCGCTCTGGCCGTGGAAGGCGATGAGGCCGGTGCCGTGCTTCTCCCAGATGTCGGCCATCTTGCGCAGCACGTCGGTGGTGTAGTGCATGCCCGGCGGCGGCTGCACGCGCAGCGTGTGCAGCTCGGCCGCGTCGGGGTAGACGGGCGTGCCGTCCTCGTTCTTCAGCTCGGTGAAGCGCGGGATGACGCCGCCGCCGTAGCCGAACACGCCGACGGTGCCGCCCTTCCAGTAGCCCTTCTTCGTGCGGTAGCTCGTCTCGAGCGTGCCGAGCAGGTCGACGACGTAGTCCTTGTCCTTCGCCAGGCGCTTGAGCCCCGTGACGAAACTCGGCCAGGGCCCGGTTTCGAGTTCGTCGAGCAGGGGCGTCTCGTGCGGCTTCTTGGCCATCGGCTTGTCTCCGTCGGTGGTCGGGCGGCGGGCATCGGCGGCACCCGCACCTCGGGCGAATGCTCGCCGCACAGGCAGCGCGGCGCCATCACCCACGAGGGTAGAGCACGATAGACCGCGTGGAGTGCATGGGCACTACCCGGATGGGCTATCCAGCGCTCACCCGTTCCGGGTATGGACCCCCGGCTGCGCGTCACGCTCAATGCCGGCTGCCTTGCCGCTAGCGAACCGCTGCCCGCGCCATGCCTCGCCTCACGCCGCTGACGCGCCTGCGCGTGCCGCTGGGCGGCCAGGAGATCGAGCTCCAGCAGCTGGACCACGACGCCGGCGGCATGAGCCTGCTGCGCACGCGCATCCGCGAGAAGAGCCGCTTCACCGTGTTCGACATCGACCCGCTGACGGCGCGCGCGTGGGGCGAGGCCCTGCTGACCTGGGCGGCGCGGCAGCCCGTGGACTCGTCCGCCGCGCAGGCCCCGGCCGCCGCCGCGGCCGCCCGAGGCGGTGACGGCGATGGTTGAGTCGATGCCTGCCGACGCCAGCGCAGCGCCGGCGGCAGGCGCCGCGTCTCCCGGTGACATGCTCGACCTCGCCTTCGCCGTGCAGGGCGACGTGCTGCCGCGCGTGCACCGCGCGGCGCTGGCTGCGGCGCTGCAGCAGGTGCTGCCGTGGCTCGACGAGGCCTCCGGCGTAGCCATCCACCGCCTCAACGTGGCCACCGGCGGCGGGCCGCTCGCGCTGCTGTCCGGGCGCACGCGGCTGACGCTGCGGCTGCCGCGCTCGCGCATCGTGGACGCCGCGCCGCTGGCCGGCCGCACGCTCGACGTGGCCGGACACGCGCTGCGCGTGGGGGCGGCCCAGCCGCGCGAGCTGCTGCCCTTCGGCACGCTGTTCGCGCACTTCGTGGCCGCCGACGGCGAGGCCGGCGCCGGCGACGAGGCGGCCTTTCTCGAGGCCGTGGAGCGCGAGCTGGACGGGCTCGGCGTCAGCGCGCGCGCCGTCTGCGGCCGGCACCAGACGCTGGAGGGCGGCCGGCTCGGCGGCTACGGCCTGATGCTCGACCGGCTCGATCGCGGCGACTCGCGCCGCATGCTCGAGCACGGCCTCGGCGCGCATCGCCTGTGGGGTTGCGGCGTCTTCGTGCCGCACAAGTCGGCCGCCGCCGTGGGCCTGCCCGACTGAGCGGCGCCGGGCCTCGGCCGAGGCGTTGCGCGCGAAGAGCGAACACCGATCACCGAAAGACAGGAGACCACGATCGATGGGCTATACCGTCAACGGCACCGAGCTGGAAACCGACCCCGAGGGCTACCTGCTCGAGCCCGACTACAGTGACGAGGTCGTGCAGGTCATCGCGGCGGCCGAGGGCATCACGCTCACCGACGACCACTGGAAGGTCGTGAACTACCTGCGCGACGAGTACCGCGAACACGGCCACACGCCCAACTTCCGCAACATGCTCAAGGGCCTGGAAGACCTGCTGCCCGGCTGCGACAGCAAGGCGCTCTACGCGCTGTTCCCCACCGGCCCGGCCAGGCAGGGCGCGAAGGTGGCCGGGCTGCCGCAGCCGCTCGGCAAGGGCGGATACTGATCCTCGGCCGGACGCGCCCATGACCCCGCAACCTCCTGCCATGCGCATCAAGAGCCGCTGGTTCAGCGGCGACGGTGCGCCCGTGCAGAAGAGCGCCGCGGAGCAGGGCAGCGCGATGGCCTTCATCGTCTGGCGCGTGGCGGTGCAGATGCTCAAGCGCATGCGCGCCGCCGGCTTCGACATCGACGCCGGCGCGCCCTACTTCGCCTTCGTGCGCGAAGTGCTGGTCTTCCTTGCCACCGTCGCCGATCGCATCGCCTACCGGCGCCTGGCCCCCGAGCAGCGCGAGGCCTTCGTCGTCGCGCTCGTGCGCCATGTCGCGCGCCACCTGCAGGAGAACGCCGACGACCTGCTCGGCCCGCCGCCACCGGGCGAAGCCGGTCACGGCGAGCGCTTCATCGACCTCTTCAACGAGCTCGCCGCTCACTACGCCGAGTTCGGCGCGGCACCCGCGCAGCGCGAAGCGAGCGGCGCAGCCGAAGCCGGGTTCGAGCCCGACTTCGCGTTCGTGCGTTACCTCGGCACCCGCCTGGAGCCGGCGCTGCCCGAACACGACCGGCGCTGGGTGCTCGACCAGGTCATGGCCATCGAGGCGCCCGAGGCGCTGGAGATCGTGCAGCGCTCGATGCGCGAGCTGTTCGACCCGGCGCCGCCGTGTCGCCGCGAGGGTGGCCGGCGTGGCACGCTGACCGGCGACTGAGGCGATGTCCGCACCCGCCGTGCTCGACAGCCGTTCGCCGTTCGACCTCGACGACGACGCCAGCTACCGCGCCTGGCGCGACTGGAAGCTGCGGCATCGGGCCCGCGAGGCGTCGGACCTGCTGGTCGACGTCGAGGACCCGCGCCGGCTGACGGCCGGCGAGCAGCAGCGCCTGCGGGAGCGCATCGCACGCCACGGCACGGCGCTCTACCGGTCGCGCCAGGCCGGGGAGGATCCGCAGCTGCCGCTTGCGCTGGGCGCCCAGCTCGGCCTCGTGCGGCTCGACGCCAACTGGCTGGCCGACGAAGACGGCCTGTCGCGCATCGCCGTGGCGGCGCCGGAGCGCGGCACGACGGCCGGACCTGCCGGCGAGCCGGGCGCGGCAGGCAAGCCGGGCGACACCGTGCGCGGCGAGTTCATCCCGTACACCGACCGCGCCATCGGCTGGCACACCGACGGCTACTACCACCCGCAGGCGCGGCGCATCCTCGGCATGATCCTGCACTGCGTGCGGCCTGCCGCCGCCGGCGGCGAAACCTCGGTGCTCGACCACACCCTCGCCTACATCGCGCTGCGCGAGCGCTCGCCCGAGCTCGTGCGCGCACTGATGCACCCGCAGGCGATGACGATCCCGGCGCGCGAGGACGAGGCCGGCGAGGCACGCGCCGCCCAGGCCGGGCCGGTGTTCAGCGTCGTCGACGGCCATCACCTGCACATGCGCTACACGGCGCGCACCCGCAGCATCGGGTGGCGCGACGATGCGCGCACGCGCGAGGCGGCGCAGGCGATCACGCAGCTGCTTTCCGGCACGCCGGCCGAGGTGCCGGGGCTGCTGCGCTTCACGCTCGCGCCCGGCATGGGCCTCGTCGGCGACAACGTGCTGCACGCACGCAGCGCCTTCGCCGACGATGCGCGCGCCCCCCGCCTGCTGTACCGCGCACGCTATCTCGACCGCGTGCCCGTCGACGCCATGGAGGCGGCGTGTCGCACTGGGTGACCATCTGGCGCGCTGCGCAGCTGGTCGGCGTGCCGCGCGGCGTGCTGCAGCAGCGCGTGCGCGCCGGCGAGATCGCGCTCAACGACGGGCTCGTCTCCACCGACGCGCTGCTGGCGCTGTACCCGCAGGCGAAGATGGAGGAGTCGGGCCTGCTCGAGCGCGTCGTGCAGATCCGCGACGAGGCTTTCGGCAAGCGCCTGCGCGAGCGCCTGCTGCCCAGCCAGGAGGTGCTCGCGCAGCGCCTGTTCCGCCAGAGCCAGGAGCTGGCCGACGTGCAGCGCCACCTGCAGCGCTACCATGCCCTGGTGCTGGCGCTGCGCGATCAGCTGCGCGTGCACGACGCGCAGGCCGGCGGCTCCGACCCCCGCTTCACCGACGTGCTGCACCAGCTGAACGACGGGCTGGCGCGCGCACTGGCCACCGAACCCGTCGACCTGCTGGATGTCATGGACGACCTGCTCAAGGTGATGTCGGCCCAGGTGACCGTGCGGCCGAGCGGCCACCAGTTCACCGTCGAGGGCCACGACAGCCTGCTGCAGGCGGGCATGAAGGCCGGCCTGAAGCTGAACTACGGCTGCGGCAACGGCAGCTGCGGCATGTGCAAGGTGCGCGTCACCAGCGGCCAGGTGGCGCGCTGCATGCACAGCGACTACGCGCTTTCGGAAACCGAGAAGGCGCAGGGTTACGTGCTGGCCTGTGCGCACACCGCCGCCAGCAGCGAGCTGACGCTGGAGACGCTGGAAGCCGGCGGCCCGGAGGACATTCCGCCGCAGACCATCGTCACCAGCGTGCGTGCGGTGCGCGAGCTGGCCCCCGACACGATGCTGCTGCACCTGCAGACGCCGCGCTCGCACCGGCTGCGGTTCCTGGCCGGGCAGTCGGTGACGCTGGGCCTGGCCGGCGGCGACGGCGCGCGCGCCAGCCACCCGGTGGCCAGCTGCCCCTGCGACGACCGCAACCTGCACTTCTACGTGCCGCGGCGCGACGACGACCCGGTCGCGGTGCACCTGTTCACCGGCGGGCTGAAGGCCGGCGACCACGTCACGGTGCACGGCCCGCAGGGCGACTTCGTGCTCGACGAGACGCCGCTGCCGCTGGTCTTCGCGGCGTGCGACGTCGGCTTCGCGCCGATCAAGAGCCTCGTCGAGCATGCGCTGTCGCTCGACGCGGCGCCGTCGATCGCGCTGTACTGGCTGTCCACGCGCCCCGACGGCCACTTCCTGGCCAACCAGTGCCGCGCCTGGAGCGCGGCGCTCGACAACTTCGAGTACAGCGCGTTCACGCATACCGACGCGGCGACCGGCGCCGGTCAGGTGGGCGCGGCGATGCGCGCCGACCTGTTCGGCATCGACAGCGTCTTCTTCGTCGCCGGGCCGGCCGCCTTCGTCGACGCGTTGTGCGCCGACCTGCGCGCCGCCGGCGTGCCGCCGGCACAGGTGCGCCGCGAGGTGGTGGCATGACGGACCGCGGGTCGGCCGGCGACGGGCCGCGCCCCGAGCCCGACGAGCCGGCCTGCAGCGGCAGCGAATCGTTCGCGCTGCGCGTGCTCGGCGAGGACATGGCGCCCGAGTTCCACGACGGCGAGATCATCATCGTCGAGCCGGGCGGCGCCGTGCACGACGGCAGCTACGTGCTGGCGCAGCTCGAAGGCGAGTGGCTCTTCAGGCAGTTGCGCTGCGAAGGCGGCCGCTGGCGGCTGCAGGCGCTGAACCCGGCCTGCAGCGAGCACGCGCGGGTGGTGCTCGACGACGATCTCCCGGCGGTGGTGCGCGGCGTCGTCATCCAGAAGGCCGTGCCGGGGCGGCGCCGGCTGTCGCGCTTCTACGTCTGACGGGCGCGTCGTCTCAGTGAGGAGTTGAACGGATGCCGTACTTCGTCTTCGCCGTGAAGCCCTTCGCGCAGCTCGAGTGCCTGGGCGAACACGCCGCCTATCGGGACGCGTCGGCGCTGGCCAAGTCGTTGCGGGCCGAGCGCCAGGCCCGGGGCGCCACAACGGCGCAGGGTGAAAGCATCCGCATCATGTTCGCCGAGACGATGACGGCGGCCGAGGACCTGCTGCTGCAGCCACGTGACGCGCCGCCGCCCGGCGACACGTGAGCCGCTGCCGGGCGCGCGAACGGCGGGGACCACACGATGAACGACGAACCGTCCGGCTGCTGCGGCGTCGTGCACGGCTGCGTGTTCGCCAAGGCACTGCTGGCGCGCGCGGCGCGTTGCGAATGCGCGGTCCGTCGCCAGTCGGGCGAGGCCGCCGTGATCGACTGCCATTCGCCGGTGGCGCACCACAACTGCGAGACGCTCTTCGCGCTGCTCGCCGAGCGGGGCCGCTTCGCGCTGCGCCTGCCGCCGGCCAGCCGGCCGATACTGCATGCGCAGGCGATGCGGCTGCAATGCGGCGGCGTCGCGGCGCTGCGCGAGCATCTGCTCGGCCCGGAACACGAAGACGACGCCGAGGCCGCCGACGTGCATCGTCTGGTGCAGGCCGCGCACGAGCGTCATCGCACCCTGGCCGACCTGCCGTGGGCCGAGCTCGTGCCGCGCATGCAGGCCTGGGCGCCCCGAAGGCGCGGCGCCCCGCGGCCATGAGCCCACCCGGCCGCCCGAAGGGCGAATACCGGAGCGCGCAGCGCGAAGGCAAGCCAATGAGCGCGCCGGGCCGCTCCCAAGCGCTCATCCCGAGCCCTTCAAGGGCGAAGGTACTCCGGTGACCAGGCACCGCGCGCAGGAACTGCAGCCGCTCGTCGCCGGCGTGCAGCGCAACTGCCACGTCGCCGACGCGCGCCACGCGGCCGAGATGACCTTGTGCACCTACCTGCTGCAGATGCGCGAGCTCTATCGCTGGGAACAGGGCCTCGCGCTCGGCGCTCCGCTGGCGCGCGACGCGGTGGGCGCGTGGATGGCCGAGCGCGAGGCGCTCTGGGCGCGCCTGGCCGAGGAGGACTATCGACCGCTGCCCCTGCCGGGCGCGGCAGTCGCCTGCGCCGATCCGTTCGACGTCGACGCGGTCAACGCGGCGCTGGCGCCGGCGTCGCTGGTCTACGGCGCCGGGCTGCTGGCGCACGGCCGGCCCGTCTTCTTCCTCGCCGACCTGCACGGGCAGGGCCGGCGCGAAGGGCTCGACGTGCTGCAGGCCGGCCGCGAACGGGCGCGCACGCTGCTCGCGCCACCGGCCGCACTCGGCGGCGGCGGCGCCGGGCCGATCGTGCTGAGGCGCGAGTCGATGGCGCGCTGGTGCTGGGAGCGCACCGAAGCGCATGCCATGCGCCCGCGCCCCGGCAGCGCGCTGCACGCGATGCTCGCCCACTACGGCCTGGATCGCGACTTCGAGGCCGGGCTGCCGCGGTGGATCGACGACCAGTGCGAGACGGCGGTGTGGCACGAGATCGGCGAGCACCGCCTGAGCCGGCGCTGGGGCGAGGGCTGGGCCGAGCTGCGTGGCGTGGCGGCTCCGTCGCCCGGCGAAGCCCTGGCGCAGGCGGGCCGCATCGACGTGCTCGTGCGCGCGCTGCGCGACCAGCTCGCCGACCTCGGCGTGACGCTGCCGGCCTTGCTGGCACGCGGCGAGCCCGGCCCGCTGCACGTCTGGTTCGCCGCCTACGAGGGCCTGCGCGAGGCGAGCTTCCCGGCCCTGGCCGAAGGGTACCGGGCGTGGCGCGCGGGTGACGGCGGCGCCCTGCTGCGGCGGCTCGCGACGCATGGACTGCGGCACTTCGAGGCCCTCGCCACGACATTGCTCGAAGGGCCGGCGCCGCGCCGAGCCGCCGCCCGCAGGCGGCTCCTGCCGCCATCAGGGGCCACGGGCTGGCCCGGGTCGGTCGTCTGCCGGTGGCCCGCCGTCGCCACGGCGGCCTGACCAGGCCCGGGGCTCGACACGTTCGCTGCCGCCCCGGTCCCCCCGGCGGATCGGGCGGCCTTGCGGCTCCCGGCCGCTCGCCGCGCTAGTCGCGCTCAGCCTTCCACAGCAGGTACTTCAGCGTCGCCACGCAGCCGATCACGATGCCGGCCAGCGCAATGAACGAGCCGATGGCCAGCGTGGAGACACCGCTCAGGCCCTGGCCCACGGTGCAGCCGAGCGCCGTGACACCGCCGAAGCCCATCAGCACGGCGCCCAGGATCTGGGTCTTCAGGTCGTCGGTCGAAGCGAAGCCTTCCCAGCGGAAGGCGCCGGTGAAGCGGGCCACCAGCGCGGCCCCGACGACGATGCCGATCAGCGACGTGATGCCGAAGGTGGGATGCAACGACTTGTCGGTCCACAGCAACAGCAGCTCGAGCGTGAAGGCGGTCGGCGCGACGTAGCTCAGCGACTCGATGGTGCGCGTGTTGGTGGCGAAGTACACCTGCTCCAGCGTCTCGGGGTTCTCGCCGTAGCCGAGGTGGCCGCTCAGGTACCAGCCGGCGACGATCAGGGCCCCCAGCGCGAGGCCGCTGCCGACCTGCAGCGCATTGCGGCGGAAGCGCGCGTCCTTGAACACGAAGACGAGCAGGCCGAGCGCGAGCACCGCGGCGGCGACCATCGTCGCCTGCGGCGCGGCGAGCCCCGAGGCCGCCGCCAGCACCGGCCCGAGCGAGGCGTCCTGCAGCGCGCCGCCCTCGAGCGAGATGCTCACGGGGTCGAGCCAGGCGGCACGCCACTGGCCGAACAGGCCCTTCAGCGTCATGTACGCGGAGATGGCCATGAACGCCAGCACCACCAGCGAGCGCAGGCTGCCGCCGCCCAGCCGCAGCAGGTTCTTGTTGGCGCAGCCGCCGGCCAGTGTCATGCCGACACCGAACAGCGTGCCGCCGACGAGCAGGCTCAGCCACGGCAGGTTCACGCCGCGCCGGTAGATGGAATGCGCGAGGTTGACCTGGCCGAAGTGTTGCAGCGCGGCCGCGCCGGCGATGGCCACGGCCATGGCCAGCAGCCACATGCGCGCCCGGCTCCAATGGTTCATGTTCACGATGTCGGACATCGCGCCCATCGTGCAGAAGTTGGAGCGCTGGGCCACGGCGCCGAACAGCAGCCCGAGGACGAAGCCGCCCCAAAGGACCGTGCTCACCGTGCCGGCCGCTTCGCCTGCCGCGCTCATGGTGTCTCGCTCCCGTGCTGCCGCGCCTGCCCGCGGGCTTCCGGCGCCCGCCTCAGATGAACAGGCACACGTCGGATTCGCCGGCGAACTTCATGAAGGTGGCCGCGCCGCCGTACTCGATGCCGTCGATGAAGTCGCGTTTCTCGAAGTCGAACAGGTCCACCGTCATCTGGCAGGCGATGAACTTGACCTCGGCCTCCAGGCACAGCGAACGCAGCTCCGCCAGCGAAGCCACGCCCTTCTTCTTGATCTTTGCCTTCATCATCTGCGTGGCCATCGCCTGCATGCCCGGCAGCGCGGAGACGAGCACCGGCATCGGCACCGGCATCGGCATCGCGGGGTTGGCGAGCGGGCTGACGGCGATGCCGGAAAGGTCCTTGCGCAGCAGCTGCAGGCCGTAGAAGGTGCAGAAGACCTGCACCTCCCAGCCGAGCGCGGCGGCGGTCGATGACAGGATCAACGGCGGGTACGCCATGTCCAGCGCACCCTTGCTGGCGATGATCGCCATCTTCTTCGCAGCCACGGTGCATCAGCCCTTCTTCAGGAAAAAAACGTACTTGCCGGCTTCCTGCCCCGACGACAGCAGCGCGTTGCCCGTCTGCTCGGCGAACGCCGCCATGTCGGCCACCGAACCCGGGTCGGTGGCGACGACGCGCAGCACCTGGCCACTGGTCATGTCGGCCAGCGCCTTCTTCGTCTTCACGATCGGCAGCGGGCAGGCGAGGCCCGAGGCGTCGAATTCCTTGTCGAAGTCCATGCGTTGTCTCCGTCTCGCGGCCGCGACCGGGCCGGATGTCGCACCCGGCTTCTTGAAGCCGGCTCTCGCAACCGGCATTAGCGTCGCTGGAGTGCGGGGCGTCTACTCCCGCGACGGGTGATGAGCCGTAGCCCATCCGGGTAGTATGGTCTTCCCGGGCTCCTCCGGTCTGCCAGGGTCATGCGCGAGCGAGCGCGTGGCACGATCGGGCGCCCGCTGCACTGCCGGCGGATGCATCCACAGGAGACCGCGATGAGGACTTTGCGTCGACTCACCTTGGCCGTCGCGCTGGCGGCCTGCACCACGCTGGCCTGCGCGCAAGACGCGGTCGTGTACCACATCGACACCGACCTGGCCCAGGCCATCAAGGGCCTGCGCAACATCCGCAACCATCTCGACGTGGATCCTGGCGCGAAGATCACGGTGGTCACGCACGCCAACGGCGTGGACTTCCTGATGGAAGGCGCGAAGGACAACAACGGCGGCCCCTTCGCCGGGCCGGTGGCGGCGCTGGTGGCGCGCGGCGTCAAGTTCGAGGTCTGCGAGATCACGCTGCGCAACCGCAACCTGAAGAAGGAACAGTTCATCCAGGAAGCGGGCTTCACGCCTTCGGGTGTCGTGCGCATCGCCAAGCTGCAGAAGCAGGGCTCCGCGTACATCAAGCCTTGATCCAGCGCAGAGCTGCGCCGCCCGCGACTCTGGCTTGTCCGGACCGTTTAGATCAGAATATGCGCAGACACTGATATCCGACCTGGGCTCGACCTCTCGGGGCGTCGCACGAGGCGGATGGTGAAAGCGCATGGGCCTGGAATCGATCGTCGAGAGCGTGGGCGTGCACCGGGTGCTGCTGGCCGGCGGCCTCGGGCTCGGCGTGGCCTTCGGCTTCCTCGCGCAGCGCTCGCGCTTCTGCCTGCGCTCGGCGGTGATCGAGTTCGCGCGCCGGCACGGCGGCGGCAAGCTCACGGTGTGGCTGTTCGCCTTCGCGGCGTCGTTGATCGGCACGCAGGCGCTGGTGCTCGCCGGTGCCTTCGACAGCTCGCAGGCGCGGCAGATCGCCATGCGCGGCAGCCTCTCGGGCGCGGCGGTGGGCGGGGCGCTGTTCGGTGTCGGCATGATCCTCGCGCGTGGCTGCGCCAGCCGCCTGCTCGTGCTGGCAGCGCAGGGCAACCTGCGCTCGGTGCTGTCGGGGCTCGTCTTTGCCGTCGTCGCACAGGCCTCGTGGTCGGGCCTGCTGGCGCCGCAGCGGCTGGCCATCAGCGAGTGGTGGACGATCGACGGCGGCGGCGCGCGCGACCTCATCGCCGGCACCGGCATCGGCCACATGGGCGCGCTGGCCTTCGGTGCGGTGTGGCTCGCCGCGGCGCTGTGGTGGGCACGGCGCCAGCGCGTGCCCGCCTGGGGCTGGGGGGGTGCCCTGGGTGTCGGGCTCGTCGTCGCCGGCGCATGGGGGTTCACGCAGGCCGTGGCCTTGGCGTCGTTCGACCCCGTCGGCGTGCACAGCCTCACCTTCGCCGGTCCGTCGGCCGAGGTCCTGACGCACGTGCTCTTCGCGCCGGACAAGCCGGTGGGCTTCGACGTCGGCCTCGTCGTGGGCGTGTTCGCCGGTTCGTTCCTCGCTGCGGCGCTGTTCGGCGAGCTGAAGCTCGAGGGTTTCCACAGCGGCGCCAGCATGCGCCGCTATCTCGTCGGCGCCGTGCTGATGGGCTTCGGCGCGATGCTCGCCGGCGGCTGCGCGGTAGGCGCAGGGCTGTCGGGCGCATCGGTGTTCACCGTCACGGCCTGGGTCACCCTGGCGTGCATGTGGGCGGCGGCAGCGTTGACCGATCGCCTGCTCGATCAGCACAGCGTCGCCACGCCTCTGGACCAGCCCGTGCCCGGGCAGCCCGTGTCGGCCTGAGCCCGCGGCGGCCTGCACAACGAAGGAGTCCGCATCGTGAGAGACACCCCTTCTTCCGGCCTTCCCGGCGCGCGGCACGCGGGCGCGCTGCTGCTGGCACTGCTTGCGTGGCCGGCGCTGCTGGCCGGCACCGCCGCGCCGGCGCTGGCCGCCGATGGCGGCGCGCGCGCGCAGGAGATCGTCTCCGGCAAGTGTTTCCTCTGCCACGGTGCCGACGGCGAGAGCTCGAGCCCGCTGTTCCCGCGCCTGGCCGGGCAGCACGCGAGCTACATCGCGCGCCAGCTCGCCGACTACAAGAGCGGCCGGCGCAAGAGCAGCACGATGCAGCCGATGGTGGACGACCTGACGGCCGCGGACTTCGCCGCCCTGGGCGCCTACTTCGCCGCGAAGCCCGCGCACGTGCACGCGGTGGAAGACAGCGAGCTCGCCGCGATGGGCCGCTTCGTCTTCAACCGCGGCAACCCGTACTCCGGCGTAGCCGCCTGCGCCAGCTGCCATGGCACGGCCGGCCACGGCACCGAGACGCTGCCGCGGCTGGCCGGCCAGCACGCGCAGTACATCGAGAACCAGCTCAAGCAGTTCAACCGGCGCGAGCGCACCAACGACAACGCGGTGATGCACACCATCGCGGCCAAGCTCACCGAGCTGGAGACGAAAGCGGTGGCCGCCTACGTCAGCGGGCTGAAATGAAACCTGTGCAGGCGGTGGCGGGATCGGGCCGGTGGGGTGATCGGCTCGGCGAGATCAAGGGGGCATCGAGGGGCCCAGCGAAGCTGGTTCGCTCGAAGAGGACATTCGCCGAGCCGACCACCCGGCGGCCTTGGCGCGCCACGACCTCGCTTGAGTTGAGTCTCATGGGTCACGGGTCGCGCGGCGCGCGGTGGAGCCACTGAAGTGAGCCCTCCGGCGGTCGCCCCCCGGCCGGCCGGCCGACTGCGCGCGCCGGGCGCGCCCGCTGCCACGCCGCCGGGGCGGGTCGTGCCGCTGTACCGGGCCGACGAACGGCACCCGCAGGCGCAGGTCTGCCGCCGCTGCACGATCCGCTCCGAGGCGCTCTTCGGCGCCCTCGACGAGACCGCGCTGGACCGCATCCACGTGCACATCGCCGAGCTCATGCTGGCACCCGGCGAGCCGCTGTCACGCCGTGGCGACGACGCGGCCCTCTACACGGTGCGCGCCGGCGTCGTGCGCGCCGAGCGGAGCACCACGCGCGGCGACCGGCGCATCGTGCGCCTGGCGGGCGCCGGTGCGCTGATCGGCCAGGAGGCGCTGCTCGGCCGGCGCAGCGACGACGAATGGGTGGCCTGCACGGCCGCGCAGCTGTGCCGCATCCCGGCATCGCTGGTGCGCGAGCTGCTGCGCAGCGAACCGGCGCTCGGACAGGCTCTGATGCAGCGCTGGCAATCGGCGCTGGACGACACCGAAGCCTGGCTGGCCGACCTGGCCACCGGGCCTGCGCGGCGCCGGGTCGTGCGGCTCGTGCAGCGGCTGGCCGGGCTCGGCGATGGCCGCCACCTGTGGCTGCCCAGGCGCAGCGAGATGGGCGCGATGCTCGACCTGACGCTCGAGACGGCCAGCCGGCAGATCAGCGCCCTTCGCCGCGATGGCGTGCTGACGGCCGTCGGGCCCGGCGGCGCCGAGGTGTCGCCGGCGGCGCTGGCCGCCGCGCTGCGGGCCGCCGACGACGCGTGAGCCCCGCGCACGCAAGCCGACGCTGCCGCGGCACCAAGCGAACGGCGGCGCGGCGCTCGTGCGCAGCGCCTCGCCTCGGGACGGGCCTTGCCTAGACTGCCAGCGCGTCGGCCCAGATGTTGTCGGCCCAGCTCAGCGCATAGCGGCCTTCAATCTGGTTGGCGGCGCTGCTCAGGCCGCCCGAGCCGGGCACGGTCTTGAAGGTCGCGTCCTTGGCGTCGTACTGATGCACGCTGGCGACGTGCACGACGTCGCGCGCAGTGACGAAGCTGTAGCAGGTGTTCATCACCACCGGCGTCGGGTTCACCGGCTCGCCCTTGAGCAGCGAGATGATCGCCGCGGCCGCCACCTTGCCGTGCTGGTTGGCCATGTGCCCGCTCTTGGGCATCGCCGGCGCCGACAACGTGCTGTCGCCGAGCGCGTGCACGCCCGGCGCGGCGGTCGATTCCAGCGTCAGCCAGTTCACGCCGACCCAGCGGTTGTTGGCGTTGACGATGCCTGCGGCGCGCGCGATGTCGCCGGCGCGCTGCGTCGGGATGACGTTCAGCACGTCGGCCTTCACGTCCTCGAACTCGAGCTTGGCCGTCGTGCCCTCGACCGACCTCAGCACGGCGTTGGCCTTGTACTCGATCATGCCGGCGTAGTGGTCGGCCCAGGCCTTGCGGAACAGGCCGCCCTTGGACGTGATGTCGGGGTTCGCGTCGAGCACCAGCACCTTCGAGCGCGGCTTGGCCGCCTTGAGGTAGCTGGCCACCATGCAGACGCGCTCGTAAGGCCCCGGCGGGCAGCGGTAGGGCGCGAGCGGGATGCACATCGCGAACACGCCGCCGTCGGGCATCGCCTCGAGCTGGCGGCGCAGCGCCACCGTCTGCGGGCCGGCCTTCCAGGCGTGCAGCACGCGGCCGCTGTCCAGCGCCGCCTGCAGCCCGCCGACCTGGTCGGTCATGAAGTCGACGCCCGGGGAGAGCACCAGCCGGTCGTAGGCGAACTCGCCGGCCGACGTGCGCACCTTCTTGCCGGCGGTGTCGACCGCGGTGACCTCGGCCTTCACGACCTTCACGCCGACGGCCTTCAGGCCCTCGTAGCCCCGGGTCACGTCGGCGATCTGCTTGTGGCCGCCCAGCACGAGGTTGCTGATGGGGCACGAGACGAAGGTGTCGTTGCGCTCGATGAGCGTGACGTCGACGTTGCCCCACAGGCGCAGGTAGCGCGCGGCAGTGGCGCCGCCGTAGCCGCCGCCGACGACGACGACGCGGCCGATCGGCGGCCCGCCCATGCTGGCGCAGGCGGCGAGGCCGAGGGTGCTGGCCGCGACGCCGGCGCCGACACCGGCGTGCAGCAGGTGCCGGCGGCTGATGCCGGGGCCGGCCGGCCGGTTCGTGGAATCGAGAGTCATGGCTTGGATCCTCCTTGCTCGCTTCACTTCGCCGCCGGCTTCTGCGCGGCGAAGTAGGCGGCGATCAGCTTGACCTGGTCGTCGGTGTAGCCCTTGGCGATCTGGTGCATGATCGATGCGGGCTGGTTGCCGCTCTTGAAGTCGGCCAGCATGGCGAGCATCTTGTCGGCGGGCATGCCGGCCAGCGGTTTCATGTCGCCGCGCGCGTTGCCGTTGGTGCCGTGGCAGTTGGCGCAGGTGGCGGCGAGGTTGCGGCCGAGGTCGGCGCTCTGCGCCTGGGCGGCCGGCGCGGCCAGCGCCAGCAGCGGCGCGGCGGCGAACACGACGGCGCGCGCGCCTTTCGCCGCGCGGCGCCGGCCGGCGGCGGGGTTGATGCAGCGCGTGCCGCGCGAGGCGATGCTCATCGACTTCTCTCCTTTGCGACGTTGAACCGTTGGAAGGGCCTGAACGAGATGAAGGCTGCACGACGAGGGGGCGTCGCAGTGTGCCCGCATGCGGGCGTCGATGGACTTCGGGCACACCCGCGGCCGAGAATTCCCGCTAATATCGCTACATGCGAATGTACGGTTCGATAGGCGGCGCGGCGACCGTGCAAACCCGCGGGCACCGCGTCGCACAGGGCGTGCTCGCCGGCACGCTGGCGTGCGCCGTGCTCGCCTGGGCGGGAGCGGCCCGGTCGCAGGCCGCCGCCGCGCCGGGCACCGGGCCGGCGGATGCAGCGCGGTCGGCACACGAAGGCCCGCCGGTGCGGCCGGTCGCCGTCGCGCCGGGCGTCTACCTCGCGCAGGGCGTGCCGGCCATGGGGTCGGCGGCCAATCGCAACTTCATCTCGAACGCCGCCTTCGTGGTCACACCGGACGGCGTGGTCGTCATCGATGCCCTCGGCGCGCCGGTGCTCGCCGAGGAACTGCTCGCGGCCATCGCCCGCGTCACGCCGCTGCCCGTGCGCGCGGTGATCGTCACGCACTACCACGCCGACCACATCTACGGCCTGCAGGTGTTCAAGGAACGCGGCGCGCAGATCGTCGCGCATGCCGCCGGGCGTGCGTACCTGCGGTCGGAGACGGCGACGCTGCGGCTGGCCGCCAGCCGGCAGGAGCTCGCCCCGTGGGTGGACGAGAAGACGCGCGTCGTCGCCGCCGACCGGTGGATCGAAGGCGCCGAGACGCTGCGCTTCGGCGGCATCGAGTTCGAGCTGCGCCCGATGGGCCCGGCGCACACGCCCGAGGACCTGGCCGTGTTCCTGCCCGCCAGCGGCGTGCTCTTCAGCGGCGACGTCGTCTTCCGCAACCGCGTGCCCTGGGTCGGCCAGGCCGACAGCGCCGGCTGGATCGCGGCGCTGCAGGAACTGATCGCGCTGAAGCCGCGCCTCATCGTGCCCGGGCACGGGCCGGTCTCGCAGGCCCCCGCCGACGACCTCGCGCTGACCCACGACTACCTCGTGCACCTGCGCCGCGCCATGGGCGAGGCGGCGCGCAACCTCGAGCCGTTCGAGGAGGCCTACGCACGCGCCGACTGGTCGCGCTTCGAGCACCTGCCGCTGTTCCGCGCGGCCAATCGCATCAACGCCTACAACACCTACCTGCTGATGGAGCAGGCGGGCACGCGATGAGCACGATCACGATGCTTTCGCGCCGGGCCGTGCTGCGCAGTTGGCCGCTGCTGGCCGGCGTGCCGCTGCTGGGTGCGCCGCACGCGCGCGCCGCCGCGGCGCCCGCCCGACCCGGCGAGCGTGTCGCGTGGCCCGAAGTCGTGCTGCTGGACGGGCAGCGCTTCGGCCCGGCCGAGGTCGCCGGCCGCGCGCTGGTGGTCGTCTTCTTCACCACCACCTGTCCTTTCTGCCGGCGGCACAACCGGCACCTCCAGCGCCTGCACGCGCAAGCGCCGGCCGGGCTGGCGGTGCTGGGCGTGGCGCGCGAGGCCGACGCCGAGGTCGTGCGACGACACGCGGCCCGCGAGGGTTACCGCTTTGCGATCACACTGGCCGCCGATGCGCTTGCCGCGGCGCTCAGCCGGCGGCGCATGGTGCCCTTGACGGTGACCATCGGTCGGGATGGCACACTGCGGCAGGTGATTCCCGGCGAGATGAGCGAGGCCGACGTGCTCTCGCTGGCGGAACTGGCCCGCGTGGGCGAGCCGGCCCGGGCGGGCCCGGCAGCCGTCCACCGGGCCGCCGGCTGAAACGCGGCCTGCGAGCCGCACCGGGACTTCGTCGCTTCGGCATTCGGGATTGGAGGCACCGTCGATGAGTCGCTCGATGACCTGTGCCGGGCGGGCCGGCCGAGAGATGCGCCCGCGGCGCCCACGCCAGGACCGTGGGCACGCCGACCTGCCGGCGCTCGCCGCACCGGCGTTGCTGGCCGGCGCAGGCACGCTCGTCGCCCTTGCGCTCCTGGCCGGGCCGGCCCGGGCCAACGAACTGCACCGCTATCCCGAGGCCGACATCGCGCTCGGCGAGAAGCTCATCCGCGAGCACCGGTGCGAGGAGTGCCATGCCCGCCGCGTCGGCGGCGACGGCTCGGCGATCTATCGCCCGAGGGGGCGCATCAACAACCCCGGCGCCTTGCGCGGCATGGTCGACTACTGCAGCGTCGAGCTGAAGCTGAGCCTGTTCCCGGAAGAGGTGACCTCGATCGCCGCCGTGCTGCAGCGCGACCACTACCGCTTCCCGGCCAGGCCGGGTCAATGAGCGAACCCCCCGATCACCCGAGGCGGCGATGGAGCACAACCGGCGAAGCCCTTCCAATCTCGCAAGCGCTGCCGGCCCCGAGCCGGCGGACCACGCCCGCTCCGCGGGCACGGCCGAAGCCGGCACCGAGGAGGAGTCGGACGCCGTGTTCTCGGCTGCCGCGGACCTGTTCCGCCTGCTCGCCACGCCGATGCGGCTGAAGATCATCAGCGCGCTGTGCGGCCAGGAGAAGAACGTCACCCAGCTGCTGGCCGAGATCGACACGACGCAGCCCAACATGAGCCAGCACCTGGCGGCGCTGTACCGCGCCGGCGTGCTGGCACGGCGTCGCGACGCGACGCAGATCTACTACCGCGTCGCCAGCGAGCGTGCCGCAACGCTGTGCCGCGCCGTGTGCATGCAGATCGCGGTGGAACTGGACGGCGGGCACGAGATCCCGGCCAACGAGCGGCTGGCGCCGCTGGCCAGCCTGAAGGGCTGAGCGCCTCGAGGCACGGCCCCCTCCGACCGGCGGCCTACAGCCGCCCGGCCGCGCGAAAGCCGAACGCCGGGCTCAGCATCGAGGTCGGGAACTGGCCGATCGCCTCGTCGTGGGCGGCGGCCCTCTCGTTGTAGAGCTGGCGCGCGAAACGCAGCCGCTCCTCGCCCTCGTCCCACGCGGCACGGGCCGCCGCCACGGCGGCGTTGTCGGCGACCGCCTCGCGGTGCCCGTCGGCCAGCGCGAACACACGGGCCGCGGCGGCCCCCAGGCGCACTTCCGCGTCGGCCCAGGCCGCGGCGTTGCCTGCCAGGAGCGGCCGCGCCGACATCGCCCCCGCGGCGCGCGCCGAAGCCGTCTGCGCCGACCACAACGCGTCCAGCGCGCCCTGCTCGGCGGCCAGCGGCCCGCGCAGCGCCGCCACCAGCTGCTCGCCGCCTTCGCCGCGCCTGCGCTGTGCGTCGTCGGCCTGGGCCCACGCGGCGGCCACGGCGTTGCGCAGCGACACAAGGCGGTTGTACGCGCCGAGCACCCAGAAGCCGAGCACGGCGGCGACGCCGAGCGCGGCCCAGGCCACGCCGTTCACCTTCGTGCCGGCGCCGGCGTCACTCCCGCACCTCGCCCTGCCCCAGCACCACCCATTTCATCGACGTCAGCCCCTCCAGCCCCACGGGCCCGCGGGCGTGGAACTTGTCGGTGGAGATGCCGATCTCGGCGCCGAGCCCGTACTCGAAGCCGTCGGCGAAGCGCGTGCTGGCGTTGACCATCACGCTCGCCGAGTCGATCTCGCGCAGGAAGCGCATCGCGTTCGGGTGGTGGGTCGTCAGGATCGCGTCGGTGTGGTGCGAGCCGTAGCGGTTGATGTGCGCCACCGCCTCGTCGAAGCTGTCCACCACCTTGATGCTGATGACGTGCGCAAGATACTCCTCGCTCCAGTCCTGCTCGGTGGCCCGGGCGAGCTTCGCGCCGGCGACGCCGGCGAGCAGCGCCAGCGCGCGTTCGCAGCCGCGCATCTCCACGCCCCTGGCGGCGAGGATGGCACCGATGCGCGGCAGGAAGGCTTCGGCCTGGGCCGCATGCACCAGCAGCGACTCGGCCGCGTTGCAGGGGCTGACCTTCTGCGTCTTCGCGTTGTCGGTCACTTTCAGCGCCATCGCGAGGTCGACTTCGGCGTCCACGTACACGTGGCAATTGCCGTCGAGGTGCTTGATCACCGGCACCTTCGCCTCGCGACTGATGCGCTCGATGAGGCCCTTGCCGCCGCGCGGGATGATCACGTCCACCGCCTCGGGCATCGCAATCAGGCGGCCGACCGCCGCGCGGTCGGTCGTCTCGACCAGCTGCACGGCTTCCGGCGGCAGGCCGGCTTCGGCGAGCGCCGCCTGCACGAGGCGCGCCAGCGCGAGGTTGGAGCGCAACGCCTCCGAGCCGCCGCGCAGGATGCAGGCGTTGCCGCTCTTGATGGCGAGCGATGCCGCCTCGATCGTGACGTTCGGCCGGCTCTCGTAGACCATGCCGAACACGCCGAGCGGCACGCGCATCCGGCCGACGCTGATGCCGCTCGGGCGGCGCTTGAGGTTCGTGATCTCGCCCACCGGGTCGGGCATCGTGGCGATCTGCTCGCAGCCCTCGGCCACCGTCTCGATGATCTTCGGCGTGAGCTTCAGCCGGTCCACCAGCGGCGCGGCCAGGCCCGCGGCCTCGGCAGCGGCGACGTCCGGCGCGTTGGCCTCCTGCAGGGCCGCGACGTTCTCGCGCAGGCGGCGCGCCAGCGCGCGCAGCGCCGCGTCCTTGGCCGCCGTGGGCGCGGCGGCCAGGCGGCTGGCCGCGGCCCGGGCCGCGACGCCGAGGTGTGCCATGTAGGCGTTGAGGTCGGTGGGTTCCATCGCCGGTGCATTGTCCCAAAAGCGCCTCGCCGAGGGCGGAAGGCCCGCGTCGACGCCGCAGGCGCGGCGCCGGTCGCGTCGAGCCGCTCATCGCCCGGGCGGCGAGGCTTCGGTGAAGGTGTCGGCCACGAGCTGCCGCAGCCAGCGGTTGGCCGCGTCGTCGTGCACGCGCGCATGCCAGAAGACGCGGATCGGCGCCTGCGGCAGCCGCGCCGGGTGCGCCAGGCTGACGAGGCCGAACGGCCCGACCAGCCGCCCGGCCAGCCGCTCGGGCACGGTGGCGATGAGGTCGGTGGCGGCGAGGATGTGGCCGATGGCCACGAAGTGCGGCACCGACAGCCGCACGTTGCGCCGCACGCCGGCACGCTCGAGCATGCGGTCCACCTTCGAGTGCCCGGTGCCCGCGGCCACGACGTTCAGGTGCTCGGCCGCAGCGAAGGCCTCCAGCGTGAGGCGCCGCCGCGCCAGCGGGTGGCCGGCACGCAGCAGGCAGACGTAGCGCTGCACGAACAGCTCGCGCTGGTGGAAGCCGCCGCGCAGCTGCGGCAAGAGGCCGATCGCCAGGTCGATCTGACCTTGCGCCAGCGCCTGCTTCAGATCGATGGCGGTGTCTCGCACCGTGCTCAACGTCACCGCCGGGGCTGCCGCGGCCAGCCGCTCCATCAAGCGCGGCAGGAAGTAGATCTCGCCGATGTCGCTCATGCCGACGCGGAACTCGCGCGCCGCCACCTGCGGCGCGAAGCGCTGGCGCGGCGCGAGCGCGCCTTCGAGCAAGGCCAGCGCCTCGGCGACGGCCGGCGCCATCTGCTGCGCGCGCGGCGTCGGCAGCATGCCGGCGGGCGAGGCGACGAAGAGCGGATCGCCGAGCGCCCGGCGCAACCGCGCCAGCGCGTTGCTCGCGGCCGGCTGCGTGAGGTTCAGGCCCTCGGCGGCGCGCGAGACGCTGCGCGTCTCGTCGAGGCGCTGGAACAGGCGCAGCAGGTTCAGGTCGAGCGCCGCCGCCGATGCACCGGGGGGCACGTGGTTGCGCGGCATCGCGGCCCTCCAGGCCCGGCCGTGCATTCACAGCACGAATGCCGAGTATTCGCGGCATTCTATTGGCTGATCCCCGGTCCGGGTCGATGATGCGCCCGAGCCGTTCGCGGTGCCGCAGGAGACGGACATGCCCCCCGCCCACACCCTCGACCCGGCGCCTGCCGCGCCTGCCGCCCCCGTGGCATCCCCGGCCGGCCTGCCCGCATGGCCCGGCGAAGGCACGCACCGCATCCCGTTCGCCGTCTACACGCAGGACGAGCTGCACCGGCGCGAGCTCGAGCGCTTCTTCTACCGCGGCCACTGGTGTTACGTCGGCCTCGAGGCCGAGGTGCCGGACCCGGGCGACTTCAAGCGCACCGTCGTCGGCGAACGCTCGGTGATCCTGACGCGCGACGCCGACGGCGAGCTGCATGTCGTCGAGAACCTCTGCGCGCACCGCGGCATGCAGTTCTGCCGCCAGCGCCACGGCAACCGCAAGGAGTTCGTCTGTCCATACCACCAGTGGAGCTACACGCTGGCCGGCGACCTGCAGGGTGTGCCGTTCCGCCGCGGCGTGCGCGTGATGACGCCCGAGGGCCCGCGTGTCAACGGCGGCATGCCGGCCGACTTCGACCCGAAGCAGCATGGCCTGACGAAGCTCAAGGTGGCACGGCGCGGCGGCGTCGTCTTCGCCAGCTTCGACGCCGACGTCGAGCCGTTCGAGGACTACCTCGGTCCCACCATCCTCGGCTGGTTCGACCGCCTCTTCGACGGCCGCAAGCTGAGGATCCTGGGCTACAACCGCCAGCGCATCCCGGGCAACTGGAAGCTGATGCAGGAGAACATCAAGGACCCGTACCACCCGGGCCTGCTGCACACCTGGTTCGTCACCTTCGGCCTCTGGCGCGCCGACAACGAGGCGAAGCTGCAGATGGACGCCAGGCACCGCCACGCGGCGATGATCTCGACGCGCGGCAACGCCAGGGCCGCCAACGAGGTCTCGCAGGGCGTCACGAGCTTCAAGGCCGACATGCAGCTCAACGACGCGAGCTTCCTCGACATCGTGCCCGAGCCCTGGTGGGGCGGCCCGACGGCGGTGATGACGACGATCTTCCCGAGCGTCGTCCTGCAGCAGCAGGTGAACAGCGTCAGCACGCGGCACATCCAGCCCGACGGCCACGGCGCCTTCAACTTCGAGTGGACGCACTTCGGCTTCGAGGACGACGACGAGGTGATGACGGCGCGGCGGCTGAAGCAGGCGAACCTCTTCGGCCCGGCGGGCTTCGTCTCGGCCGACGACGGCGAGGTGATCGAGCTCTCCCAGGCCGGCTTCGAGAGCAAGCCGCAGCACCGCGCGCTGGCCGAGCTCGGCGGGCGCGAGGTCGGCGACACGCCGCACATGGTGACCGAGACGCTGATCCGCGGCATGTACCGCTACTGGCGCGAAGTGATGGAAGGGCCCGGGCGATGAGCGCGCACGCCGAGCACTGGCTGGGCCTGGTGCAGCTGCACGCCGACTACGCCGCGGCCGTCGACGGCGGCGACTGGGACCGCTGGTGCGAGCTGTTCACCGACGACTGCGTCTACCGCCTCGTGCCGCGCGAGAACCACGAGCGCGGCTTCCCGCTCGCCACGCTCGCCTTCACGAGTAAGGGCATGCTGAGGGACCGCGCCTACGCGATCCGCGAGACGCTGTTCCACGACCCTTACTACCAGCGCCACGTCATCGGCGTGCCGCGCCTGCTGGAGGAGGACGCGGGCGTGCTTCGCACGGAAGCGAACTACGCCGTCTTCCGCACCAAGCTCAACGGCGCGAGCACGGTGTTCAACGTCGGGCGCTACCTCGACACGGTGGTGGCCACCGATGCCGGCCTGCGCTTCGCCGAGAAGCTGGTGATCTACGACAGCGAGATGATCCCGAACTCGATCATCTATCCCATCTGATGCGTTGCACGCGCAGGCCAGGACGATGAGCACCAACTGGATCGATGCGGCGGCAGCCGACCACGTGTGGGACGGCGCAGGCATCGAAGCGCAGGCGGGCGACCGCACCGTGGCGCTCTTCCGCTCGGGCGAACAGGTGTTCGCCACCGACGCGCTGTGCACCCACGGCAACGCGCGGCTGTGCGACGGCTTCGTCGAAGGCACGATGGTCGAGTGCCCGCTTCACCAGGGGCAGTTCGACCTGACGAACGGGCAACCCCTGTGCGAGCCGGTGACGGAGGCGCTGCGGGTCTATCCGGTGCGGATCGAGGGCGGGCGAGTCTGGGTAGCCATCGACGGTTGACGAGCGGCTCGCCGTGTTGGCGGCGGTGTCACTTCGTGGCGCCAGCACTTCGCACGGGCGT
>JAHCKS010000078.1 GCA_026125665.1 Rubrivivax sp.
GATCTCGCAGAAGCCGGCCGAGGTGCGCATGGGCAACGGCAAGGGCAACCCGGAGTACTACGTGGCCGAGATCGTGCCCGGCAAGGTGCTGTACGAGCTGAACGGTGTACCCGAGACGCTGGCGCGAGAGGCGTTCACGCTCGCGGCTGCCAAGCTGCCGCTGCGCACGACCTTCGTCGCGCGCCAGGTCGGCGCCTGACGCGCCGCTGGAAGGACCGACATGAAGGCATCCGAACTGCGCGCCAAGGACGTGGCCGCGCTCGAGAAGGAAGTGTCCGACCTGCTGAAGGCCCACTTCGGGCTGCGCATGCAGAAGGCCACGCAGCAGCTCACCAACCACTCGCAGCTGGGCAAGACGCGGCGCGACATCGCGCGCGCCAAGACCATCCTGGCGCAGAAGAAGAAGGCCGCCAAATGAGCCAACAGCAGCCAAGCGCCGGCGCCGCCGCCGCCCGGCCCAAGAACACGCGAACGCTCGTCGGCCGCGTCGTCAGCGACAAGCGCAGCAAGACCGTGACGGTGCTCGTGGAGCGCCGCACCGCGCACGAGCTCTACGGCAAGGTCGTCGCGCGCTCGCGCAAGTACCACGCGCACGACGAGAAGGGCGAGTACAAGCTCGGCGACATGGTCGAGATCGCCGAGGGCCGGCCGATCAGCAAGACCAAGAGCTGGATCGTCACGCGCCTCGTCGAGAAGGCCAAGCTGGTCTGAGGAAACCCCACGCCGGCAGCCGACGGCCGGGCGCTGGACACTCCAGCCCCGGCCGTCGCGCTTGCGGCCTCATCACGAACAGAGGAGCCAACCGATGCTGAAGGTCGGAGATCGCCTGCCCGCGGGCACGCTGAAGGAGTACATCGAGGTCGAGGGCAACGGCTGCTCGATCGGCCCGAACGACTTCGACGTCGCCAAGAGCGTGGCCGGCAAGAACATCGCCATCTTCGCCCTGCCCGGCGCTTTCACGCCCACCTGCTCGGCCAAGCACGTGCCGGGTTTCGTCGAGAAGGCCGGCGAACTGAAGGCCGCCGGCATCGACGAGATCTGGTGCATCTCGGTGAACGATGCCTTCGTCATGGGCGCCTGGGGCCGCGACCAGAAGGTCGCCGGCAAGGTGCGCATGATGGCCGACGGCAGCGCCACCTTCACCACCGCCGTCGGTCTGACGCTCGACCGCACGGCTGCGGGCATGGGCATCCGCTCGCAGCGCTACTCGATGCTCGTCGTGGACGGCGTCGTGAAGACGCTGAACGTCGAGGCGCCAGGGAAGTTCGAGGTCAGCGACGCCGCGACGCTGCTCGCGCAGGCGCGGCAGCACCTCCGCTGAGCCCGAAGAAGCGACGCTTGACGCGGTGCCGCAAGAGCAAAGATAATCCGCAGCTTCGCCGGCCGGGGCGTTCGCCCCGGCCGGCTCTCACCCAGACACGGGCCCAAGACTGGCCGCTTGCAGGGGCAACCCCTGCCCGGGCGGAGCAAGTTGGGATGAAGACATGATCCAAATGCAGTCGCGGCTCGACGTGGCCGACAACACGGGCGCGAAGTCCGTCATGTGCATCAAGGTGCTCGGCGGCTCGAAGCGTCGCTACGCCGGCATCGGCGACGTGATCAAGGTCTCCATCAAGGAGGCGGCGCCGCGCGGTCGCGTCAAGAAGGGCGAGGTCTACAGCGCCGTCGTCGTGCGCACCGCCAAGGGCGTGCGCCGGCAGGACGGCTCGCTCGTCAAGTTCGACGGCAACGCCGCCGTGCTGCTGAACGCCAAGCTCGAGCCGATCGGCACGCGCATCTTCGGCCCGGTGACGCGTGAACTGCGCACCGAGCGCTTCATGAAGATCGTCTCCCTGGCACCAGAGGTGCTCTAGGTCACCCACCCCGATGTGCTGTGAAGGTCCTCTGACATGAACAAGATCCGCAAGGGCGACCAGGTCGTCGTGATCGCCGGCCGCGACAAGGGCAAGCGCGGCACCGTGACGCTGCGTGTCGACGAGCAGCACGTCGTCGTCGAGGGCGTCAACGTCGTGAAGAAGCACGTCAAGCCCAACCCGATGAAGGGGACGACGGGCGGCGTGGTGGACAAGACGATGCCGATCCACCAGTCCAACGTCGCCATCTGGAACGCCGCGACCGGCAGGGCCGATCGCGTCGGCGTGAAGCTGCTCGACGGCGGCAAGAAGGTCCGCGTCTTCAAGAGCAGCGGCGAACAGATCAAGGCCTGAACGGGCGCCGAGGACGACACAAGCCATGGCAAACAAGGAAGCTCCGAAGGCCGCCAAGAAGGCCGAGCACAAGCCCGGCTCGAAGGCCGCGCCGAAGGAACCCAAGTCGGAGAAGAAGGGCGGCGAGAAGTCCGGCAAGGCCGCCGCGATGGAGATCGGCAGCACGAGCAACGCCACGCGCTCGCGCCTGCAGGACCTGTACCGCGACCAGATCGTGCCGGAGCTGATGAAGAAGTTCGGCTACAAGTCGGTGATGCAGGTGCCGCGCCTGCAGAAGATCACGCTGAACATGGGCGTCAGCGAGGCGGTGGCCGACAAGAAGGTCATGGACAACGCGGTGGCCGATCTGACCAAGATCGCCGGCCAGAAGCCGGTGGTGACGAAGAGCCGCAAGGCCATCGCGAACTTCAAGATCCGCGAGAACGTGCCCATCGGCACGATGGTCACGCTGCGCGGCGTGCGCATGTTCGAGTTCCTCGACCGCTTCGTCACCGTGGCGCTGCCGCGCGTTCGCGACTTCCGCGGCATCAGCGGCCGCAGCTTCGACGGCCGCGGCAACTACAACGTCGGCGTCAAGGAGCAGATCATCTTCCCCGAGATCGAGTACGACAAGATCGACGCGATCCGCGGCCTGAACATCTCCATCACCACGAGCGCGAAGAGCGACGAGGAGTGCAAGGCGCTCCTGCAGGCCTTCCGCTTCCCGTTCAAGAACTGAAGCGAGGCGAAGAGCAAGCATGGCCAAGCTGTCCATCAAGCAACGCGAAGACAAGCGCGAAAAGCTCGTCGCCCGCTACGCGAAGAAGCACGCCGAGTTGAGCGCCATCGCCGCAGACGCGAAGAAGAGCGACGAAGAGCGATACGCCGCGCGCCTGGAGCTGCAGAAGCTGCCGCGCAACGCGAACCCGACGCGCCTGCGCAACCGCTGCGCTGCCACGGGGCGCGCGCGCGGCACGTTCCGCAAGTTCGGCCTCGCCCGCAACAAGATCCGCGAGCTCGCCTTCAAGGGAGACATCCCGGGCGTCGTCAAGGCCAGCTGGTGAGCTGCTCGTCGAAGGGTCAGGAGAACATCCAATGAGCATGAGTGATCCCATCGCCGACATGCTGACGCGCATCCGCAATGCGCAGAGCGTGGACAAGGCGGCCGTCACGATGCCGTCGTCGAAGCTCAAGGTCGCGATCGCGCAGGTGCTGAAGGACGAGGGCTACATCGAGGGCTTCGCGGTCAAGGAAGACAGTGGCAAGGCCCAGCTCGAGATCGCGCTGAAGTACTACGCCGGCCGCCCGGTGATCGAGCGCATCGAGCGAGTCAGCCGCCCCGGCCTGCGCATCTACCGCAGCAAGGCGGCGTTGCCGCAGGTGATGAACGGCCTGGGTGTCGCCATCGTCACCACGCCGAAAGGCGTGATGACCGACCGCAAGGCGCGCGCCAGCGGTGTCGGCGGCGAAGTCCTCTGCTACGTCGCCTGAGCCAGGGGAGAGAACATGTCCCGTGTAGGAAAGATGCCGATCGCCCTGCCGCAGGGTGTCGATGTGGCGATCACGTCCGATCAGGTGACGGTCAAGGGCGCCAACGGCGCGCTCAGCCGGGCGATGCATCCGCTGGTCACGGTGAAGAAGGACGGCGCCGTCGTGAACGTCGCGCCCGCCAACGACTCGCCCGAAGCCAACGCCATGAGCGGCACGATGCGCGCCTTGCTTGCCAACATGGTCGGCGGCGTCAGCAAGGGCTTCGAGAAGAAGCTGGCGCTCGTCGGCGTGGGCTTCCGTGCACAGGCGCAGGGCCAGAAGCTGAACCTGCAGGTGGGCTTCTCGCACCCGGTGAGCAAGGACATGCCGGCCGGCGTCAAGGTCATCACGCCCACGCAGACCGAGATCGTCATCAGTGGCGCGGACCGGCAGGTGGTCGGTCAGATCGCCGCGGAGGTGCGTGCGATCCGGCCGCCCGAGCCCTACAAGGGCAAGGGCATCCGCTACGCCGGCGAACGCGTGGTGCTCAAGGAAACCAAGAAGAAGTAAGGAGCGCACGAGATGAGCCTGAACAAGAGGGATCAGCGGCTGCGTCGGGCGCGCCAGACGCGCGTGCGCATCGCCACGAACATCGCGACCAACGGCGCTGCGCGCCTGGCGGTGCACCGCACCAACCTGCACATCTACGCCAGCGTGCTCTCGGCCGACGGCGGCAGGGTGCTCGCGAGCGCCTCGACGGTCGAGAAGGCCGTGCGGGAGGAGCTCGGCACGGCGGGCAAGGGCGGCAACACGGCGGCAGCAACGCTGATCGGCAAGCGCATCGCCGAGAAGGCGAAGGCCGCAGGCATCGAGAAGGTGGCGTTCGACCGCTCCGGCTTCGCGTACCACGGCCGCGTGAAGGCGCTCGCCGAAGCGGCGCGCGAAGCAGGGCTGCAGTTCTGAGGCCGGCCTGCCAGAGGAATTCATCGAGATGGCAAAGTTCACCCCCCGCGCGCAGACCGAAGGCAGCGACGACGGTCTGAAGGAAAAGATGATCGCGGTCAACCGCGTGACGAAGGTCGTGAAGGGCGGCCGCACGCTCAGCTTCGCGGCGCTCACCGTCGTCGGCGACGGCGACGGCCGCATCGGCATGGGCAAGGGCAAGGCCAAGGAAGTGCCGGTGTCGGTGCAGAAGGCCATGGATGCGGCGCGCCGCAACATGTTCAAGGTTCAGCTGAAGAACGGCACCGTGCAGCACAACGTGCGCGGCGAGCATGGCGCGGCGCAGGTGCTTCTGGCGCCCGCGCCGGCCGGCACCGGCATCATCGCCGGCGGCCCGATGCGCGCCGTGTTCGAGGTGATGGGTGTCACCGACATCGTCGCCAAGAGCCTCGGCTCGGCCAACCCGTACAACATGGTCCGCGCCACGCTCGACGCCTTGCGCCGCTCGACGACGCCCGCCGAAGTGGCGGCCAAGCGCGGCAAGACGATCGAAGAGATCTTCAGCTGAGCACGCCGAGGAGAAGCTCGAACATGGCCGAGAAGAAGACGCTCACCGTCAAGCTCGTGCGCAGCGTCGCCGGCACGCGTGAGGACCATCGCGCCACGGTGCGCGGCCTGGGCCTGCGCAGGCTCAACAGCACCCGCGTGCTGGAAGACACGCCAGCCGTGCGCGGCATGATCAACAAGGTCTCGTACCTCGTGCAGGTGCTGTGATGCAACTCAACGCGATGAAGCCCGCAGCGGGCAGCAAGAAGGCGCGCCGCCGCGTCGGCCGTGGCATCGGCTCGGGCCTCGGCAAGACGGCCGGCCGCGGCCACAAGGGCCAGAAGAGCCGCGCCGGCGGCTTCCACAAGGTGGGCTTCGAGGGCGGCCAGATGCCGCTGCAGCGGCGCCTGCCCAAGCGCGGCTTCAAGAGCGCGCAGCTGAAGTACGCCGGCGAGGTGACGCTGGCGCAGCTGCAGAAGCTCGAGGCCACCGAGATCGACCTGCTGGCGCTGAAGGCCGCGGGCCTGGTGCGCCAGATCGTCACGAACGTGAAGGTCGTCAAGTCGGGCGACATCACGCGCAAGGTGGTGCTGAAGGACCTCGGCGCCACGGCCGGAGCACGCGCCGCCATCGAGGCGGCCGGCGGCTCGGTGCCCGCGCTGCCCGATGCGCCGAAGTTGAAGAAGCTGCCGAAGAAGACGGCCGGCCCGGGCGCCACCGCTTCGGCGCGCAAGTAGGGCCCGGGCAGGAAAGGATTCCGTGGCAACGTCTGCAGCGCAGCTGGCCAGGAGCGGGAAGTTCGGCGACCTGCGTCGCCGCATCATCTTCCTGCTGCTGGCGCTGGTGGTCTACCGCATCGGGGCGCACATCCCCGTGCCCGGCATCGACCCCGTGCAGCTGCAGCAGCTGTTCAAGAGCCAGAGCGGCGGCATCCTGAACCTGTTCAACATGTTCAGCGGCGGTGCGCTGTCGCGCTTCACCGTCTTCGCCCTCGGCATCATGCCGTACATCAGCGCCAGCATCATCATGCAGCTGATGACCTACGTGGTCCCGTCGCTGGAGGCGATCAAGAAGGAAGGCGAGGCGGGCCGGCGCAAGATCACGCAGTACACGCGCTACGGCACGCTCGTGCTGGCCATCTTCCAGAGCCTGGGCATCGCGCTCGCGCTGGAGGGCTCGCCGGGCCTCGTGCTGAACCCGGGCTTCGGTTTCCGCATGACCGCCGTGGTGAGCCTGGTGGCCGGCACGATGTTCCTGATGTGGCTGGGCGAGCAGATCACCGAGCGGGGGCTGGGCAACGGCATCTCGATCCTCATCTTCGCCGGCATCGTGGCCGGGCTGCCGAGCGCCATCGGCGGCCTGTTCGAGCTCGTGCGCACCGGCGCGATGTCGATCATCGCCTGCCTGTTCATCATCGCCATCGTCATCTTCGTCACCTTCGCCGTGGTGTTCGTCGAGCGCGGGCAGCGCAAGATCCTCGTCAACTACGCCAAGCGCCAGGTCGGCAACAAGGTCTACGCCGGGCAGAGCTCGCACCTGCCGCTGAAGCTCAACATGAGCGGCGTCATCCCGCCGATCTTCGCCAGCTCCATCATCCTGCTGCCGGCTACCATCGTCGGCTGGTTCGCCACGGGCGAAGGGCTGCGCTGGCTGAAGGACCTCTCGGCGGCGCTGTCGCCGGGGCAGCCGATCTACGTGCTGCTGTACGCAGCGATGATCGTCTTCTTCTGCTTCTTCTACACCGCGCTCGTCTTCAACAGCCGCGAGACGGCCGACAACCTGAAGAAGAGCGGCGCATTCATCCCGGGCATCCGGCCGGGCGAGCAGACCGCCAGGCACATCGACCGCATCCTCAGCCGCCTCACGCTCGCCGGCGCCGTGTACATCACGGCGGTGTGCCTGCTGCCCGAGTTCCTGGTGCTGCGCTACAACGTGCCGTTCTACTTCGGTGGCACGTCGCTGCTCATCATCGTCGTGGTCACGATGGACTTCTGGGCCCAGGTGCAGAGCTACGTCATGAGCCAGCAGTACGAGAGCCTGCTGAAGAAGGCCAACTTCAAGATGAGCTGAGCGGAAGATGTCCAAGGACGACGTCATCCAGATGCAGGGGGAGATCCTCGAGAACCTCCCCAACGCCACGTTCCGCGTCAAGCTCGAGAACGGACACGTGGTGCTGGGCCACATCTCCGGGAAGATGCGCATGCACTACATCCGCATCCTGCCCGGCGACAAGGTCACCGTGGAACTGACGCCCTACGACCTGACGCGCGCCCGCATCGTGTTTCGCGCGAAGTAGCCAATCCAGGAACGACTGAGACCCCCAGGAGAAGACCATGAAGGTCGCCGCATCGGTCAAGAAGATGTGCCGCAACTGCAAGATCATCCGCCGCAAGGGCGTGGTGAGGGTGATCTGCACCGACCCGCGCCACAAGCAGCGCCAGGGCTGACTTTTCGAGGACAGGACAAATGGCACGCATCGCCGGCATCAACATCCCGCCGCACAAGCACGCCGAGATCGGCCTCACCGCCATCTACGGCATCGGCCGTCCGACGGCGCAGAAGATCTGCGAGGCCGTCGGCATCCCGTACTCGAAGAAGATCAAGGATCTGGACGACCACGAGCTCGAGAAGATCCGCGAGGAGATCGGCCGCATCACCATCGAGGGCGACCTGCGGCGCGAACTGAGCATCAACATCAAGCGCCTCATGGACCTCGGCTGCTACCGCGGCTTCCGTCATCGCCGCGGGCTGCCGGTGCGCGGCCAGCGCACGCGCACCAACGCCCGCACGCGCAAGGGGCCGAAGAAGTCGGCCATGGCGCTGAAGAAGTGAGCGCAGTGAGCGCCGCCCGCCCGCACTGAGAAAGCACAGGACAGCATGGCCAAGCCTCCCGTCAATACCGCTGCACGTCGCGTGAGCAAGAAGGTCCGCAAGAACGTCGCGGACGGCATCGCGCACGTGCACGCGTCGTTCAACAACACCATCATCACCATCACCGATCGCCAGGGCGGCTCTCTCGCCTGGGCCTCCAGCGGCGGCCAGGGCTTCAAGGGCTCGCGCAAGAGCACGCCGTTCGCCGCGCAGGTGGCCGCCGAGAACGCCGGCCGCGCCGCGCAGGAGCAGGGCATCAAGAACCTCGACGTGCGCATCAAGGGCCCGGGCCCCGGGCGCGAGTCGAGCGTGCGCGCGCTCGCGTCGCTGGGCATCCGAATCAGCAGCATCAGCGACGTGACACCGATCCCGCACAACGGCTGCCGGCCGCAGAAGCGGCGGCGCATCTGAGGCGCGTGGCGCCCGCCAACCGCGAGGAACCTCCCTTTACAAGCCCACCGTCCGCACGCACTCAGTTCGTGACGGACTCGCGCGGGGGGGCTCGCCGCTACGGTGGCCGAGCCCTCTGCCGCGTCAGACAACACAGACCAGACGAGGACTGAAACGTGGCACGACTCCTTGGCCCGAAGGCCAAACTCTCCCGCCGTGAAGGCACCGACCTCTACCTGAAGAGCGCGCGTCGCGCCATCGCCGACAAGGCGAAGTTCGACACCAAGCCCGGGCAGCACGGGCGCACGAGCGGCAGCCGCACCAGCGACTTCGGTGTGCAGCTGCGCGAGAAGCAGAAGGTCAAGCGCATGTACGGCGTGCTCGAGCGCCAGTTCCGGCGCTATTTCGCCGAGGCCGAGCGCCGCAAGGGCAACACCGGCTCGAACCTGCTGATCCTGCTGGAGAGCCGCCTGGACAACGTCGTCTACCGCATGGGCTTCGGCAGCACGCGCGCCGAAGCCCGCCAGCTGGTCGGGCACAAGGCGCTCACCGTGAACGGCGAGGTGGTGAACATCCCGTCGTACATGGTCAAGGCCGGCGACGTGATCGCCATGCGCGACAAGGCGAAGAACCAGCTGCGCGTGCAGGACGCGCTCAAGCTCGCGCAGGGCGCGGGCCTGCCCGACTGGGTGAGCGTCGACGCCACGAAGATGGAAGGCACGTTCAAGAAGGCGCCGGACCGCGACCAGTTCGGCGCCGAGATCAAGGAAGCGCTCATCGTCGAGCTGTACTCGCGCTGACGAGCTGAGCGTGGCTCTCGCGTCAAGCGGGGGCGCACAACAGGCATGCGCCACGTCCGCCGGGCATGTGGCGCCCCGACACGATGTTCGCCCGGCGTGGTCCCGCAGCCTTATCGGTGTAACGAGCCGAGGGTATTGACAGGAACTGAAGCACCCCATGCAAACCACTCTTCTGAAGCCCAAGGCCATCCAGGTCGAGCCGCTCGGCGGCCACCGCGCCAAGGCCACGCTCGAGCCGTTCGAGCGCGGCTACGGCCACACGCTCGGCAACGCGCTGCGCCGCGTGCTGCTCGGCTCGATGGTGGGTTACGCCCCGACCGAGGTCACCATCGCCGGCGTGCTGCACGAGTACTCGGCGATCGACGGCGTGCAGGAAGACGTCGTGCACATCATGCTGAACCTCAAGGGCGTGGTCTTCCGCCTGCACAACCGCGACGAGGTCACGCTCGTGCTGCGCAAGGAGGGCGAGGGCCCGGTCACGGCCGGCGACATCCAGACGCCGCACGACGTCGAGATCATCAACCCCGAGCACGTCATCGCGCACCTGGCGCAGGGCGGCAAGCTCGACATGCAGATCAAGGTCGAGAAGGGCCGCGGCTACGTGCCGGGCAACCTGCGCCGCTACGGCGACGAGCCCACCAAGAGCATCGGCCGCATCGTGCTCGACGCCAGCTTCTCGCCGGTGCGGCGCGTCAGCTACGCGGTCGAGAATGCGCGCGTCGAGCAGCGCACCGACCTCGACAAGCTCGTGATGGAGATCGAGACCAACGGCGCGCTGGCGCCCGAGGAGGCCATCCGCCAGAGCGCGCGCATCCTCGTCGAGCAGCTCGCCTTCTTCGCGCAGATCGACGTGCAGGGCGCCGGCGACATGATGATCGCGCCGCCGCCGCGCCGCGACACCTTCGACCCGATCCTGCTGCGCCCGGTGGACGAGCTCGAGCTCACGGTGCGTTCGGCCAACTGCCTGAAGGCGGAGAACATCTACTACATCGGCGACCTCATCCAGCGCACCGAGACCGAGCTGCTGAAGACGCCCAACCTCGGCCGCAAGTCGCTCAACGAGATCAAGGAAGTGCTCGCCTCGCGCGGACTCACCCTCGGCGCCCGTCTCGAGAACTGGCCGCCGCAGGGCCTGGACAAGCGATAGGACGACAGCCCCTTCGCTCCACCATGTGTGCACCCCGCGGTACCTGACACGGCCGCGGGTCATCGATAACGAAAGGAACGCACCATGCGCCACCGCAACGGCCCCCGCAAGCTCAACCGCACCACCTCGCACCGCCTGGCGATGCTGAGGAACATGTGCAACTCGCTGCTCACGCACGAGGCGATCAAGACCACGTTGCCCAAGGCCAAGGAGCTGCGCTCGGTCGTCGAGCCGCTCATCACGCTGGCCAAGGAGCCGACGCTCGCCAACCGGCGCCTCGCCTTCGACCGCACGCGCGACCGCTCGGTCGTCGTCAAGCTCTTCGACGTGCTGGGCCCGCGCTACAAGGCCCGCCCCGGCGGCTACACGCGCATCCTGAAGATGGGTTTCCGCGTCGGGGACAACGCGCCGATGGCCTTCGTCGAGCTGGTGGACCGCCCCGAGCCGGCGCCCGCCGCCGAAGAGGGCGCGAAGGCGGCCGAAGCCACCTGAGCGGCCAGGCGCCGCGCCCGGGCAGCGCAAGCCTGCACCGGGCTCACCCTTCCCCTTGTGGAGGCCGCGCGGCGCAGCGCGCCGCGCGGGTTACCTAAGTCACGCGGGGCCTCGGGCCCCGCTGGCTATTCTTGGACGTGATGGTCGCGCGTCCTGCCACCGAGACGAATCGACGCCTGGCGTTGCTGCGCGTGCTGCGCATGGTGACGCTCGTCACGCCGCTGGCCCTTGCCGCCGGCTGCGGCATGTTCGGCCGCAAGCCCCCGCCGCCGCCCCCACCGGCGCCGCCACCTCCACCCCCGGTGCCGCCGACGCAGGTGCGGCCGCAACCGGTGCCTGTGTCGGGCACGATCAGCGCCGCCGCGGACCTGAACCCCAGCGCCACGCAGCGCCCGTCGCCGCTCGTCTTGCGGGTCTACGAGCTGCGATCCGACGCCGCCTTCACGAAGGCCGACTTCATCTCGCTGTACCAGGCCGAGAAGGCGACGATCGGCGCCGACCTCGTGCTCAAGGACGAGTTCATGCTGCAGCCGGGCGAGACGCGGGCCTACGACCGCACCCTGAGCATCGAGACACGCTGGCTGGCGGTGTTCGGTGCGTACCGCACGGTCGAGCGTGCGGTCTGGCGCGCCATCGCGCCGGTGCCTGCCGGCAAGTCGCTGCGCCTGGCCATCCGCGCCGACAGCCAGGCGCTGTCGCTGACGCTCGTCGCGCCGGCACCCTGACCGACGCGGTTCGCGTTCCCGTCCGCACCATCGTCCGCGCCTTCTCTCGCGTAACGGCGGCCCGCCCCTCGCCCCGATGTCGAGCAAGCACCGCGTGATCTGGTCGCAGGGCATGTTCCTGCAGCCGCATCACTTCCAGCAGCAGACGCGTTACCTCGAGGGCCTGGTCGATGCTCGCGTGCGCGGCGCGAACCCCCATGCCTGGGGCTTTGCCGAACTCGTGCTCGACGAAGGCCAGCTCGCCACCGGCCGCGTGGCACTGCTGCGCGCGTCGGGCCTGCTGCCCGACGGCGCGCCGTTCTCGTGCCCGGACATCGACTCGATGCCCGCACCGCTGGAGGTCCCGGCCGAAATGCAGGGCGAGCTCGTCTGCCTGGCGGCGCCGCGCGAGCGGGCCGGCGCCACCGAGGTGGACTTCGGCGACGGCCAAGCCGACCCGCTGGCGCGTTTCGCGGTGCAGGAGCACGAGCTGCGCGATCAGACACACGCCGCCGACGACCCCGAACCGGTGCAGCTCGGCGCGCTTCGGCTGCGTCTCATGCGCGGCCGCGACGCCACCGACGCCTTCGCGGTGCTCGGCGTGGCGCGCGTCGTCGAGCGCCGCGCCGACGGCCAGGTGGTCCTCGACCGCAACTACATCGCGCCGCAGACGCGCATCGAGGCGAGCGGCCAGCTGTCGGCGCTGGCCACGCTGCTGCATGGCCTGGTGCAGCAGCGCGCGCGCAAGCTCGCCGCGTCGATGGGCCAGCTCGGCCAGGGTGTCTCGGAGGTGGCCGACTTCCTGATGCTGCAGCTGCTCAACCGCAGCGAGCCGCTGCTGCGCCAGTTCTCCGGCGCGCCGAGCGTTCACCCGCAGACGCTGCACTTCGCGCTCGCGCAGCTGGCCGGCGAGCTGGCGACCTTCTCGCGCCAGGAGCGCCATCCGCCGGACTATCCGCTCTACCGCCACGACGACCTGCAGGCCACCTTCGCGCCGGTCGTGCAGGACCTGCGCGACTACCTCTCGGCGGTGCTGCAGCGGCACGCCGTGCAGATCCCGCTGACCGACCGCGCGCACGGCGTGCGCACGGCGGTGGTCAACGACGCCGAGCTGCTGCGTACCGCCGGCTTCGTGCTCGCGGTGCGCGCGCAGCTGCCGGCCGAGCAGGTGCGGCAACGCTTCCCGATGCTGAGCAAGCTCGGGCCCGTGGAACGCCTGAAGGACCTCGTCAACCTGAACCTGCCCGGCGTGGCGATGCGCAGCCTGCCGGTGGCGCCGCGCCAGCTGCCTTACCACGCCGGCAGCCACTACTTCGACCTCGACCGCCAGGGCGAGCTGTGGAAGCAGATCGAGCGCACCGGCAACCTCGCGCTGCACGTCGCGGGCGACTTCCCGGGCCTGGAGCTCGAGCTCTGGGCCATCCGCCAGGCATGACGGCAGGCCGCCATGGCCGGTGAACGCCCACCGATCGACGACCCGTTCGCGCCGATGCCCGGCAGCGAAGGGCGCACCTTCGTCAAGCCGAACCCGGGCGGCCGCAGCGCGGCGCCGGCGGCGCCCGCGGCCTACGCGCAGGAAGGTCACACCATCGTCGGCGCGGCCAGCGGCGGCGAGGCGCCGCTCGACCACGGCCTGAGCCCGCTGCTCGCGGCCGCCAACCGGCTGATGCTGCTCGTGCCCTCGCTGCGGCAGATGCGCAGCGTGCCCGACCCCGCGGCACTGCGTGCCTCGCTCGCGCAGGGCGTGCGCGACTTCGTCACCGCGGCGCAGTCGCATGGCGTGGCGCCCGAGCGAGTGATGGCCGCGCGCTACATCCTGTGCACGATGCTCGACGAGGCCGCTGCCGACACGCCCTGGGGCGGCCACGGCGTGTGGGGCCGGCAGAGCCTGCTCGCCGAGTTTCACAACGAGGCGTCCGGCGGCGAGAAGGTCTTCCAGCTGATGGCACGGCTGGCCGAGAAGCCGGCGGCCAACCGCGACCTGCTCGAGCTCATCTACGCCGCCATCGCGCTGGGCTTCGAGGGGCGCTATCGCGTCATCCAGAACGGCCGCGCGCAGCTCGAAGCCGTGCGCGCCAAGCTGGCGCAGATCCTGGCGCAGGCACGCGGCCCGTACCCGGCGCCGCTGGCGCGCCACTGGGCGGCGCAGCCGCTGCCGCAGCGCAAGGCGCTGTCGTGGCTGCCGCTGGCGCTGACGGCGCTCGTCGCCGTGCTCGTGCTCGGCGGCGCGTACGCGGCGTTCTCGACGACGTTGGCCGCGCGCTCCGACCCGGTGTTCGGCCAGATCCAGTCCCTGCGCCTCGCCCCACCGGTGGCCACGGTGGCACAACCGGCGCCGCAGCCGCGCCTGGCGGTGTTCCTCGAGCCCGACATCCGCGCCGGCCTCGTTGCCGTGCGCGACGAGATCGACCGCAGTGTCGTCATCGTGCGCGGTGACGGCCTCTTCGCCCCGGCCAGCGCCACGCTCGTGCCCGAGCGCGAGGTGCTGATGCGCCGCATCGGCGAAGCGATGGCGCGGGTCGGCGGCAACGTGCTCGTCAGCGGCTACACCGACAGCACGCCGATCCGAACGATGCGCTTCCCCTCCAACTGGCACCTGTCGGACGCACGCGCGCAGAGCGTGCGCGCGCTGCTCGTCGCCGCCGGCGTGCCGCGCGAGCGCGTGCGCGCCGAAGGCCGCGCCGACGCCGACCCGGTGGCACCGAACGACACGCCGGCCAATCGCGCGCTCAACCGGCGGGTCGAGATCACGCTGCAGACCGCCGCGGCCGGTGCGGCGCGAGCGGCTGCCGCTCCCCGCTGAGCCTGGTCACCGTCATGGGCAGGATCCTCGGCGCCATCTTCAACCGCTGGACCCTCGGCGTTCTGCTGCTCGCCGCCTTCCTGGCCGTGCTGTGGATCATCGGGCCGCTCGTCGCCATCGGCACCTGGCGGCCGCTCGAGGGCACGACGTCGCGCTGGGTCGTCACGGGCATCGTGCTCGTGCTCGCCATCGCGCTCGTGGCGTGGAAGCTCGTGCGCGCGCGCCGCGGCAACCGCAAGGTGGTGGACCAGCTCGCCGCCGCGCCGGCCGGCGCGGCCGCCGTACCCGAGAGCCCCGAGATCGCCGCCGTGCGCAAGCGCTTCGCCGAGGCGCTGGCGACGCTGCGCAACGCGCGTTTCGGCACCACCGCCGCGTCGGGGCAGGGCTTCTGGGCGCGCCTGAAGAACCAGCTCGGCGGCCGCTACCTCTACCAGCTGCCGTGGTACCTGATCATCGGCGCGCCGGGTGCCGGCAAGACGACGGCGCTGCGCAACGCCGGCCTCAATTTCCCGCTGGCCAAGCAGTTCGGCGACCACGCGCTGCGCGGCGTCGGCGGCACGCGGCTTTGCGACTGGTGGTTCACCGACCAGGCCGTGCTCATCGACACCGCCGGCCGCTTCACCACGCAGGACAGCGACGCCGCGCAGGACAAGGCCACGTGGAACGGCTTCGTCGAGATGCTGAAGCGCTCGCGCAAGCGCCAGCCGCTGAACGGCGTGCTCGTCACCGTGTCCGTCTCCGACCTCGTCGGCAAGAGCGCACTCGATCGCGAGCAGCACGCGCAGGCCGTGCGCGCGCGCGTGCAGGAACTGCACGAGCAACTGCGCATCCGCATCCCGATCTACCTGCTCGTCACCAAGTGCGACCTGCTGGCCGGCTTCACCGAGCACTTCGCCGCGCTCGACAAGGATCAGCGCGCCACGCCGTGGGGATTCACCTTCCCGCTGACACCGGCCAACGCCTGGGCCGAGCGCATGGGCAGCGAGTTCAACGCCCTCGTCGAGCGCCTCGACCAGGGCCTGGTCGACCGCCTGCAGGCCGAAGGCGACGTGGTGCGCCGCGGGCGCATCTACGGCTTCCCGAACCAGTTCGCCAACCTCGGGGGCGTGCTCGCGGACTTCACGCGCCAGGTGTTCGCGCCGTCGCCCTACGAAGCCGAGCCGATGCTGCGTGGCGTCTACTTCGTCAGCGGCACGCAGGAAGGCACGCCGATCGACCGCGTGCTCGGCGCGGTGGCACGCCGCTACCGCATCGAGCAGGCGATCCTGCCGCCGCAGAAGAGCAGCGGCCGCAGCTTCTTCCTGCAGCGCCTGCTGACCGAGGTCGTGTTCGCCGAGCACGGCCTCGCCGGCACCGACCGGCGCTGGGAGCGGCAGCGCCACGCCTGGGCCATCGCGGGCTACGCCGCCCTCGGCCTCGTCAGCCTCGGCCTGCTCGGCGCGTGGACGGTGAGCTGGCGCAACAACGCCGCGTACGTGCAGGCCGTGTCCGAGCGCGTGGACCTCGTGCGGCGGCAGGTGCAGGAAACGCCCAACCGCACCACGCCCGACCTGCTGCCCGTGCTGCCGGCGCTGGAGGCGACGCGGCGCCTCGCCACCGACGCCGGCCCGGTGCGCGAGGACGGTTCGGTGCCCTGGTCGCTCGGCTTCGGCCTGTACCAGGGCGAGAAGCTCGACGGCGCGGCGCGCACGGCCTACCAGCGCATGCTCGTCGACGCCGTGCAGCCGCGGCTGGCCTTGCGCGTCGAGGAGCAGCTGCGCGCCACCGACCAGCCCGATTCGCTGTACGAGGCGCTGAAGGCCTACCTGATGATGTACGAGCCGACGCGTTTCGAGGCCGCGTCGCTGAAGGCGCACATCGAGGCCGACTGGGAAGCGCGGCTGGGCCGCGAGATCACCGTCGAGCAGCGTGCGGCGCTGTCCGGCCACCTCGACGCGCTGCTCGAGCGCGGTGCCACCGTCTCGCCGCTGCCGCGCGACGAGAGACTGATCGAGGCCACGCGCTCGCGGCTGGCCGCCGTGCCGCTGCAGCAGCGCGTCTACAACCGCCTGCGCCAGCGCGGCCTCGGTGCCGAGTTCCCCGAGGTCACCGCCGCCGGCGCCGGTGGGCCCAACACGCAGCTCGTCTTCGTGCGCGCCAGCGGCCTGCCGCTCACCAAGGGGGTGCCGGGCCTCTTCACCTACGACGGCTACCACAAGGGTTTCCAGAAGGTCGTGGGCGAGGTCACGCGGACGCTCGCTGCCGAACAGGGCTGGGTGCTCGGCGTCGAAGCAGCGCCGGCCGCCGTGCCGCAGACGGCGGGCCAGGCCGCCGCGCAGGCCGGCGAGAGCCTGCTCGGCTCGTCGCGCCTGGTCGACGACGTGCGCCGCCTGTACCTCAACGACTACCGCGACACCTGGCGCGGCTACATCAACGACATCCGCCTGCAGCCGCTGACGAGCATGGCGCAGGCGATCGAGAAGACGCGGTTCCTTTCCGGCCCCGACACGCCGCTCGTGCCGATGCTCAAGCGTTTCGCGAAGGAAACGACGCTGCTCGCGCCGCTGCCCGGCGCGGCCGGCGCCGCCGGCTCGCTGATCGACCGCGGCCGCCAGGCGGTGGCCGGGGCGCTGGGCACGCCGGCGCTGGCGGCGGCGCCGGGCGAGCGCATCGAGAACATCGTCGACGACGAGTTCCGCCAGCTGCGCGCCACCGTCACCGCGCCCGAGGGCGGCAAGCCGCCGATCGACGGCCTCGTCGAGCGGCTGAAGGAGCTGCAGGTGCACCTGATCGCGGTGGACCAGGCGCTGAAGGCGAAGGCGCCGCCGCCGACCTCGCCGCTGCCGAACCAGCTCACCGCCGAAGCCGCCGTGTCGCCCGAGCCGGTGCGCGCACTGCTCGATTCACTCGGCGGCAGCAGCGCGCGCGCCGCGAAGATCGCGTTGCGCGGCTCGCTCTCGGCCGAGGTGCGTGCCACGGTGGGCGAGTTCTGCCAGCAGGCCATCTCCGGCCGCTATCCGTTCGACTCCACCGCGGCGCGCGAGGTGACGCCCGCGGACTTCGCAGCCCTCTTCGGCCCCGGCGGCCGCTTCGAGCAGATGCAGACCAAGCTCGCGCCGTACGTGGACATGAGCACGCGGCCGTGGCGCTTCCTGCCGGTGGACGGCGCGCCGCTCGGCGCCGACGTCGGCACGCTGCCGCAGTTCCAGCGCGCGCAGGCCATCCGCGAGGCCTTCTTCGCCGCCGGCGGCGGCGTGCCCGGCGTGCGCATGGTGATGAAGCCCTTCGAGATGGACGCGCGGCTGAAGGAGTTCCTGCTCGACGTCGACGGCCAGATCCTGCGCTACGACCACGGCCCGCAGATCCCGGTGGAGATCAAGTGGCCGGGCCCGCGCGGCAGCGGCGTCGTGCGCGTGACGGTGCAGCCGGCCGGCGGCAGCGGCCTCGTCAACGACGGGCCCTGGGCGCTGTTCCGCCTGTTCGAGCGCGTCACCATCACGCCCGGCAACTCGCCGGAGAAGTTCCGCGCCACGTTCGACATCGATGGCCGCAAGGCGATCTTCGAAGTCACGAGCAGCAGCGTGCGCAACCCGCTGCGCCTGCCCGACCTGCGCTCGTTCCAGTGTCCGAACGGGCTCTGAGGTCCAACGCGCAGGCCCCCTCACCCCCGGGCTTCGACATGGCGCCTGGCTCCGCGGAGGGTGGTGTGCCCGGCTGGTTCGGGAAGCTCAGCACGCTGGGGGACTTCGCCTCGCGCCGCGTGCCCGAGGTGGTGCGCTCGGGACTGGACCAGTGGCTCTCGCAGGTGCTGGACGGCAGCCGGCAGCGGCTGGGCGAGAGCTGGCTCGAGCGCTACCTCGACGCGCCGCTGCAGCGCTTCGTGCTCGGCCCGGGCGTCGTCGACACGGCGTGGCAGTTCGGCGTGCTGATGCCCAGTTGCGACAACGTCGGCCGCTACTTCCCGCTGGTCGTGCTGCAGCCGCGCACGGCGCCGCCGTGCAGCGCCGCCGCGCTGGCACACCTCGATGCCTGGTGGCGCAGGGCCGGCGAGGCGGCGCTCGAGACGCTGGCCGACAGTGTCGACGTCGAACGTTTCGAGCGCGCGCTCGGCGATCTGCCGCCGTGGCCGGCCGCCGAGCCGTTGCCGGCCTGGATGCCGGGCAGGCCCGACGAAGGACGGACGCTCGAGGTGCGCCTGCCGGTGGCGTGCGCGGCGAGCGAGCTTGCCCAGGGCTTCGTCGTGGCCGAGTGGCTGCGGCGCCTGGAAGGGCACAGCCTGTGGTGGTCGTGGCGGCCGCAGGAAGGCCCCACACGCTGCCGCATCGTGACCGGCCTGCCTTCGGACCAGACGTTCGCCGACATGCTCGCCGCCGGCGATTGAGGCGCCCTCCGGCGTGCGTGGTGTGCGCGCCGCCGCACCCGGCGCGGGCTACACGAAGTCGAGGGACGGCACGGCTGCGCTTCGTGCCTCGTCCCACGGCGCGCCTGCGAGGGCTTCGTGCCGGGCCGGGTCGAAGAGCGTGGAACGAGCCGCCACCGGCATCAGCGCAGCGCGCGCGGCACCGTGTCCTCGAAGCGCGCGATCGTCATGTCGCTCGGGTCGCCGACCCACACCGCGACCGCGGTGTAGTTGTCCTGCCGCGGCGCGGCGCGCGCGGCGATCTGCCGGCGCATGTCGTCGAGCCACTGCTCGGGCGAATCCGAACGATGCAGCGACGCGGCGATGTCGGCGGGCTCGAAACCCTCCCACCAGCCGTCGCTGCACAGCAGGAACGCGTCGCCTTCGAGCAGCTCGACGGGCCGCACCACCGTGTGCGGGTTCACGTCGCCGTCGATGCCCAGGGCAGCCAGCAGGTGGTTCTTCTGCGGATGCGAACGCCCCTGCTCCTCGGACAGCATGCCCGAGCGCACCATGTGCTGCACGATGCTGTCGTCCTGCGTCAGCAGTTCGCCCTGGCCGTGTCGCACGCGGTACAGGCGCGAGTCGCCCACGTGCGACCACAGGGCATGCTCGAGCCCGGGCTCGACCCACAGCACGACCACGGTCGTGTGCATCCGGTGCTCGGGCCGGCGCGAGCCGCCAGCCGTCTGCTGCTGCGCCAGCAGCAGCTCGGAGTGCGCACGCTGCACGACCTCGGTCAGGTAGTCGGGCGAGAACGTGGCGGCGGGTGCACCGAGCGAGCCGCCGATGAACTCCACCGCGCGGTACGACGCCTCCTCGCCGCGTGAATGGCCTCCCGCGCCGTCGGCCAGCACCACGTAGTGGCCGGCGGCGCCGCTGCCGTGGCGGAAGTCGTCTTCGTTGCCGCCGCGCGCGCCGGGGTCGGTGCAGCTGGCGATGCGCAGGCGCGACATGGTGCGGGTCGGTCTTCGGCAGGTCTTCGGCGGGCATCGCTCGAGGCGGCACGCGGCAGGGGCTTCGCCCTCCCCGCCACGCCCTTGTCGATGAAGCGATTCGCTCGCCGCCATCATCGGCGACAAGGGGCCGCGCGGGCAAGCACCCCGGTTCTTCGTCCGGGGGAGGCGGGTCCTCGATGTCAGCGCCGCGCCCGGGGCGCGGCGCGCTGGTTCCGGCGCTGGCGGTCCAGGCGCTCGACCTGCTCCTCGTAGGCCGCGACGAAGGCGCGGCCGAAGACGGTGTGGAAGTCTTCCTCGGCCTCGTCGCGGATCCGGCGGTGGTGCTGCACGTACAGCTCCCACAGCCGCGCCTTCCGGCCGGCCGGCAGCAGGTTGGCCAGCAGCGAGCCGGCGCCGAGCTTGGCCTCCAGCGCCTCGGGGTCGTAGCGGTCGAGCACGCCCTGGATGGCGGCGCGCATGCCGGCCACGGTGCCGATGGAGTGGCCGACGAGGTCGACCATCACCTCGTCCATCGCGCTCGCGCCATCGAGGAAGCCGCGCTGCGGCGGCGAGAGCAGCTGCTCCAGGCCCGAGACGGCGTCGGGGCTGAACTTCAAGGGGTTGTTGTTCGACGCCTGGATCTGCGTGACCACGGCGCGCATCTCGTGCTTGGTGCTGGCGCGCACCGCCACCAGCTGCAGCGTGCCTTCGACCGCCGCGCGCATGATGCGGCCGATGTGGCGCATCAGCGCTTCGCCCTCGCCGGGCGGCAGCGGCAGGTCGACGGCCGCACCTTCGCAGAAGGCACGCCAGAGCGCCGCGGCGTCGCCGCCGGCACCGGCACCGCGTGCCGGCGCGGCCGCAGCCGGGCGTGCCGGCTGTGCCGGTTGTGCCGGACGGGCCGGCGGCGCGGCCCGCGGCGGTGCCACCGGCGGTTCGGAGCGCCCCTCGGCACGCGCCTCGGCTCGGCGCGGTGCCGCCGCCGGTACCGAGGCCGGCGGTGCCTGCGGCGGCGAGGCGACGATCGTGGCCGGAATGATCGGCGCGCCTGCGCGTGGGGCGCGAAGGCTCCAGCGCACCGCCGGCGGTGATCAGGAACGCCGCCGCCGCGGGCCCGGCGGCCGTGTCGCCGCGGGCGTCGGCGCGGTGCCGCGCCGCCGCCCGCGCCGAAAACGAGCAGCGGGTCGGTGGGCAGGCCGGCACCCGGCCGGCCTGCCGCGCCAGCCGCAGGCGACGGCGGCGGCGACACGGGCTCATTCGTGAAGCGCGCCAGGGCGTCGGCCCCTGCGTCCGCCGCGCCGAGGCCGAAGGCCTGGTCGATGGAGGGAGCGTCTGGGCGGCTGCCGGAAGCGTCGCCGAAAAGGTCGGCGAACGGGTCGTCGGCGGTGGCCTTCGCACGCACGGCCGGGGCGCCGTGCGCCGCCGGCGTCGACGGCGCGCCCATCGGCGAGGGGGCCTGGGCGGCCGGCGACGGTGCGAACGGATCGAAGTCGTCCGGCAGCCGCGCCGCAGCGCCGGGCAGGGCCCCGGACTTCGCGACGCCGCCGAGCGCTGCGTCGAGGCCCGCGGGCGGGGGCATGAGCCCTGCGAACGGATCGTCATCGACGGCGGGCGCCGTCGGGAACCCGCCGCCCGGCGTAGCGCCGGGCGAGGGTCCGAGCAGCTCGGCGAACGGGTTGTCGCTGGCCAGCGCCGCAGGCGCCGGGAACGCGGCGGGCGAAAGTGCCGGTGGCGCATGCGGCGGGCGCGCCGGGGGCGCACCGGGCGCCACCCGCGGTTGGGCCGGCGACATCGGCGCCAGCGCCCCGGAAACGACCGTGGCGCCGACGTCGTCCGCCGGCAGCCGAGGGCCGGCGCCCTGGCGGCAATCGGCGCGCAACAGGTAGCCGCCGATGCGCACCTCGTCGCCATCACGCAGCGGCGCCGTCTCGCCGGCGGCCAGCGTGCGCTGACCGACGGTGATGGGGTTGGCCGCGCCGACGTTGCGGATGACGAAGCCGTTGGCGGCGAAGACGATCTCGGCCTGCTTGCGCGAGATGAAGCGCTCGGGGTCGGGCAGCGCCATCGTGCTGTGGTCCGCGCGGCCGATGGTGCCCCCCGAGGTGTCGAAGCGGGCGGTGATCGGGCGGGTCAGCGCCTGATCGTTGAGCGACACCGCCTGCAGCGTGAGGATCATGGAGTTCGGGGGGCCAGCACGCCGGGGCGCGCATTGTGGCGGTGGCTGCGCCCGGGCGCGCCCTCGCGTCGGAGGAGAAGTTGGCCGCGGGGCAGGTTCGGACGGGTCACTTCATCGTCAGCGGCGGCCCTGCAGCCGGCAACCGACCAAAGTCACTGGGACCCTGGGGGTGCCCGGATCGTCGGGCCCGCCTTGCCCGCGATCGACGGAAGTGGCACGCTCGCCGCGTCGGCGCACGCGGGCGCTCGGAACGTGCGCCGCGAGGGTCCGCCGCAGCGAACGTGAGGGCCAGCATGCAACAGCCGTCGGCGCGCGGGCGCTTCGTCGCTGCGATGCTCGGCGTGGCCGCGAGTGCGACGCTCGCCGGCTGCGCGGCAGTGATGTGGGCCATCGAGGACCGTGGCGAGCCCGCACCTGCGGCTGCCGTGCCCGGCGACACGAGCTCCCCGCTCTCGGGTGAGCCGTCCAGGCCCGTTGCCGGCTCCGGCGCATCGACCTCGATGCCCGCTGCGCCGGCTGCACCGGCCAACCTGTCGGCGCCCACGCAGGCGCCGCCGGCGGCGCGGCGCGAAGGCTCGGCCGCGGCCTTCGTCTCGCCCGGGTCGCCGGGCCGGGCCACGGCGGCGGCCGCACCCGTGCCCGCGGCGCCGGGCGCAGCGTTGCGTGTACCGCCGCCCGCGAGTGCGGGTGCCGAGGCGTCGGGGCGCTACGCGGTCCAGGTGGGTGCCTATCGCGTCGAAGCGTCGGCGCACAAGGTGCGCGACCGCATCGCCGGCCGACTGCGCAGCGATGTCGCGTTCGGCGAAGAGGGCTGGAAGGTGCGCGTCGTTGCCGCGGGCGAGCTGTTCCGCGTCTTCGTCGGCGAGACCGACAGCCTCGAGGTGGCCAAGGCGCTGGCGCTGCGCATCCGCCACGCGATCCAGCCCGACGCGTTCGTGACCCGCCCCTGAGCGGCGCGCGCGCATCGCGGGTGGCGCGAAGTGCCCGCCGCGCATGGCGCGCGCTCGCGTATCGGGTGGATGCCCGATCAACGTCGGGCGGGCCGCCGCGGTAAAAGGGAGCCCGACGTCGCCGCGTGCCGTGTCGCGACGCAGGAAGGCCTGAGTGGCGCGCAGTTCTCGCAGGGGCCGGGCACGATGGGACGCCACGCGCGCGCCGAGCGCAGCCGTCGGTCTGCTCGCCTGGGCCGCCTTGGCCTGCGCGCAGCCGGCGCAGAGCCCGCTTTCGTCGCCCCGGTCGACCGGAGCGATCGCCGGCGAGTCGAGCGTCGATGTGCGGCGCTACGAGATCGAGGGGAACACGCTGCTCGAGGCCGAACGGCTGCGGGCCGTGACGGTGCCGTTCGTCGGCCCCGCCAACCTCACGCGCCTGCGCGCCGCCGCGGCAGCGGTGCAGGAGGCCTATCGCCGCGCCGGCTGGGGCGGCGTCGTCGCCTTCCTGCCCGAGCAGGACTTCCAGGACGGCGTGGCGCGCATCCGCGTCGTCGAAGGGCGGCTTGCACGCTACGTCGTCAGCGAGAACAAGCACTTCAGCGCCGCCAACGTGCGGGCGAGCCTGCCTTCGATGATCCGCGCCCAGCCGGTGAACGTGCGCCGCGTCGACAGCGAGATCCAGCTCGCCAACGAAAACCCGGCCAAGACGATCCAGGTGCTGCTGGAGCCCGGCGACCAGTTCGGCGCCGTCAATGCCTTCGTCACGGTGCAGGACCATCCGCCCACGCGCTTCACGGCGCGCGACGACAACAGCGGAAGCAAGGCCACCGGCCGCTGGCGCGCGGCGCTCGGCTGGCAGCATGCCAACGTGTGGGACCTCGACCACGTCTTCGCCGTCGAGGCGCAGACGGCGCCCGAGAAGCCGAGCGCGGTGAAGGTGTTCAGCACCAGCTACCGCGCGCCGCTGTACGGCCCTTCGATGGCGATCGACGGCTACTTCGCGTGGAGCAACGTCGACGGCGGCAAGGTCGACACCGCGGCCGGCGAGCTGCAGTTCTCGGGCAGCGGCCGCATTGCCGGGCTGCGGGTGTCGTCGTTCCTGCCGCGGCTGGGCAACACCGACCAGCGGCTCATCGTCGGCATCGAGTCGCGCGACTACCGCAACAGCTGCGTCATCGCCGGCCTGCCGCCCGGCGCCTGCGGCTCGGCCGGCGAGAGCGTGTCGGTGCAGCCGGCGAGCCTCACGTACACCACGCAGGCCACCGGCGACTGGCGCTGGGGGCTGAGCCTGGGCGTGTTCCACAACCTCGCGTTCGGCGGCAGGCACTCCAGCCAGGCCGCGTTCGACGCGGTGCGGCCCGGCAGCCGCCGCCGCTACACGCTCGCGCGCACGCAGGCCACGCTCGGCACGGCGCCCGGCGAGAGCTTCGGCGTCAACGCGCGCTTCGCCGCGCAGGGCAGCGAGCACCCGCTCGTGCCGGGCGAGATGTTCGGCATCGGCGGCGCGCAGTCGGTGCGCGGCTACGAGGAGCGCGAGCTGAGCGGCGACAACGGCGCCGCGTTCACGCTCGAGCTCGCCGGGTGGAACTGGGGTGCGGGCCTGGCCGAAGCGTTCGCCAGCCTGCGAGGCATGGAGCTGCGGCCCATGTTGTTCGCCGATGCGGGCATCGTCGCCAATCGCGACGACGCGCAGTGCCGGCCGGGGCAGACGCGTTGCCACCTCGCCTCGGCGGGCCTCGGCCTGCGCGCCGCGATGCGCGACCTGCAGCTGCGCCTGGACTTCGCCCGCGCGCTGGACGACGCCGCCACGACGCGCCGGGGAGACGAGCGCCTGCACGTGAGCCTGCTCTTCAACTTCTGAGCCCTGCAGGAGGCTGCCATGCCAAGCCCGCTGTCACGTCGCGTCGCCCGCCGCGCGCACCGCCATCCGGACGTGCATCGGCATCGCCTGTCGCCGCTGGCGCGTGCCGTCGCAGCATCGATGTGGCTCGCCGGCACGCCGCTGGCACCCGCGCAGACCGCGCCCGCGCTGCCGACCGGCGCGCAGGTGCAGGCGGGGCAGGCCAGCATCACGACGCAGGGCGCGCAGATGACCGTGCGCAACACGCCGGCCACGGTGCTGAACTGGCAAAGCTTCAACATCGGCGCCGGGGCCGGCGTGCACTTCGAGCAGGCCGGCGCCGCCAGTCGCGTGCTCAACCGCGTGGTCGGTGCCGACCCGTCGCTGATCCAGGGTTCGCTCACGAGCAACGGCCAGGTGTGGCTGCTGAACCCGCACGGCGTGCTGTTCGGCCCCGGGGCGCGCGTGGACGTCGCCGGCCTCGTGGCGGGCACGCTGCGGCTGAACGACAACGACTTCCTTGCCGGCCGCTACCGCTTCGCCGCGGCCGAGGGCGATGCGGGTGCCGCGGTGCGCAACGAAGGCACGCTGCGCACCGTGCACGGCGGGCAGCTGGTGCTGCTCGGCCCGCGCGTCGAGAACGCCGGGGACGCGAGTGCCCCCGGTGGCCACGTCGCGTTGCTCGCCGGCCGCAGCGTCGACCTGGTGGACACCGGCCTGCCGCACCTCGTCGTGCGGCTGCGCGAAGGCGCGGGCGAGGTGCTCAATGCCGGGCGCCTGGCCGCCGACGGCGGCCGCGTCGACCTGCACGCGGCGATCGTCAACCAGGCCGGCCTCGTGCGCGCCGACACGCTGGCCGCCGATGCACAAGGCCGCATCGTGCTGCGTGCCGCCGACACGCTGACGCTGGCCGATGGCAGCGTCACGGCCGCGACGGCCGCAGCCGATGCCCCGGCCACCGCCACCGGGGGTGCGATCGACCTGCTCGGCACGCAGGTGGCGCTCGTCGGCCACGCGCTCGTCGATGTCTCGGGCGCCGGCGGCGGCGGCAGCATCCGCCTCGGCGGCGGGCTGCAGGGGCGCGACGCGAGCGTGCCGAACGCTCGCGCGGTCTACGTTGGCCGCGACGCCGAGCTGCGAGCCGACGCCACCGGCACGCACGGCGACGGCGGCCGCATCGTCGTCTGGAGCGACGAGGCGACCCGCGCCTATGGCGGCTTCAGCGCGCGCGGCGGTGCGCAGGGGGGCGACGGCGGCTTCGTCGAGACCTCCGGCGGCTGGCTCGACGCCCGGCCCGCCGCGATGGACCTGAGTGCGCCGCACGGCCGTGCCGGCAGCTGGCTGCTCGACCCGTTCGACCTCTTCATCTTCGACAGCGAGGGCGACGGCGACATCGCGGTCGCCCCGGGCCCGGTGTTCACGTCGAATGGGCCGGAGTCGTTCCTGTCGACGGCCACGCTGGCCGCGGCGCTGAACGCCGGCACCTCAGTGCGCGTGGTCACCGGCGCCGGCGGCACGCAGCCCGGCGACATCGTGATGGACGATGCGAACCTCGTGGTGGCGCCCGCGCTGCCGGTGACGCTGACGCTGGAGGCGGCGCGCGACATCGTCATCTTCAACAGCACCGTCGAGACGACTCAGGCGCCGCTGTCGCTGTCGCTGGTCTCGGGCGGGGCGGGTGGCACGGGCCTCATCGGCATCGAGGACAGCCGCATCGTCACGAACGGCGGCGATGTCACGCTGGCCGGCGCCGCCGCGCGCCTGCTGACCCTGCCCGACGGCACGACGACCACGCGCAACGTCGCCGTCGGCCGGCTGCAGGTGGAGGGCCCCGCCTTGCCCGGCATCGAGGTGCGCGGCTCCGATCTCCTGCTCGGCAACGGCGCCTTCACCGCGACCGGCCAGGGACCGACGGGCTCCGCGGGCGTGCTGATCCGCGAAGGGGTCGAGGGCGACACGACCCTTGCGGCGCGCCGCATCGACCTGTTCGGATTCGCCCCCACCGGCACTGGTGTGCGGCTGAGCGGCGACACGACGCTCACCGCGACGCAGACCTTCCGTGTCGACGGCGCCGGCGTGATCGGCGTGCAGATCGAGGCCGGCGCGCGGCTGGCGTTGAACGCCGCGGCGGGGAGCGGTGCGACGTTCACGCTCATCGGCCGCGGTGGCGACGGCCAGGGCGTGCTGATCGCCGCCGACGTTCCCGACCCCGACGGCAATTTCGCCGGCCGCGGCTCGCGCATCACGGTCGTCAACGGGGCGCTGGACCTGCAGGCCACATCAAGCGCCGAGGCCGGCATCGTGATGCTCGACGACGCCGGCGCCCCGGGGCCGCTCTTCGACCTCGCCGGCGCCACCGGCGCCACGTTCAACGTACCGGCGTCGGCGGCGGGCGCCTTGGGCGCCACGTCGATCTTCCTCGGCAACGTCGACCTGGCGCTTCCGGCTGCGGGCAGCACCACCTTCGCCGGCAACCTCGGGGTCGTGCTGGACGATGTCGGGCTGAGCGCGGGCAGCGGCACGCTCGCGTTCGGGGGCGCGAGCGTTGCGCTGCTGGACACGACGCTCGCGGGCGCCGGGCTGGCGGTGAGCTTCGCGACCACCGGCGCGCTGCCGCAGGGCGTGCTGCTGCAAGGCGCGAGCATCGCCACCGGCGGCGGGGATGTCGTCTTCGGCGCGCAGCAGAACGTCACCTCGCCGCTGCTCGGCGCCACCACCACGCCGGCACACTGGGTCGAGCAGGCCGGGGTGCAGCAAGGGCCGGCACTTGCCCTCTTCGACAGCACCATCGATGCCGGCGCCGGCATCGTGCGCGGCGGCGGCGCCGATCGTGTGGGCACCGTCGGCACGCAGCTCGTCGGCAGCTCGATCACGGCACGCCAGGTCCACCTTGCCGGCCGCTCGGAGGCGCAGCACGGCGTGTACGTGGCCGGCAGCAGCCTGGCGGCGATCGAACAGCTCTCGCTCGACGGGCGCAGCGCCGCCGCCTTCTTCTACGCCGGCCTGAACGTCGTCGACGGCAGCACGCTGCAGCTGGTCGACCCCACGCCCGACGCGGCCTCGCTGATGCGCCTGGGCGGCGAAGCGCGGTTCGGCGGCCGCGGCGTCGCGATCGGGGGCGGCAGTACCGCCGGCGAAGGCACGCCGACGCTCATCACCGTCGGCGGCGCCTCGCTGCTGATGGACGGCGTGGCGGTCGGCAATGTCGGGCTGCAGCTCGCGGGCGACGGCGGCGCAGGCGCGTTGACCATCGACGCGGCCGGCGCGAGCGCCGTGACGCTGCGCGGCGCGACGAGCGGCGTCGGCGGGGGTGCGACCTTCGCGCTGCGAAGCGGGGGCTTGCAGGCCGCGCCGGCCGGCAGCCCGGGCGGCGGGCCGAGCCCCGCCTTGACGATGGACTCGGCGCTGCTGCTCGGCCCCGCGTCCGCCGGTGCGACGACGCTGCTGGACGCGGCAGGCGCGTTGACGCTCGCGAACGTACAGATTGCCGGTGCCGGGCCGCTCACGCTGCTCGCGCAAGGCGCCGGCGTCAACGGCTCCCTGCTGAGCCTGCTGGGGTCGACGCTCACCACGGCCGCCGCGCTGACGATCAACGGCCAGGCCACGAGCGGCGGCATCGGCGTTTCGCTGCTCTCCGGCAATGCGCTGAGCGGCGGCAGCGTGGCCATCACGGGCGCGGGCATCGGCGGCGCGGGCGTGAGCTTCGCGGCGTCGGCCGGCACGTCCACCGTGGCCGCGACGGCGGGCAACCTCCTGGTCAATGGCGGCCCGGCCGCCGGCGCGGCTGCGACGGTGGCCTTCTCCGGCGGCTGGTCGCTGCAGGCCTCGGACACGGTCAGGCTGCAGCTGCGCAACGCGCTGCCGATCACCCCCGGCGCGCAGGGTGCGCTGCTGCCGAGCTTCAGCGCCGGGCGGGCCCTGGAGATTGCCATCGAGGCACCGGGTGGTCTCGCCATCGGGCCCGGCGAGGCCATCGACTCGGCCCTGCTGTCCAACGTGCTCGCCGGCATGCCGGCCGCGTCCACCGTCACGCTGCGTGCGGGGGTCGGCAGCGGCACGCTGGCGCTGCGCGGTGCGGTCGACGTGCCGTCGAAGCTCGAGCTGCAGGCCGACCGCATCGACATCGAGGCCGGCGGATCGCTCGCGTCGGGGGCCACCGGCGACGCCATCGTGCTCGGCGGCGCATCCACGGCGTCAATGGCGCGCTTCACCAACGCGAGCTCCGCCGGCGGGGCGGCGCTGGCGGCGCCGAACGGCCGCTGGGTGCTCCTGGTGGACGATCCGCGCCAGGTGGTGCTGGGCGGGCTGACGGCCGACTTCACGGCCTACGGCCTGAGCGCGCAGCCCCTGGCCCGCGACGCCGACGGCAACTTCATCACCACGAGCGCCGGCAACCTGCTGGGCGTCGGCCTGCCGGTGACGGCGCTCGTCGATATCGCCGATCCGGTGACGCCGACCTCGAGCTTCCTGCTGGACACCACGCGCCACTTCGTGCTCGTGCCGCTGGAGATGAGCACGCCGACGAAGAGCCGGCTGCTCGACGCGGCGCTCGCCAGCGAAGGTGGCGAAGGCACGCCACAGCGTGCGCTCGACTGGTCGAGCCTGTCGCGCGAGGAGGCGATCTCGCTGCTGGCCGCGCGCGCCCGCTACAAGCAGAAGGTGTTCGCGCGCGGCGTGTACCGGCTGCAGCAGGACCCGCGCCTGGCCGAGGCGCCGGCCTGCACCACCGAGGCCGAGCTGGAGACAGGGCTGTGCATCGTCACGCCGCAGCTGAAGTCGCAGATCCAGACGGCCAGG
>JAHCKS010000079.1 GCA_026125665.1 Rubrivivax sp.
GCGTGCACGTTCATGGACCTCGATGCACGCATCTACGTCGCCGGCCACCGTGGCCTCGTCGGCTCGGCCATCGTGCGCCGGCTCGAATCGGCCGGCCACCGGCACCTCCTGAAGCGCACGCACGCCGAGCTCGACCTCACCGACGGCCCGGCCGTCGAAGCCTTCTTCGCCGCCGAGAAGCCCGAGTACGTGTTCCTCGCCGCGGCGAAGGTGGGCGGCATCGTCGCCAACAACACCTACCCGGCCGAGTTCATCCGCGACAACCTCGCGATCCAGACCCACCTCATCCACGCGTGCTGGCGGGCCGGCGCGAAGCGGCTGCTCTTCCTCGGCTCGAGCTGCATCTACCCGCGCCTGGCGCCGCAGCCGATGCCCGAGAGCTGCCTGCTCACGGGCCCGCTGGAGGCGACGAACCGGCCCTACGCGCTGGCGAAGATCGCCGGCATCGAGATGTGCTGGAGCTACAACCGCCAGTACGGCACGCGCTACCTCGCGGCGATGCCGACCAACCTCTACGGCCCGGGCGACAACTACGACCTGCAGACGAGCCACGTCATTCCGGCCCTGCTGCGCAAGTTCCACGAGGCGCGCGAGCGCGGCGACTCGAACGTCGTCGTCTGGGGCAGCGGCACGCCGCGGCGCGAGTTCCTCTACAGCGACGACATGGCCGACGCCTGCGTGCATCTCATGAACCTCGACGAGGCGCGCTTCGCGGCGCTGCTCGGCTCCGACGAATCGGTGAGCGGGCGCTTCGAGCCGCCGCTTGTCAACATCGGAGTGGGGGAGGACGTGACGATCGCCGAACTGGCCGAACTCGTGCGCGATGTCACCGGCTTCGGCGGCGACATCGTCTACGACCGCAGCAAGCCTGACGGCACGCCGAGAAAATTGATGGATGTGCGCTTGCTTCAGAGCACCGGCTGGAAGGCGAAGACCACGTTGGCCGACGGCTTGCGGCTCGCTTACGGCGAGTTCGTCGCCTCGCTGGGCTGAAGGGCCCGCGGCGGCCGCTCGCTGCGGCCGCGCACCCGCACCGCAGTACGCGGCGCGGCTTCGAATTGCCGGGAGTTGACTGAGATGTTCTGCGATGCGCGTCGCGTGGACGACGCGATGGTGGCCCGATCGACCGTGTGCATCATCGGCGGCGGCGCGGCCGGCCTGACGATGGCGCTGGAGTTCGAGCGGCGAGGCATCGACACCATCGTGCTGGAAAGCGGCGGCTTCGCACCCGACCCGCTGACGATGGACCTCTACCGCGGCGAGAACGTCGGCATCCCCTACCACTTCGGCGACAACTACCGCAGCCGCTTCCTCGGTGGCTGCAGCAACTGCTGGGGCGGCTGGTGCCGGCCGATGGACGCCGAGGACTTCGAGAAGCGCGACTGGGTGCCGGGCAGCGGCTGGCCCTTCGGCATCGAGGAGCTCGAGCCGTTCTACGAACGCGCGCACCGCGTGCTCAAGCTCGGGCCGACGAACTACGACATCGCCCACTGGGTGCAGGCCATCGGCCGCGCCGACGTGCGGCGCATGCCGCTGCCCAGCGGCGAGGTGCAGGACAGCGTCTCGCAGTTCAGCCTGCCGGTGCGCTTCGGCCGGCACTACCGCCGCGAGCTCAAGCAGGCACGCCACGTGCGCGTGTTCCTGCACGCCAACGTCGTCGACATCGAGACCGACGCCGACGGCGGCCGCATCCAGCGCGTGCAGGTGCGCACGCTGACCGGCAAGCGCATGTCGGTGGAGGCACGCCAGTTCGTGCTGGCCTGCGGCGGCATCGAGAACGCGCGCCTGCTGCTCGCGTGCAACAGGAAACACGCGGCCGGCCTCGGCAACTCCAGCGGCCTCGTCGGCCGCTACTTCATGGAGCACCCGCGCCTGCTGCTGGGCAAGCTGACGCTGCGTGAACCGTGGCGGCGCAACAAGCTCTACGACATCATGTTCCACTACCTGAACCGCGCGGTGCGTGCCGACGGCATCCACATCGCGGCGCAGCTGACGGTGGCGCCCGAGGTGCAAAGGCGCGAGAGGATGCTCAATGCGCGCATCTGGTTCAGCTCGATCTTCCCGGGCGAAGGCACCGCGGCGGCAGAGGCGCTCAAGCGCATGAAGTTCCGCCTGCACGGCAAGATCGACCCCAACCACAGCTTCTGGCGCGACATGGGCATCCTCGCGCGCGAGCCGCTCAACGCCGCCAATTTCATCGCCGCGCGCCAGCTGCGGCCGGTCGGTTTCCTGAAGGAGATGCACTTCCAGATGATCAAGGAGGCGCGGTTCCAGATGATCTGCGAGCCGGCGCCCGACCCCGCGAGCCGCATCTCGCTGGCCGACTCGCGTGACGCGCTCGGCATGCCGCGCGTGCGCGTCGACTGGCGCCTCGGCGACCTCGTCAAGCACACCTTCGACCGCACCGTGGCCATCGTCGGCAAGGAAATGAGCGACGCGGGCATCGCCGACGTCGAGTACGACCCGCCGCAGCTCGGCCGCGAGTGGCCCGAGTCGATCGAGGGCACCTGGCATCACATGGGCACGACGCGCATGAACGACTCGCCGTCGCAGGGCGTGGTCGACCGGCACGGGCGCATGCACGATCTGGCGAACCTCCATGTGGCGGGCAGCTCGGTCTTTCCGACCGCGGGGGCGAACTTCCCCACGATCACGCTCGTTGCGCTGGCGCTGCGCCTTTCCGACCACCTCGCCGCGCAGGTGGCGCAGCCGGATGCGGTGGCCCATGGCGCGGGGGTGCGTGCCGCCGCAGCCGCGGCCGGCGGCGAGCTCGCGCACGCGCGCAGCTAGGAGCGGCGAGCCGATGCGCATCGCCCTGGTGGGCCCCTTCACCGGCCCGTCGCTGGCCGGCGCGTTCGCCTTTCCCGAGTCGGCCGGCCCGCTTCCGCCCGGCTATCCCGGCGCGCCGCTGATGACGGTGCTCGCCAAGGCGCTCGTCGCGCGCGGCCACGAGGTGGCGGCCATCACCACCGACTACGCCACGCCGATCGCCGAGCTCGAGCCCTTCCGCTCGTTCGCGGGCCGCGACATTCGCGCCTACTTCTGCCCCCAGCGCCCGCGCTCGTTCCGCAGTGCCTACGGCCGGCGTGGCCGCATGCTCGACTTCTTCCGCTACGAGCGCGACTGCCTGCGCCGCGCGATCGCCGACTTCGCACCCGAGGTCGTCCACGCGCACTGGACCTACGAGTTCGCCTGGGCGGCGCTGGACAGCGGCGTGCCAACGCTCGCCACGGCGCACGACTCGCCGCTGAAGGTCGTGCGCTTCACGCCGAACATGTATCGCCTGTGGCGCTACTTCATGGCGCGCCGTGTGCTCGCCCGCTGCCGGCACCTCACCGCCGTCTCGCCGGACCTCGAGCGCGACCTGCGCGACCTGGCGCCGGGGCCGATCCGCGTCGTTGCCAACCCGATCGCCGAGGAGATCCTCCGTTCACCCGGCTGCGTCGAGCGGGCGATGGACAGCAAGATGCTGATGATGGTGCTCAACGGCTGGACCGACCTGAAGAACGGCGCGACGGCCCTGCACGCCTTCCAGCTGGCGCGACGCGCCGACCCGGACCTCAGGCTCGTGTGCTTCGGCTCCGGTTTCGAGCCCGACGGCGAGGCCGCGAGCTGGGCCGCGGGCCAGGGTTTCACGGCCAACGTCGAGTTCCGCGGCCCGACGCCTCATGCCCTGATCCTGGAGAAGATGCGCACGAGCATGGCCCTGCTGCACCCTTCGCGCTGGGAGGCCTGCTGCATGTCGATCGCCGAGGCGATGAGCGTCGGCCTGCCGGTCATCGCCGGCCAGGCCACCGACGGCGTGCCGTGGCAGCTCGACGACGGCCGTGCCGGCGTGCTGGCCGATGTGACGAACCCGCAGTCGCTGGCCGACGCGGTCGTCGCGCTGAGCCGCGACCGCGACCGCTGGAATGGCATCTCGGCGGCGGCGCGTGCGCGTGCGCGCGAGCTCTTTGCCATCGACCCGGTGGTCGACCGCTACGTCGCGCTGTACGCGAGCACGCTGCCGCCCAGTCCCGCCGCCGTGGCCGTGGCCGCGGCCAGCGCCTGAACACGCGCGTCCGCAGAGGGCACGAGAGCTCGAGAACCATGTCGATCAAGCACAGCCTGAAGCTCGCGGCCCGGCACCTGGGGCTGGACGTCAGCCGCTACAACGCCGTCGAATCGGCCGAGGCGCGCCTGTTCGCGCTGCTGAAGACCCACCGCATCGACACCGTCATCGACGTGGGTGCCAACGACGGCGGCTACGGCAGCCTGCTGCGCCGCGGCGGCTACGAAGGGGCGATCCTGTCGTTCGAGCCGCTGGAGGATGCACACGCGCGCCTCGCCGCCACCGCGCAGGCCGACGCGCGCTGGGCCGTGCACGCACGCTGCGCGCTCGGCAGCGAGCAGGGCACGGTGCAGATCCATGTCGCCGGCAACTCGGCAAGCAGCTCGATCCTGCCGATGCACGCCACGCACGAGAGGGCGGCGCCGGAGTCGAAGTACATCGGCGTGCAGCAGGTGCCGGTGCTGCGCCTGGACGAGGTGCAGCACGACGTGTTGCGCCACGCCGGGCGCACGCTGCTGAAGGTCGACACGCAGGGCTACGAGATGCCGGTGCTGCAGGGTGCCGAGCGGTTGCTGCCACGCATCGCCGGCGTGCAGCTCGAGCTCTCGCTGACGCGCCTGTACGAAGGCCAGGTGCTGTACGTCGAGATGATCCAGTGGCTGCGTGAGCGCGGCTTCGAGCTCTGGAACGTCATTCCCGGCTTCATCGACCCGGCGAGCGCACGCATGCTGCAGTTCGACGGCGTGTTCTTCCGCGGCGACGCATGACGAAGCAGGGCACGCGCAGCATGGCCGACGCGCAGTTCATCATGGACCTGCCGATCAGCCGGCAGAAGCCGGCCGAGGTGCTGAGGGCGATGGAGGAAGCCATCGCGCGGCGCGACGTCGGCCGCTACATTTCCATCACGAACACCGAGTCGATGTACCACGGCCTGCGCGACGAGGCGCACGGCCGGCACATCCGCAACGCCGACTTCTCGCTGTGCGACGGCGTCGGCGTCATCGCCGCCGGCTATGCCTGGGGCCACCGCATCGAGCGCTACAACGGCCCGGTGCTGCAGCTCGACGCCTCCGAGCACGGGCAGAGCCGCGGCTGGCGCCACTTCTTCTACGGCGGCAAGGAAGGCGTGGCCGACGAGATGGCGCGGCGGCTGAAGGAGCGCTACCCGCAGCTCGTCGTCTGCGGCACCTACTGCCCGCCGTTCCGCGAGCTCTCCGCGGCCGAGGACGAGGAGGTCGTGCGCATGATCAACGAGACGAAGCCCGACATCGTCTGGGTCGGCCTCGGCCTCGTGAAGCAGGAACGCTGGATCCAGCAGCACCTGCATCGAGTGAAGGCGCCGTGGATGGTGGGCGTCGGTGCGGCCTTCGACTACCACGCCGGCACGGTGCCGTGGGCACCGCCCGTGCTGCGCGCGCTCGGGCTGGAGTGGGTGTTCCGCCTGATCATCCAGCCGAAGCTGCGCGCGAAGCGCTACTGGTGGTCGCTCGTCTACGTGCTGCAGGCGTGGTGGCACGGCCTGACGCGGCTGCAGTTCCTGCGCAAGCGGCCGGCCTGAGCGGCACGCAGGCGGGAAAGAGATTCCGGAGCTTGTTTGGAGAACGTGTGGTACGCATCGGCATGATCGGCCTGGGCAAGATGGGCATCTCCCATCTGGCCATCGTCAGGTCGCACCCGCAGGTGGAACTGGTGGCCGCCTGCGACAGCAATTCCTACCTCACCGACGTGCTTGGCAGGCACACCGGCCTGAGGTGCCACGCCGACATGGACCGCATGCTCGCCGCCGAGCAGCTCGACGCGGTGCTCATCTCGACGCCGTCGAAGCTGCATGCGGCGATGGTCGAGAGGGCGCTGGCACGCGGCCTGCACGTCTTCTGCGAGAAGCCCTTCGTGCTCGACGTGCGCGACGGCGAGCGGCTGATCGCGCTGGCCGACGAGAAGCAGCTCGTGACTCAGGTCGGCTACCACTACCGCTTCGTCGGCGCGTTCCAGGAGGCGGCGCGCATCGTCGCCAGCGGCGCGCTCGGCGAGATCCACCACGTGCGCGCCGAGGCCTACGGCCCGGTGGTGCTGCGCCCGAAGGGCGGCACCTGGCGAACCGCGAAGAACGAGGGTGGTGGCGCGCTCTACGACTACGCCTGCCACGCCATCGACACGGTGGGCATGGTCTTCGGCGTGCCGCAGGCGGTGGACGGCGTCGTCGTCAACCGCCTGTTCTCTCGCGACGTCGAGGACGAGATCTACTGCACGATGCGCTTTCCGGGCGGCGCCAGCGGCCAGCTCGCCGTCAACTGGAGCGACGAGAGCTACCGCAAGATGTCCACGCGCCTCACGGTGTGGGGCAAGAACGGGCGGCTCAACGCCGACCGCCAGGAGTGCCAGGTGTTCCTGCGCGAGCCGCACGCGGCGCGGCCGGACCTCGCCAAGGGCTGGTCGGTGCGCTACACGACCGATCTCACCGAGGAGGTCTGGTACTACCTGCGTGGCGAGGAGTACTCGGCGCAGATCGACCACTTCGTCCGGCGCGTCGAGAAGCGGCAGACCGACGGCGTCAACGGCTTCCGCTCGGCGCTCGACACCGACCGGGTCGTGGCGATGATCCGGGCCGGCGAGAACGGCCACGCCGGCGGGCCACGGCCGGGCAACGGGGTCGCGGCGGGCCCGTCGCGCATCGCCACGAAGACCGGCTTCTGGGAGCGCCTCTTCGGCCGCCAGGACGACCGCCAGCCCGTCTCACGCGTCGGGAACCAAGGGGGGCGGGCATGAACGGCCAGGACGGCAAGGCAAACACGATGGACCGCGTGCTCTTCGGCGACAACCAGTTCTTCGGCGTGAACCACATGTCGGAGGAGAAGGCGCGTGCGCAGTCGATGCGCTTCCAGGACCTGCAGGCCATCATCGACGTGCTCGATGCCGCCTACCAGGAAGGCATCCGCACGTTCATGTGCACGACCCACGACCGCGTGGGCGAGATCTGCGAGCACTTCCGCCGCCACCGCGCGAAGTACCCCGACTACGTCTTCTACCCGTGCATGCCGTACGCGCACAAGTACGCCAACGCCGTCACCGAGCACGGCATGGTCGAGGCGCTGCGCATGTTCCTGCCCGACGACGGCGCCTTCGGCGCCATGGTCAAGGGCGGCGTGGCGCTGGCCAACAAGGACATCCGCACGATCATGCAGCTGCTGATCGACGCCGAGATGAAGATGTTCCAGGGCCTGGCGACGCCGGTCATCTTCATGCAGAACGTCGTCACCGACCTGCTGCTGGGCGTCGGCATGAAGGAGGCGCTTGGGATCTTCGCCGACCACGTGCGCGAGAGGTACCGCGCCGAGCCCGGCTTCATCACGATGAACCTGCCCCGGCTGCTGGACGTGCTCGACGAGCTGAAGGTCGACAACCCGATCGTCTGCGCCAACATCAACAAGATCGGCTTTCGCATGTGCGGCGGCGTCGCGCTGTACGAGAAGACGATCGCCGAGCGGCGCTTCCGGCCGGTGGCGATGTCGGTGCTTGCCTCGGGCGCGCTGGCGCCGCGCGACGCGATCGACTACGTGTGCCGGCAGCCGAGGATCGAGAGCATCGTCTTCGGCGCCTCGAGCCGCGGCAACATCCGGCAGACCAAGGCGCTGATCGACGAGCTGACGGTCCCGGCCTGAGGGCGTCCTGCCGCGTGCGGGCCGAGACCCGGTGCGCGGCTCACGGCTTGAACGTGACCTGCCAGCGGCCGTTGTCGGTGGTGACAACCTTGACGATCGTCTTGCCCGCCAGATCGGCCACTGCCTCGAGATCGGCCTTGGCCCAGGCGTTGCGGAAAGGCTGCCCGAGGTTGGTCTCGTCGTGGCCGTAGCTGCCGAGCATGAAGAAGCAGGTGAGCCTGATGCCGCTCACGAGCGATGCGACGGCGTAGTTGTAGATCGTGCCTTCGTGCACGGCGCCCGCGGGAAAACCCTTCTCCGAGTCGATCGCCGGCCCGAGGCCGAGCGCCGCGAGGCCGTCGCGCCACTCGACGAGACCCGAGTAGCCGGTGGCCTTGCCCATGCGCTCGCCCACGCGCTCGGGCAGCAGGTCGTAGAAGTGCGCGGGGAAGGCGTCGAACTCGCGTGCACGCGGGTAGCGGCGCAGCCACTCCAGCATCGTCGGGATGTTCTCGCCGAAGCCGGGGATCGACGGCGCCCAGACCTGGCCCTTCCAGCTGCGCTTCCTGCGCCAGTCGAGCACCCAGTCGGCGAGCTGCGCCAGCTCGGCGGCGCTGCCGAGGAAGTAGCTCTTCGTGTCGCCGATGCCCGGGGTGAAGACCTCGTTGGCGACCTCGATCGCGTCGATCTCGCGGTAGCGCGAGGTCACGGCATCGAGCCAGCGCTCGAGCATCGCCGCCTCGCGCGGCAGCTGCATGCGCCAGCCGCCGTAGTTGTGCGGCCGGCGGTTCGCCCACTCCGGCGGGTTGTAGAGGTTGAGCGTGACGCGCTTGACGCCGGTGCGGCGCAGCTTCGCGAAGGCTTCGTCCCAGCGTGTCCAGTCGAACGCGCCCGGTGACTTCTCGGTGTGGTTCCACTCGAGGCCGCCCATGCCGAACAGGCGCACGCGGTTGGCACGCACGACGAAGGCGGGGTCGGGGCCGTGGTAGAGGTCCTGGCCGTTCATCTTCGGCCAGTTCACGACGTAGCCCACGTCGTGCCAGCAGCCGAAGTCGGGCGGTACTTCGATGCCGGGGCCTTCGTAGACGACACGCTGGCCGCAGGCGCTCAGCGCACCGGCGGCCAGCAGGGCCGCGAGCAGGGTGCGCGCGGCGCGTCCGATGGCGAGAACAGGGTGTTGCGGCTTGCAGCCGGGGCGTGACAACCGGGCCATGCCCGATTGTGCTGGTCGAGCGGACGCCGGCGGTGCTACTGCGGCAGGCGGGAGCAGTCGGTGGAGTTGATGTTGGAGGACCAGCCGGCGATGACGCCGGGGTCCGGGACGAAGGAGGCGGCGAGGTTGATGACGTTGTTGCGCACGGTGACGCCGACGAAGGTGCCGGCGTAGTTGTAGGCCTGGATGCCGGCGGTGAGGCAGTTCTTCTCGAGGACGGTGTTGCCCGAGGAGCCGAATACGCCGGCGGGCACGCCGCCGCTTTGCTTGACGATGTTGCCGGCGACGTAGTTGTTGGCGCCGGGGTTGCCGTTGGTGGCGTCGCCCATGGTGAAGGCGGCGGCGGAGGGTTCGGCGACGTTGATGTCGATGTCGTTGTTGACGAGGGTCATGTTGGAGCTCTCGAAGACGCTGATGGCGTCGCTGGCGTAGTTGCTGCCGCGCACGACGTTGCCCTCGATGCGGCCGCTGGCCATGTAGTCGTACTCGATGGCGGTGCCGTTGAATTTGGGGCCGTAGAAGGTGTCGAAGCGGCTGAAGCGGGTGGTGGTGCCGCTGGTGCGGTGGGCCATGACGCCGCGGTTGCCGTGGTGCACGAAGGTGTACTCGACGGTGGCGTTGGCGCCCTCGATGAAGATGTTGGCGTTGCCGCCGCAGGGGCCGATGTCGGAGTCGCGCACGACGACGCCGGTGGCGCCGGCGGGGATGGTGATGCAGGGCCCGTTGGGGTTGGTGATGCGCACGCCGGAGATGAGCTGGCCCATGGAGGCGGTGATGGGGCCGGAGGCGGTGAAGGTGCTCACGCGCGGGCCGACCTGGCCGGGGGCGGGTGCCGGCGAGGGGGCCGGTGTCGGGGTAGGGGCAGGAGCCGGTGCTGGAGCGGGAGTCGGCGCGGGCGCGGGTGCGGGCGACGGCGTCGAGGAGGCGACGGTCTCGACCCAGCAGGTCTTGAGGACGCCGACGGCGGGGTCGCTGCCGAAGGTGTTGTTGTTGCACAGCAGGCCCGAGGTGCGTGTCTGCGTGACGTTGCTGGCTTCGGTGCCGTAGCGCACCTTGCGCAGGCCGTCGAACGAACAGGTCTGGTGCTCCTTGGCACACTCGACCCAGCTCGCCGGCTGGGGTGCTGGCGCCGGCGCCGGGGACGGAGTCGGCGTGGGCGCGGGAGAAGGAACGGGCGAGCCGGCAGCCGGGCTGCCGCCGCGGCCGGCCGCGGTGTTTTCGTCGCTGCCGTCGCCGCAGGCGGCGAGAACGGCGCACGCGGCGACACAGGCCCACGCGCGGGACATGCGAGAAATGCGGGAATCCAGTCGAACCATCCTTCGCTCCAACGACCTTGCTGCTTTGATCCCCCGGAACGGGGGGTTGACGCGATGGTGGCTGGAGCGAGCCCGCGCAGCTCAGGGGAGTTGTTAGCGAGCGCGGGCCCTTCGTAACCTCGCGCTCGATCGACCGGGCGGCGTGCGACGAAGTGAATGCGCGGGTCAGGCGTGTTGCAGGATGTCTGCCCCGGTCGTCGCACGCGGCGCAGACATGCGCTGCGCAGTGCGTGGTGCCTAACGCGGCAGGCGGGAGCAGTCGGTGGAGTTGATGTTGGAGGACCAGCCGGCGATGACGCCGGGGTCCGGGACGAAGGAGGCGGCGAGGTTGATGACGTTGTTGCGCACGGTGACGCCGACGAAGGTGCCGGCGTAGTTGTAGGCCTGGATGCCGGCGGTGAGGCAGTTCTTCTCGAGCATGGTGTTGCCCGAGGAGCCGAAGACGCCGGCGGGCACGCCGCCGCTTTGCTTGACGATGTTGCCGGCGACGTAGTTGTTGGCGCCGGGGTTGCCGTTGGTGGCGTCGCCCATGGTGAAGGCGGCGGCGGAGGGTTCGGCGACGTTGATGTCGATGTCGTTGTTGACGAGGGTCATGTTGGAGCTCTCGAAGACGCTGATGGCGTCGCTGGCGTAGTTGCTGCCGCGCACGACGTTGCCCTCGATGCGGCCGCTGGCCATGTAGTCGTACTCGATGGCGGTGCCGTTGAATTTGGGGCCGTAGAAGGTGTCGAAGCGGCTGAAGCGGGTGGTGGTGCCGCTGGTGCGGTGGGCCATGACGCCGCGGTTGCCGTGGTGCACGAAGGTGTACTCGACGGTGGCGTTGGCGCCCTCGATGAAGATGTTGGCGTTGCCGCCGCAGGGGCCGATGTCGGAGTCGCGCACGACGACGCCGGTGGCGCCGGCGGGGATGGTGATGCAGGGCCCGTTGGGGTTGGTGATGCGCACGCCGGAGATGAGCTGGCCCATGGAGGCGGTGATGGGGCCGGAGGCGGTGAAGGTGCTCACGCGCGGGCCGACCTGGCCGGGGGCGGGTGCCGGCGAGGGGGCCGGTGTCGGGGTAGGGGCAGGAGCCGGTGCTGGAGCGGGAGTCGGCGCGGGCGCGGGTGCGGGCGACGGCGTCGAGGAGGCGACGGTCTCGACCCAGCAGGTCTTGAGGACGCCGACGGCGGGGTCGCTGCCGAAGGTGTTGTTGTTGCACAGCAGGCCCGAGGTGCGTGTCTGCGTGACGTTGCTGGCTTCGGTGCCGTAGCGCACGGTGCGCGTTCCCTCGAAGGAGCAGGTCTGGTGTTCGCGCGCGCACTGCACCCAGCCGGTCGGTGCCGGGGCGGGGCTCGGGGCCGGCGTCGGTGCCGGGAGCGGGGCGGGTGCGGGAGCCGGAGCGGGAACGGGCGCGGGCGCCGGGGCCGGTGCCGGAGCGGGCACCGGCGAGCCGTTCGTCGACTCGAGCCAGCAGGTCTTGAGGATGCCGACGGCCGGGTCGGTGCCGAAGGTCTGGTTGTTGCACAGCAGGCTGCCGGCGCCGAGCTGCGTGACGTTGCTGCCCTCGGTGCCGTAGCGCACCTTGCGCGCACCGGTGAACGAGCAGGTCTGGTGCTCGCGCGCGCATTGCACCCACGAGCTCGGTGCCGGGGCGGGCGCCGGCTCGGGTTGCGGGACCGGGATCGGTGCCGGCAGCGCCTCCGGGGCCGTCTCGACCCAGCAGGTCTTGAGCGTGCCGACGGCGGGGTCGCCGCCAAAGGTCTGGTTGTTGCACAGCAGGCCGGCCGTGCGCGTGAGCGTGAGGTAGCTGGCCTCGGTGCCGTAGCGCACGCGGCGCGTGCCCTGGAACGAGCAGGTCTGGTGCTCGCGGGCGCAGGTGAGCCACGCCGTCGCGACCGCCTGCGCCCCCGTCCCGTCGGACCCCTCCGGTGCGCCGGTGGCCTCGGCCACCAGGGCTGCGGCCTTGGTGCCACTGTCGCTGCCACCGCCGGCGGGAGTGGTGGTGCCATCGCCGTCGCCGCAGGCCGCGATGGCTGCGCAGACGGCCAGGGACATCCAGGTGTGCGCGAGACGCCGATCCGATTGCTTGATCATCCTTCGCTCCAACGACGTTGCTTCTTCGAGACCCCCGGAATGGGGGGTTGACACGATCGTCGGTGCGAGAGGGTCGGCGTGGGGGCGGTGAGTTGTTAAGGAGCCGCAGTGTTGCGTAACGTCGCGCACGCTTCGACGCCAGAGGCTGCGACGAAGTGCATGTGGCGGTCAGCCGTGTTGCAGAATGTCCGCGCAGGGCGGCTGTGGGCATCGAGAGTGCAGGCGCCGCGTGGCGCTGGGGGCCGCGAGCCCCCTCGATGTGAATGCTGAGGACGATCAAACAGACGCTCGCCGCGGCGATGCGGCGCCTGGCCACGCGCGTGCGGCTGGCCCGCTGCCGGGCCCCGGTGTGCCGCTTCGGCACCGACCTGCACGTCGGCTCGCGCCCGCGCCTGTGGGCACCCGAGCGCATCGAGATCGGCGACCACACCTACCTCGGGCACGAGGTGTCGATCGAAACCAACTGCCGCATCGGCCGGCACGTGCTCTTCGCCAACCGCGTGGCGCTGGTGGGCCGGCGCGACCACGACTTCCGCACGCCGGGGGTGCCGGTGCGATTCGGCCACTGGGTGGGGGCCGAGCGCACGCCGTCGCCGTTTCGAGGCGACGGCGTCGTCATCGACGACGATGTCTGGCTCGGCTACGGCGCCGTCGTGTTGAGCGGCGTGCACATCGGCCGTGGTGCCATCGTCGCCGCCGGTTCGGTGGTGAAGGGCGACGTGGCGCCCTACACCATCGTCGGCGGCAACCCCGCGGTACCGATCGGCCTGCGCTTCAAGACTAACGAAGAGATCGCCCGGCACGAAGCGATGGTGGCAAGTGGCACGTTCCGCTTCTCCGAGAAGGGCTACGACCACTGGGTCGTGCGCCCCGGTCCGCCATGAGCGCCGATCCGCCCGCGGTGCCGGCCGCGCCGGCGGCGCGTCGTGCGCGCGTCGTCGTCACGCAGCACCGGCTGCTGCACTACCGCCAGGCCTTCTTCGACCGCCTGCGTGATGCCTGCGCCGCACGCGGCATCGAGCTTCGCCTCGTGCACGGCCAGGCCTCGCCCGCCGAGGCGCTGAAGAAGGACACGGGCCGCCTGCCGTGGGCCGACGAGATGCGCAACCGCATCTGGCGCGTGCGTGGCGTCGATGTCGTCTGGCAGCCGTACCCGCGCGCGCTGCGCGACGCCGACCTGGTCGTGCTGATCCAGGAGAACCGCATCCTCTCCAACTACCCGTGGCTGCTGCATTGGGGCGTGCGGCCGGGGCAGCGTGTCGCCTACTGGGGCCATGGCCGCAACCTGCAGAGCGCCGCGCCCGAGGGGCTGCGCGAGCGCTGGAAGCGCTGGTTCGTGAACCGCGTCGACTGGTGGTTCGCGTACACCGAGTCCACGCGCGCCATCCTCGAGGGCGACGGCTTCCCGGCGGAGCGCATCTCGGTGCTCGACAACGCCATCGACAACGAGCAGTTCGAGCGCGACCTCGCGGCCGTGTCGGCGGACGAACGCGCCCGGCGCCGCAAGCGGCTGGATGCCGCCGAGGGCGCGCCGGTGGGCCTGTACTGCGGCTCGCTCTACCCGGACAAGCGGCTCGACCTGCTGCTGCGCGCGGCCGACCGTGTGCAGGCCGATCACCCGGGCTTCCGCCTCGTCGTGCTGGGCGACGGGCCGAGCCGCGACGTCATCACCGCCGCGGCGGCATCGCGGCCGTGGCTGCACTGGGCGGGCGTGCAGCGCGGCGCCGAGAAGGCGGCTTGGTTCCGCGCTGCCGAGCTCTACCTGAGCCCGGGTGCGGTGGGGCTGCACGTGCTCGATGCCTTCTGCGCCGGGCTGCCGATGATCACGACACGCGGCGCGCGGCACGGGCCGGAGATCGCCTACCTGAGGTCGGGCGAGAACGGCTTCGTCGTCGAAGACGACGCGCAGAGCTACGCCGACGCGGTGCTGCGCCTGCTGCGTGATCCGGCCGAGATGCAGCGTGTGCGTGCGGCCGCAGCCCGCGACGCCGGGCGCTACACGCTGGACCACATGGTGCAGCGCTTCGTCGTGGGCATCGAGGGCTGCCTGGCGCTGCCGCCGAAGGGCGGCTGAGGCCCGGATCGCCGCCGGCGGACCCGTCGATCAGCGGGAGGCCGCCGCCGGCCCCAGCGCACACAGCTCGCGCGCGATCACCTCCGCTGCGGCACGATGGCCCTGCGTGTTCCAGTGGCCGTGCCCGAGCACCGTGTTGGCGAACCCGTGCAAGGGCGTACGCTCGCGCTCGGCCACCTCCCGCAGCGGCTGCACGAGCCGGATCACCGGAAAGCCGTGCCTCGCTCCGATCTCGGCCAGGCGGTCCTCGGGGTAGAGCAGGTTCGGCACGTTCAGTCGCTGCTGCACCGATGCGCGCAACGCGGCATCCGGGTGCACCTGCTCGGACATCGTGACGCTGGCAAGGACAAACCGTGCGCCGGCCGACGCGGCTTCGCGCTGCAGCTTGGCGAGCAGGCCTTCGGTCACGCGCCAGGCCTCGCGCCAGGCGGCGTCGGCCGGCGGGGCGTAGACCTCCTTGCTGACGCCGAGCTCGAACGGATCCGGCGCCGGGCCGGCACTGCGCCGGACCTTGCGCACCTCCCAGGCCCTGCGCGCCTCGTTGACGAGCTCGAGCAGGCGCGAGTGGTGCACGCCGACGTACAGCGCTCGCCGCCAGATCGACTGCGGCGCCGAGCTCTCCAGCACGAGCTCGCCGCGCGGGTCGTAGACGTGGATCGGCTTGGGCATGCGCCAGTCCGTCGCCGCGCCGGCCACCACCTGCTTGGAGTTCTCGCCCACGTCGTTGCCCGGGTAGAAGGCGAGCAGCACGATGTCGGGCGCGAAGCGCAGCGCGTCGCGGCGCAGCGTCAGCAAGGCCTCGGTGGTGGCGTAGCCGCTGACGCCGAAGTTGAGCGCCTCCACCTTGCGGCCGGCCCACGCCGGGCAGCCGGCCAGCGCCTGCTCGACCCGGCTGACGAAGGTCTCGGCCAGCGCGACCTGCCTGGCCTCGACGAAGGAGTCCCCGAGCACCGCGATGCGCAGCACACCCGGCGGCTTGGCCAGCTCGCGCTCGTGGTCGCGGTAACCATGCCGGTTGATGCGCACGTGCGCTTCACCCTCCTTGCGATACAGGCCTTCCTTGCCCGCCTTCAGCGCCACGCCGCGCTCGGCGTCGTAGGTCTCGAAGACGGGGTACGACAGGCCGACCAGCCGCAGGGCCAGCTCGGCGAGCAGCACCGACGCTGCGATGCCGAGCGCGACCAGCGCGGCGCCGACGAGCACCCGGTTGGCCGGTCGGCGCGCCGTCACCGTGCTGCCTCCGCGGCGAAGTCGCCCCACGCACGCACGTCGAGTGCGGCCGCGCCCCGGTTGCGCAGCGCTTCGACGAGCGCGCGAGCGAGCTGCAGGTCGGTGATCAGCGGCACGCCGGCATCGGCGGCATGGCGCCGGATGAGGTAGCCGTCGGGGCGGCCGAGGGCGTCGTACTCGCGCGGCACGTTGATCACGAGGTCGACGACGCCGCGATCGATGAGCTCGAGTGCGCTGTCGTCGCCTTGCTCGCCGCCGTTGACGCCCTTGCCGACCGCCGTGCACGCAATGCCGACCTCGCCGAGCATCTCGGCCGTGCCGCGCGTGGCGAAGATCGGCAGCCGCAGCTCGTCGGCGATGGCCCGCGCCTCATCGGCGAACCAGTACTTGTCGGCCACGGGCCCCAGCGACAGCAGCACGCCACGCCTGGGCAGGCGCATGCCGGTGGCCAGCAGTGCGTGCAGCAGCGCCTCGGCGAGGTCGCGCCCGAGGCAGCCCACCTCGCCGGTGGAGAGCATCTCCACGCCGAGCATCGGGTCGGCGCCGGCCAGGCGCGCGAACGAGAACATCGGCGCCTTCACGGCGACGAAGTCCAGGTCCAGGCTGCGGTTGACGATGTCGCGCCGCACGCCGAGCATGCGCCGCATCGCCTCGGCGGCGAAGTTCTCGCCCGTGACCTTGGAGGCGAACGGGAAGCTGCGCGAGGCGCGCAGGTTGCACTCGATCACCTTCACCGCGTTGTGGCGGGCCAGGAACTGCACGTTGAAGGGCCCGGTGATCGCCAGGGCCCGCGCCAGCAGCGTGGCGATCTGGCGCACGCGGCGGATGGTGGCGATGTACAGCGTCTGCGGAGGCAGCACGAGCGTGGCGTCGCCGCTGTGCACGCCGGCGTCCTCGATGTGCTCGGAGATGGCCCACAGCACCAGCTCGCCGCGGTCGGCGACGGCGTCGATCTCGATCTCGCGCGCGTGCGTCTCGAACTTCGACACCACCACCGGGTGTTCGCGCGAGACGTCGGCGGCGCGCGCCAGGATGCGCTGAAGCTCGGCCGGCTCGTGCGCCACGGCCATCGCGGCGCCCGAGAGCACGTAGCTCGGCCGCACCAGCACCGGAAAGCCGCCGAGCTGCTGCACGATGCGGTCGGCCTCTGCGCTGTCGGTGACGTGTGCCCAGCGCGGCTGGTCGATGCCGAGCTCGTCGAGCAGGGCGCTGAACTTGGCGCGGTCCTCCGCGCGGTCGATGCTCTGGGCGCTCGTGCCCAGCACCGGCACGCCGGCGCGCGCGAGCCCGAGCGCCAGGTTGTTCGCGATCTGGCCGCCCATGCTGACGACGACGCCATCGGGCTGCTCGTGCTCGACGAGGTCGAGCACGGTCTCCTCGCTGATCTCGTCGAAGTAGAGGCGATCGCAGATGTCGTAGTCGGTGCTCACCGTCTCGGGGTTGTGGTTGAGCATGATCGACTCGCAGCCCTGCGCGGCCGCCTCCTGCGCGGCGTTGACGGCACACCAGTCGAACTCGACGCTGGAGCCGATGCGGTACGTGCCCGAGCCGAGCATCAGCACCTTGCGCTGCGTCGAAGGCGGCACGTCCGTGGTGGCCGCGTGGTAGGTGGCGTAGAGGTAGTTCGTGTCGGCCGGAAACTCGGCGGCCATCGTGTCGATGCGTGCGAAGTGCGGCCGGATGCCTGCGGCCAGGCGGGCCGCGCGCGTGGTGCCGATCGGCTGGCCGTGCAGGCGGTCGATGGCGCGGTCGGAGAAGCCGAGCCGCTTGCTCCCGCGCAGCAGCGCGGCGGGCAGCGGCAGGCGGGCCGCGGCGAGCCGCTGCCGCTGCGTGACGATGGCGCCGATGGCGTGCAGGAACCAGCGGTCGATGCGGGTCAGTGCGTGGATCTCGTCGACGCCGACGCCTTCGTGCAGCGCGCGCGCGACGGCGAACAGGCGCAGCGGGGTCGGGTGGCGCAACGGCTCGCGCACGTCGGCGAACTCGAAGGCGAGCGGGTCCACGCCGTCCACGCCGATGTCGAGCATGCGCACGGCCTTCTGGATCACCTCGGGGAACGTGCGGCCGATCGCCATCACCTCGCCCACGCTCTTCATCTCGCTGCCGATGCGTGTGGACGCCCCCCAGAACTTGCCGAGGTCCCAGCGCGGGAACTTGCACACGAGGTAGTCGAGTGCCGGCTCGAAGAAGGCGGTGGTGCGCCGCGTCACGCCATTGGGGATGTCGGTGAGCGCGTAGCCGAGCGCGATCTTGGCGGCGACGTAGGCGAGCGGGTAGCCGGTGGCCTTGCTCGCCAGCGCACTGGAGCGCGACAGGCGCGCGTTGACCTCGATGACGCGGTAGTCGGTGCTGGCGGGGTCGAGCGCGTACTGGATGTTGCACTCGCCGACGATGCCGAGGTGCCGGATGGTGCGGATGGCCACCGTGCGCAGCAGCTGCACCTCCTCGTCGTTCAGCGTCTGCGTCGGTGCCACGACGATCGACTCGCCCGTATGGATGCCCATCGGGTCGAGGTTCTCCATGTTGCACACGGTGATGCAGTTGTCGCGCGCATCGCGCACGACCTCGTACTCGACCTCCTTCCAGCCCTCCAGGCACTCCTCGACCAGCACCTGCGGCACACCGCCGGCGAAGGCCCGCTTCAGCGCGGCCTCCACGTCCGCGGCGGTGCGCACGATGCCGCTGCCCTTGCCGCCCAGCGCATAGCCGCCACGCAGCATCACCGGCAGGCCGAGCGTGGCAATCGCCGCGCGTGCCGCCGAGAGCGAGTCGCAGGCGATGCTGCGCGCCGTCCTGACGCCGATCTCGGCCAGTCGCTCGCAGAAGAGCTTGCGGTCCTCGGTGTCGCGGATGGCCTTGATCGGCGTGCCGAGCACCTGCACGCCGTGCCGGGCGAGGATGCCCGCGTCGTGCAGCGCCAGGCCGCAGTTCAGCGCCGTCTGTCCGCCGAAGCCGAGCAGGACTGCATCGACCTTCTCCTTGACGATGATCTGCTCGACGAACTCCGGCGTCACGGCGACGAGGTAGACCCGGCTGGCGAGCTCGTGGCTGGTCTGGATGGTCGCGATGTTCGGGTTCACCAGTACCGTGTGGATGCCTTCTTCCTTCAGCGCCTTGATCGCCTGCGAGCCCGAGTAGTCGAACTCGCCCGCCTGGCCGATCTGCAGCGCGCCGGAGCCGAGCACCAGCACGCGCCTGGGCTTGCGGGGCAGGTGCACGCCGAACATCGCGAAGGGGTCCGATCGCCCGGATCAGTGCCCGTCGCGGCCGGCCGCGGCGCCGCGGGGCCGGGAGGTCGCCGCCACGACACCTAGGAAGTCGTCGAACAGGAACGCCGTGTCCTGCGGGCCCGGGCTCGCCTCGGGGTGGAACTGCACGCTGAAGTGTGGCCCGTGGCGCGAACGGATGCCCTCGTTGGTGCCGTCGTTGACGTTGACGAACCAGCTCTCCCAGCCCGCCGGCAGCGACGCGTCGTCCACCGCGTAGCCATGGTTCTGGCTCGTGATGTAGCAGCGGCGCGTCAACTGGTCCTGCACCGGCTGGTTGACGCCGCGGTGGCCATAGGGCAGCTTGTAGGTGTCGGCGCCGGCCGCCAGCGCCAGCAGCTGGTTGCCCAGGCACACGCCGAAGATCGGCAGGCTCTCCTGCGCGAGCAGGCGGCGCACCTGGGCCACCAGAGGCAGCAGGTCCTTCGGGTCGCCGGGGCCGTTGCCGATGAGCACGCCGTCGCACTGTGCGGCCAGGGCCACGAGGTCGGCATGCCACGGCGCGCGCAGCACGCTCGCGCCGCGCATCAGCAGCGAGCGCACGATGTGGTCCTTGGCGCCGACATCGACGAGCAGGATCCGGCGGGTGCCGCCTTCGTGCAGCACGGGGACCTGCGGTGCGACGAGGCGGAAGAGCTCCTCGCGCATCTCGACCGCCCGCGCCTCGCGCGCGGCGTGCGCCGCGTCCATCGTGGCCGGGTGCAGCCACCCGCGCATCGTGCCGTGCTCGCGCAGGCGGCGAGTGAGCGTGCGGGTGTCCACGCCGGTGAGGCCGGGCACCCCCTCGGCGGCCAGCCACTGCGCCAGCGAGCGCCGGGCGGCGTGGTGGCTGTGCGCGTGAACGAGGTTCTGCACGACGAGCCCCTGCACCTGGACGTGGTCGGCCTCGTACGGCGGGGCGAGGCTGCCCGGCTGCCGCGATGCCGGCACGCCGTAGTTGCCCACCAGCGGATACGTGAGCACGAGGATCTGGCCGCGGTACGAAGGATCGGTGAGCGACTCGACATAGCCGCTCATGCCGGTGTTGAAGACGACCTCGCCACTGACGGGCACCGCAGCGCCGAAGCCGCGGCCGCGCAGCTCGGTGCCGTCTTCCAGGCGCAGCATCCCCTCGTCGCCGTCGTTGCCGCCTTCGGCGGCCGGCGCCGGGGGCGCCGCCCGCTCATGTGCCGCGCAGGCTTCCCCGGCGACCGGCTCCTGCGCCGCGATCGGGCTAGTCGAGCTCAAAGGCCGTCTCGTAGTTCCGCTTCAGCGCCGGGTCCTGCGCCTCCTTGCGCAGCACGCAGTTGCCGACGACGAGCACGTCGAGCTCGGTGCCCATGAAGCAGCGGAAGGCGTCCTCGGGCGTGCAGACGATGGGTTCGCCGCGCACGTTGAAGCTCGTGTTCACCAGCACCGGGCAGCCGGTGAGCCGCTCGAACTCCGTGATCAACGCGTGGTAGCGCGGGTTCGTGTCGGCGTGCACGGTCTGGATGCGTGCCGAGTAGTCCAGGTGCGTCACCGCCGGGATGTCGCTGCGCAGCACGTTGAGCTTGTCGATGCCGAAGAGCTGCTGCTCCTCGGCCGTCATCACCCGCCGGCGCGTCTTGACGACGTCGGCCACCAGCAGCATGTACGGGCTGTCGCCGTCGAGCTCGAACCAGTCGGCCACGCGCTCGCGCAGCACCGAAGGCGCGAACGGCCGGAACGACTCGCGGTACTTGACCTTCAGGTTCAGCGTCTTCTGCATCGTCGGCGAGCGCGGGTCGCCGAGGATCGAGCGATTGCCCAGCGCCCGGGGGCCGAACTCCATGCGGCCCTGGAACCAGCCCATCGCCTTGCCGTCGGCGAGGTCGCGTGCCGCACGCTGGATGACGGTGTGGTCGTCCAGCGTCTCGAAGCGCGCGCCGCAGGCGGCGAGCCGGCGTTCGATGTCGGACTGCTCGAATGCGGGGCCGAGGTAGGCGCCGCGCATCGCGTCGGCGCGGCGGGTGCCGCTCGTTCCGTTCGCTCCGTTCGGGCGCTCCTGGCCGAGCTGCAGGTGGTAGCCCACCAGCGCCGCACCGAGCGCACCGCCGGCGTCGCCCGCGGCCGGCTGGGCATAGACGTTGTCGAAGCGCCCGTCGCGCAGCACCTTGCCGTTGGCCACGCAGTTCAGCGCCACCCCGCCGGCAAGGCACAGGTTCTTCTGCCCGGTCTCGGCGGCGAGCGCGCGCGTCAGCCGCAGCACCACCTCGTCGGTGACGGCCTGGATCGACGCGGCAAGGTCCATGTGCCGTGGCGTCAGCGGTTCGTCGGGCTTGCGCGCCGGGCCGCCGAAGAGGGCGTCGAAACGCCCGTTGGTCATCGTCAGCCCGGTGCAGTAGTCGAAGTAGGCGAGGTCGAGCCTGAACGAGCCGTCGGCCTTCACGTCGATGAGGTGCTCGAGGATCGTGCCCGCGTACCTCGGCTCGCCGTAGGGCGCGAGCCCCATCACCTTGTACTCGCCGGAGTTGACCTTGAAGCCGGTGTAGTAGGTGAAGGCCGAGTAGAGCAGCCCGAGCGAATGCGGGAAGTGGATCTCCTTGTGCACGGCGAGCGTCTTGCCGCGGCCGATGGCGGCCGAGGTCGTGGCCCACTCGCCCACGCCGTCCATCGTCAGCACCACGGCCTCGTCGAACGGCGAGGGGAAGAAGGCGCTGGCGGCGTGGCTGAGGTGGTGCTCGCTGAAGAGCAGCTCGCCGTTCCAGCCGCCGCCGTCCGCGAGCGCGCCGAGCTCCTTCTTCAGGAGGTCCTTCAGGAACAGCTTCTCGCGCAGCCACAGCGGGATCGACATGCGGAACGACTTGAAGCCGCGCGGCGCGAAGGCGAGGTAGGTCTCGACCAGGCGCTCGAACTTCAGGAACGGCTTGTCGTAGAAGACGACGCGGTCGATGCCGGCCAGCGAGGTGCCGGCCTCGCGCAGGCAATAGCCAACGGCGTTCACCGGGAAGCGCGAGTCGTGCTTCTTGCGCGTGAAGCGCTCCTCCTGCGCGGCGGCGACGATGCGGCCGTCCTCGACCAGCGCGGCGGCGCTGTCGTGATAGAAGGCCGACAGGCCCAGGATGCGCATCGGCACTTCCCCCCTCGCCCGGCGCGCCGGCGGCCGCGCTCAGAACAGCGTGTAGATGAACGGTGCGATCGCCGAGCCCTGCGCGAGCACGATGAGGGCGCCCAGCAGCAGCATCATCAGGAACACCGGCCACAGCCAGTACTTCTTGCGTGTGCGCAGGAAGGCCCACAACTCGCGGATCATCTCCATCGGCGGCTCCGGTTCGGACGGTGTGCTTCGATGCTGGCTCGACGACTAGAACTGCTGGCCCATCGAGTCGGGGCGCGGGCCCGGGGGCTCGCGGCTGCGCCAGTAGGAAGGGGCGTTCGCGTCGCGCTCGAGCTGCAGCGGGTCCTTGCCCGCCAGGCGCATCAGCGCGCCTATCGGCACGAAGACGCCGTAGAAGAGCAGGCCGAGCGCAAGCGGGCTGACGATGCGCCCCAGCAGCAGCCCGAGCTTCATCCACTGCCGGTTCAGGCCCGACAGCAGCGCCGGCCGCACGATGGCGACGAGTGCGAAGGCCGCGGCGATGGCCAGCGCCCACCAGCGCGGCGGCCGCGCGTTCAACAATGGCCAGGCAGCGATGATCGCGAAGACGATCGCGAAGACCCAGCCGAAGGCGCGGTCCGACGACCCCTCGACGTGCTGCTCGCGAGCCAGGTTCTCGTGTGCCATCGCCGGGCCATGATAGGCGGCATGGCTCGCCGGGCGCGACCCTGCACTCTAGTGGGTGGGTGGAGCCCGCGGTCGGTGCGCCTGGCGGCTCGCAGGCCCCGGGCCGGGGCGCCGGGCGCGGCTGTCAGACCAGCGCGGCCTGCCGGTCCACCTCCGGCGACGCCTGTCCGCGGCCGCCGGAGAACATCGCCTCGGACCACAGGTACGGCAGCAGGCTCCACCAGGCCCGCTCGCCCGCCTTGAAGGTGGCGGCCGGATCGTCCATGACGTGCGCCACCAGCCGCCGCGCGCGCGGCGCGTCGACGAGCGGGCACTCGGCGAAGCTGCGCGAGGCGAGCGTGTCCAGGAAGAAGGGCTTCAACGGCCCGCGCATCCAGTCGACGATGGGCGAGTTGAAGCCGATCTTCGTGCGCCGCCAGGCGATCTCCTGCGGCATGTACGGCGCCGCGGCGTCGCGGACGATGGCCTTGGAGAAGCCGTTGCGGATCTTCGCGTGCCACGGCAGCGCGAACGCGAAGGTGGCCACGCGCCAGTCCAGGAACGGCATGCGGATCTCCACCGAGGCGGCCATGCCGTAGCGGTCGTAGCTGCGCAGGATCGTGGGCAGCACGAACGAGTGGGTCTGCCAGAACAGCGCCCGCGAGAGGTGGTCGAGCTCGCGCCAGCGCGCGTGCTGCGTGTACTCCGGCCCGAGGTTGCTGTGCATGCCGAAGGCGTGCTTGGCGAGCGTCGTGCCCAGGCGCCTGGCGTACGAGGCGAAGCGGCTTGCGGGCCGCCTGAACTGCGCCGTGCCTTCGGGCATGCCGCCTTCGTAGACCTCGAGCACCTGGTGGATCTGCGCGCGGTCGAGCCCGGCGTCCATCAGCGCGTAGGCCCAGTCGGTGGGGTAGCCGCCGAAGAGCTCGTCGGCGGCGTGGCCGTCCAGCGTCACCGTGACGCCGGCCTGCTTGATGCGCGAGTACAAGGCCATGAACGGCAACGGGCTCGTCACCGTCAGGTCCTCGTAGAGGTAGAGCATGCGCGGCAGCTCGTCGATGTGGCGCAGCGGGTCCACCTCCAGCACCTGCGCCTCGCCGCCGGCGTGGCGCGCCACCTGCTGCGCGAAGCGCGCCTCGTCCAGCGGCGTGCCGGGGAACGAGGCGACGATGGCGTGCTGCCAGTCGGTGGAAAGCCGCGCCTCTCCACGGTGCTCGCGGTTGATGTGCGCGAGCATCGAGAAGATCGTGCTCGAGTCGAGGCCGCCCGACAGCGCCGTGCCGATCGTCACGTCGCTGCGCATGCGCAGGCGGCAGGCGTCGAGCAGCAGCGCGCGCAGCGCCTCGACCTGCTCCTCGTAGCGCTCGGGCACCTGGGGCAGGTGGTCGAGCGTGTTCCACCACAGTCGCGACTTGAGCACGCCACCGCGCAGCGTGCCGCAGTGCCCGGCCTTCAGGCGCCGGATGCCGGTGACGAGGCAGCGCTCGGTCGCCTCGTAGCCGAAGCTCGAGCGCAGCGTCATGCCGCGGATCAGCGCACGGTCGGGCGCCGCGCCCGGCAGCAGCGGCAGCAGCGCCTTCATCTCCGAGGCGAAGGCGAAGCCGCCGCCGGGCAGCTCGGCGTAGAAGAGCGGCTTCTTGCCGAAGCGGTCGCGGGCCAGGAAGAGCGAACGCTCGACCGTGTCCCAGATCGCGAAGGCCCACATGCCGTTGAAGCGCGCGAGGCACTGCTCGCCCCACTGTGCGTAGGCGGCGAGGATGACCTCGGTGTCGCTCTCGCTGCGGAAGCGGTGGCCCAGCCCCTCGAGCTCGGCGCGCACCTCGAGGAAGTTGTAGATCTCGCCGTTGAAGGTGATCCACCAGCGGCCGTCGCCCCAGCTCATCGGCTGCTTGCCGTTCTCCGACAGGTCGAGGATCGCCAGGCGCCGGTGGCCGAGCGTCACGCCTTCGCCCTGCCACAGTCCCCAGCCGTCGGGGCCGCGGTGCGCGAGCGTGTTCAGGCAGCGCTGCGCGACGTCGCGTTCGAGCTTGCCGACGAGGCCGAAGATGCCGCACATCGCGCCGGGATCCTTTCCTTGGGAGGGGTGGTGTGGTCGTGCCGCGTCAGGTGGGGCGCGCTGCCTCGCTGCCGCTGCCGCGCGCCACCGCGGCCCGCAGGCCCGTCAGCAGCACCTTCGTGTACGGCCACGCGAAGTGCAGCGGCCAGCCCCAGCCACCGTGCCGCCGGCAGAAGTGCAGCCACGAGCGCACCGGCAGTCCCTTGCGGCTGCGGATCAGCTGCCACCGCCGCCGCAGCGGCAGCGACGCGTCGAAGTAGGTGCCCCCGAGCGGGTTCGGCGAACAGTGCCCGGCCACGCCGGCGGCGACGAAGGCCGGGATGCCGAGCGCACGGGCGCGCAATCCGTAGTCGGTGTCGCCCATGGCGTGCTCGAAGGTCGGGTCGAGGTTGCCCACGCGCTCGGCCACGGCGCGCGGGATGAGCACGCAGTTGCCTTCGATCGCCTCGCAGGGCACGGGCTCGCGGGCGTTCCAGACGAGGTGGTAGTTGAATGGCCGCAGGCGGCTGGCGGCGACGCGCCCGCCGTAGGAGATGCGTCCCGAGTCGCGTTCGGCCGCAGCGCCGACGACGATGACGGGTCCTCCGGTACGCTCTTGCAGCGCGGCCGACTGCGCGATCAGGCTGCCGAGCGCGCCGGGCACGAGGTGGGTGTCGTCGTTGAGCCAGAGGTAGTGGTCGGCCTCGCGCTTCATCGCCAGGCCGTAGCCCAGATGCATGCCGCGGTTCCAGAACAGCGTGCCCGGCCCGTCGAGCACCTGCACCCAGGGGAAGCGTTCGCGCACGGCCGCGGCCGTGCCGTCGGGGCTGGCGTCGTCGACGACGATGGCTTCCAGCTCGACAGCCGCCGCTGCCGCGGTGACGGCCAGCGCCTCGAGGCAGGCCAGCGTCAGCGGCTTGCGGTTGAAGCAGGTGAGGATGGCGACGATGCGCACGCGGCCGGGCCTCCCTGCGTCAGCGCTCGACACGCCAGCCGATGATCTGCCCGGTCAGCGGCGAGCGCACCGGCTCCATCGCCCGGCGATCGGCGCGCCGCTTCTGGCGTTGGCTGATGAGATGCGCCAGTGCCACGCCGGTGGCCCCGCCGATGATGTAGTAGGAGGGATAGGCGATGAAGTACACGAGCGCGGCCAGCAGGCCGACGCCGAGGCCGCGCGTCAGCAGGTAGTCGAACTCGGAGTCCGTCTTCGCGCGCAGGCCGTGCACGATGGCCATCATGGTGGGCAGCATGAAGAGCAGTGCGCCGATGATGCCCACGCGCAGCACGAGATCGAGGTAGAAGTTGTGCGGCGCGAACTCGATCACCGTGTCCATGTACAGCCGCCGGTAGCCTTGTCCGAACGGGAAGCCGAACAGGATCGTGTGGAAGGGTGCGGCGACCCAGCTCTCCCACAGACGCACCCAGCCGTCGACGCGCGCGGCGAAGGTGCCCCCCGTGTCGTCCATCGACAGCGTGGACTCGGTCAGGTCGCGTGCCAGCTCGTCGAGATAGCCGAAGGCGCCGGCCACCGCGGTTACGAAGGCCACGGTCAGCGTGAAGCCGAGGATCAGCGGAAAACGGCTCGGGAGGTGGCGGCGTTCGAGGATGAAGACGCAGAGCAGCCCGAACGCCGCGGCGATCCACACCGAGCGGTGCTGCATCACCACCGTGAAGGCGATGAAGAGCGCCGCGTGCAGGCCGCTGAAGCGCGTGCCGGTGCGGCGCAGCCAGGCCATCGTCTGCACCAGGCCCACGGCGGCGACGAAGAACGCGCCATGCGAGCCGACCGGCCGGAACACGGCCGTGGCGGGCTCCTCGAAGTGGGCGGTGCGATTGACCCAGCCGATCTCGACCGCGACGTAGTAGTAGATGGCGATGCCGATCAGCGTGTAGGCGGCCCACACGCACCAGCGGCCGATCTGCCTCAGGTCGGATTCGTCGAAGCCGGTGACGAGGCAGTACAGGCCGGCCACCCACATGTAGAAGAACGGCCGCACCTCGGTGCCCGCGTAGCGCCCGAACTCGTTCAGGCCGACCACGAACGAGGCGATCATCGTCACGCCGAAGGCCAGCCACAGCAGGAACGGCGCGTCGTTCACCGGCACCGGCCGGTAGGCGAACCCGACCAGCGCGGCCATCAGCACGAACACCGAGATGGCGTCGTTCGGGTAGATCTGCAGGCCGACCTGCAGCGACGGCTGCTTGAAGAACCAGACCTCGAGGCAGAAGCCGAACAGCAGCAGCCCCACCGGCACGACACGCGTCGCCGTGGACTTGAGGAAAAGCAGCACCACCATCGCCGTGGCGATGGCCAGCGCGGCCGCGCCGCCGACGAGGGCGGCCGGGGTCAGGAGGTCTTGGGTCGCTGAGTCCATGAGGTGGAACCTCCGAGGGGGTCGCGCGCGACCTCGGCCGCGGCGTGGGCGGCGCTCACCGCCAGGCGCCGCAGGCCGGGCACGCCGGCCGGGGGCGGGCGCTTCTCGAACGCGCGGTGCAGGAGAGCGAGCAGGTACGGTCCGAGCACGAGCTGCGGCACGAGCAGCGTCAGGCCGGCAATCGCGACGGCCGTGAGGCCGGCCGCGCCGAGGAGCGATGCGGTGCGCCCGAGGCCGGCACCGAGTGCGTCGAGTGCGGCCTGCGCGACCAGCGGCACCGCCCAGGCGACCCCGGCGAGCACGAACGAGCCGGCCATCGCGCGGGCGAAGCCGCCCGCCGAGATGGCCAGCCGCCGGCACACCGCGGCGTTCATCCAGATCCAGCGCGCCAGGAACACGAAGGCCACGCCCCAGCCGACGGCCACCAGCGACCAGCGCGCCGTGACGGCCAGCGTGGCCAGCGTCAGCAGCAGCATCGCGAGCTTGATGCGCAGCTCGGCGCGCGGCTCGCCGCGCCCGCCGAGGATCGGGCCGCACATCGCCTCCACCGCGTGCAGCACCATGGCCAGCGACAGCGGCACCAGCACGCCGGCGGCGACGTGCCACTTGGGGCCCAGCAGCAGGTGCACCACCGGCTCGGCCTGCAGCGCGACGAAGGTGAAGGTGGGGAACGACAGCACGCCGACGCCGCCGAGCACCGTGAGGTAGGCGCGGCGGATGCCGGCGTCGTTGCCCTGCGCGCGCGCGGCCAGCGGGAAGAGCACCGTCTGCAGGTTGCGCACCAGGTGGTCGGCCGGTACCTTCACGAGGTTGTTGGCCACCGTGTAGAGACCCAGCGACGCCGCGCCGAGCCAGCGGCCGATGGCCGTGTGCGGGCCGTTGTCGATGACCCAGTTGACCATGTTGGTGACCATCACGACGCGGCCGAAGCCGGCGATGGGCAGTGGCCGCGCCGGGTTGCCGGGCCACAGCGGCCGCGGCGAACGGGCGATCATGATCACGCAGGCGAGCACCGTCTGCACGTGCCACGCCAGCACGAGGCTCCAGACACCGAGGCCCGCCATCGCCGCGCCGATGCCGACGACGAGGTAGCCGACGACGTAGCTGCCGAGCGCCGCGAGCTGGATGACCTTGAACTCGATGTCGCGGCTGAGCATGGCCGTGGCCGCGGCGATCATTGCGCCGACGACGAGCGTGGGCGCCATCGCGCGCAGCACCGGCGCCGCGTCCGCGTTGGCGAAGATGCCGGTGGCGATCGTGTCGGCCAGCGTGAAGACGATCGCCGCGGCCACTGCGCTGACGGTGAGCAGCCGGCCGACGGCGGTGGCGACGACCGGCTGCTCGAGCTGGGGCACCTGCACGAGCGCGTTCTGCAACCCCATCTCGACGACGAGCGCCAGCAGCGTGACGGTGAGGAAGGCGAAGCCGAACAGGCCGAACGCCTCGGGCCCGAGCAGGCGCGCGAGCACGATCTGGCTGACGAACGTGGCGGCGATGCGGCCGACGGCGCCCAGGTAGTTCCAGCGCACGCCGCGCAGGGCGCGGTTGGCGAGGCCGGACGATGCGGTTGCCACGCGCCGCGCTCCCCGTCAGGCCGAAGTGCCCCGGGCGCCCGGGGTCCCGGACGTTTCGGCTGCGGCCGCCGCGGGCATCGCGCCGCCGAGGTGCGCGGCCACGGTGCGCACGGCCATGCCGCATGCACGAGCGTGATCGACGAGCCGCCCGAGCAGCGCGTCGTGATCGCGCGTGTGGCCCTCGGCCGCCGGGTGCAGCATCAGCGTCGGCCAGCCCCCCTCGGCGGCGCAGCGCTCGACGATGCCGCGATACCAGGCCTCGGTCGCCGGCAGCTTGCCGGTGTAGGCGCCGAACGGGATGCGGCGGATGCCGTAGCGGTTGGCCTCGCCCTGGTTGAGGCCGAACCAGGTCGTGAAGGCGCTGTCGAAGCTCGTCGAGACCGCCTCTCGCACCCAGCGGTTGTGGCGGCCGAAGGGGTAGATGAGCGTGACGGGCCGGCCGAGGCCTTCGGCGGCCATGCGGCCCAGGCCGCCCGCGATGGCGGCGTTCAGGGCGGCGGGGCCGGCGAAGCCGGTGAAGGCATCGTGCGTCGTGCCATGGAAGGCGATCTCGTGGCCGGCAGCGCGGATCTGCCGCAGCGCCTCGTAGCCGAGGAAGCCCGGTTGGCCGATGAGGGCAGGCGACACGGCGAACACGCCCTTCACGCCATGCCGCTCGAGCACCTCGACGATGTCGAGGTCCTTTGCCTCGCCGTCGTCGCAGACGATGGTCAGGGCCGGCCGGCGCGGCACGACGAGCCGCTCGAAGCCGCGTCGCGGCAGCAGGAAGTCCTCGAGGCGGTCGCGCCCGTGCGCGGGCAGCCGCTTGACGACGGCCCCGGTGATCTTGCCGAGCAGGCCCATGGCTGCGATCTGCTCTTCG
>JAHCKS010000080.1 GCA_026125665.1 Rubrivivax sp.
TGCAGGTTGCCGGCGGCATCGATCGAGCCCTTGTCGCCGGTCTTGAGCCAGCCGTCGTCGGTGAAGGCCTCCTTGGTGAGCTGCGGCTCCTTGTAGTAGCCCTGCATGAGCCAGGCGCACTTGGTCTGGATCTCGCCGCTCGTCGGGTCGATGCGGCACTGCACGCCCTCGTAGGGTTCGCCCACCGTGCCCACCTGCGAAGGCTCGGCGCGCGTGATGTGCGTGGCGCCGAGGTTCTCGGTCATGCCGTAACCCTCCGCCAGGCGCAGGCCGAGCCGCGCGTACCAGCGCAGCAGCTCGGCCGGCATCGGCGCCGCGCCGCCGGCGGCGAAGATGCATTCCTGCAGGCCGAGCGCCGTGAGCACCTTCTTCTTCACGATGCCCGACAGCACCGGGATCTTCAGCAGCAGGTCGAGCTTCTTCGGCGGCATCTTCGCCTGGATGCCCTGCTGGAACTTCACCCACAGCCGCGGCACGCTGAAGAAGACCGTGGGGCGCGCGCGCTGCAGGTCCTGCGTGAAGGTGTCCAGGCTCTCGGCGAAGAAGACGTGCATGCCGGTGGCGAGCTGCCCGTGCTCGACGAGCGCACGCTCGACGACGTGCGACAGCGGCAGGTACGACAGCATGCGCGAGTCGGCGCGCAGCGGAATGCGCTTCAGGCCCGTGGCCACCGCCAGCGCGAAGGCGCCGAAGCAGTGCATCACGCCCTTGGGCGCGCCGGTGGTGCCCGACGTGTACATGATCGTGCTGAGGTCGGTGACGCCGCGCACCGGTTCGCCGGCCAGTGGCGCTGCCTTCGCGACGATGTCGTCCCAGGCGGGGTAGCTCTTCTTCGCGTCGTCGGGCGAGAGCGGGTGGCTGACGCAGGCAAGACCCTGCGGCACGCCGGGCTTCATGTGGTCCCAGCCGTCGAGCTTGCCGACGAACAGCAGCTTGGAGCCGCTGTGCTCGAGGATCTGGCGGATCGTGCCGGCGGCGAGCGTCGGATAGAGCGGCACCGAGACCGCGCCGGCGAGCCAGATCGCGTAGTCGCTCATCATCCAGTGCGCCGTGTTCTTCGACAGGATGGCGACGCGGTCGCCGGGCCCGATGCCTTGCGACTGCAGGTACGTGGCCATGCGGCGTGCCTGGTCGAGCACCTCGCGCCAGCGGTAGTCGATGACCGCGCCGCCGGTCTGCGGCTGCGTGAAGGCGACGCGCTCGGGGGTCGTCTTCTCCCAGTGGTAGAGGCGTTGCAGCGCCAGGGTGTCGGGGGCGGCGTCGGCGGCGGTGGTCGGAATGGGCATCGGTTGTCTCCTCGGCCCGCGATTCTGCCGCCGCCTTCGGGCCGCCGCCGCGCCGGCCGCCTGGCGCCCGCACACCCTCAAGCGGGAGTCAGGCTGTCGCCTCGGAGCCCCACACGGCCCGCATGCGTGCTTCGTCGAGCCCCCGGACGAACCACCGGGCGCCGTCAGCGGCCGTGCCGCGCCGCCGCGTCGAGCTGCTCGTGCACCTGCCGCGCCAGGCGCAGCAGCGCCTCGGCGTCGAGCCCGGCCTCGCCGGCGACACGCGCCGTCTCGTCGTCGAGGTTCGCGGCGTCGGTCATCAGGCCGAAGGCCACCACCGACAGCGCGCTCACGGCGCGTTTGTCCTCGTCGTCGGGCAGCGGGCCGCCCGCCTGTGCCAGCACGTGCTGGCGCACGCTGGCCACCGCTGCGCCGGCGAGGCCCCAGCTTTCGCACAGCGCGGCACCCAGCGCGTCGTGGCTGACGCCGAAGCCGGTGTGCTCCAGCGTCACCAGGTCGCCGTCGTGCCGCGCGGCGCGCAGCATCGAGCGGTAGTGGTCGCGCGCGTGGCGGAACAGCACCGCCTTGCCACATTCCTCGAACAGGCCGGCCGAATGCGCCGCCCAGGCGTCGAGCCCGAGCCGCTGCGCGAGCCGGCCCATCACCAGGCCGCGCAATGCGGCGCGCCTCCACAGCGGCTCCAGCTCGGGCGCCGGCGGGAAGGCGGCGCGCAGGCCCATCTCGAAGGTGATGCCGGCCACTTCGCGCATGCCGAGGTAGGTGACGGCCTGGTGCACCGTCTGCACGCGCCCCTTCAGCCCGTACAGCGACGAGTTCACCGCCTTCATCACTGCCGCGGCGAGCGCCATGTCCGACTCGATCAGCGCGGCGGCGTCGGCGAGGTTCAGCTCCTCTTCGGCCATGAGCAGCGACAGCTTCACCAGCGCGTCGGGCTGCGCAGGGATGTCGATGTCGAGGCGGCGCAGTTCGGGGTTGACGGACATGGCGGGGCGGACGGCAGAGTGGAAACGGGCCGCCCAGGCGGCCCTGCCGGGATGCTAGGCATCGGGCGCGGGCCCGATCGCCGCAACAGCGGGGTGCAAGCCTGTCAGTCCCGGGCACACGGGGACGTGACCGGTCTCGACGCCCTGCTGCCAGTCTGCCCGTCGTCCGTGGCCGCGATCCACCCCCTGGGCCGCGGCTTCCCGGCGGCGTTCGACGCGGCCAAAGGAAACGGGCGCCCCGTTGCCGGTGGCGCCCGTTTCGGCCGCACGGGGCTTGCCGCCCTGCAGCCTCGTCTGTCTCCTCGGTCCCCCAAGCGGCGCGCGCCCCGGATTGCCACCGGACCGCCCACCGCGAGTGCGGCGAATGTAGCCACGGCCCCCGATCGGTGCATAAGGACTTTCCCCGCCAACGGTCGCGCGGGCGCCCGGGGCGGTCCCGCCCCGGCGAAGCCGCGCCCCTGGCGGGCCGGCTGCCGGTCAGCGCGCCGCCGCGGCCGATGCCCGCACGAACTCCGCCGCGCGCTCGGCAATCATGAGTGTCGGCGCGTTCGTGTTGCCGCTGGTGATGGTGGGCATCACGCTCGCGTCGGCGACACGCAGGCCGGCGATGCCGCGCACGCGCAGCGCCGGGTCGACCACCGCGTCGGGGTCGTCGGCACGGCCCATGCGGCACGTGCCCACGGGGTGGAAGATCGTCGTGCCGATGTCGCCGGCCAGTCGAGCGAGCTCTTCGTCGGTCTGGAACTGCACGCCGGGCTTCAGCTCGCGGGGGCGGTAGCGCGCCAGCGCCGGCATGGCGGCGATGCGCCGCGTCAGCCGCAGCGAATCGGCCGCCACGCGGCGGTCCTCGGGCGTCGAGAGGTAGTTGGTCTGGATGCGTGGTGCATCCTCGGGCCGCGGCGAGCGGATGCGGACGTGCCCGCGCGAGCCGGGGTTGAGGTTGCACACGCTGGCCGTGAAGGCGTCTTCGCGATGCAGCGGCTCGCCGAAGGCATCGAGGCTGAGCGGCTGCACGTGGTACTCGAGGTCGGGCCAGGCGCGCTCGGGCGACGACTTCGTGAATGCGCCGAGCTGCGACGGCGACATGCTCATCGGGCCGCTTCGCGTGAACAGGTACTGCAGCCCGATGCCGGCCTTGCCGAGCCACGAGTGGGCGATCGAGTTGAGCGTCTTCACGCCCTCGACGGCGAAGACGGCGCGGATCTGCAGGTGGTCCTGCAGGTTCTCGCCGACTCCCGGCAGCGCGTGCCTTGGCGCGATGCCGTGCGCGGCGAGCAATGCCGGCGGCCCGATGCCCGAGAGCTGCAGGATCTGCGGCGTGCCGACCGCGCCCGCGGCAAGCACCACCTCGCCGGCGACGCGCACCTCCTGCTCGGGCGTCCCGGCGCCGCCGCGGAAGGCCACGCCGGCTGCGCGCAAGCCTGCGGCGGCGCTTCCGACGGCCGGCCCCGGCTCCAGCAGCACCCGCGTCACCTGCACGCCGGTGCGCACTTCCAGGTTCGGCCGGTGCCGCGCCGGGCGCAGGAAGGCCTTGCTCGTGTTCCAACGCACGCCGCGCCACTGGTTGACCTCGAAGTAGCCGACGCCTTCGTTGTTGCCGCGGTTGAAGTCGTCGGTGGCCGGCAGCCCGGCTTCGCGCGCCGCGGCGGCGAAGGCGTCGAGGATCTCCCAGCTCAGCCGCTGCCGCTCGACGCGCCACTCGCCGCCGCCACGGTGCCACGGTGCGAAGGCCGGCTCGGCCGCGCGCCAGTGGTCCTCGTGGCGCAGGAAGTGCGGCAGCACGGCCGGCCAGCGCCAGGAGTCGTCGCCGGTCACGTCGGCCCAGTGTTCATAGTCGCGCGACTGGCCGCGCATGTAGATCATGCCGTTGATGCTCGAACAGCCGCCCAGCACCTTGCCGCGCGGGTAGCGCAGCCGCCGGCCGTTCAGGCCGGGGTCCGGCTCGGTGAAGTAGAGCCAGTCCGTGCGCGGGTTGCCGATGCAGTAGAGGTACCCCACCGGGATGTGGATCCACGGGTAGGTGTCCTCGCCGCCGGCTTCCAGCAGCAGGACGCGGCAGCGCGGGTCTTCGCTCAGCCGCTTGGCCAGCAGGCAGCCGGCCGTGCCTGCGCCGACGATGACGTGGTCATGGCGGGCATCGTTCGGCATCCGGCGATGGTAGGCGGCGCCCCGGCGCTTTCGCCGCCAGGCGCGCGCCCGGCGGCGGCGAGCCTCGCACACCAAGGGTTTGCACGGACGCGCCAAAACAACAACCGACGTTGGTCGATCTTTACACAGTCGCCGCCGCGCACCCGATAATGAAGGAGCCTGTGTCTGGCAGCCGCGCCTGTTTGCGCGTGAATTGGTTTCACGCAGGGTTGAGCTCCGCATGGTGTTCGTTGGTACTTCTGAGGGCTCCCCGTGGGAAACAAGCTTTACGTCGGTAATCTGGCCTATTCCGTGCGCGATGAATCGCTGCAGCAGGCCTTTTCGCAGTTCGGCACCGTCACGTCGGCCAAGGTCATGATGGACCGCGAGACCGGTCGCTCCAAGGGCTTCGGCTTCGTCGAGATGGGGTCGGACGCGGAAGCGCAGGCCGCCATCAACGGCATGAACGGCCAGGCGCTCGAGGGCCGGGCCGTCGTCGTCAACGTGGCCCGGCCTCGCGAGGAGCGGCCGGGCGGCTACGGCGGTGGTGGCGGCGGCAGCCGGGGCGGCTATGGTGGCGGTGGTGGCGGCTACGGTGGCAGTGGTGGTGGTGGCGGCGGCTACGGCGGCGGTGGTGGTGGCGGCTACGGTGGTGGCGGCGGCGGTGGTGGTCGCAGCCCGTACGGCGGAGGCGGCCGCAGCCCGTACGGCGGCGGCAACCGCGGCGGCGGCGGCTACGGCGGCGGCAACCGCGGTGGCGGCCAGGGCGGATACTGAGCCGCCCGCTCGAGCGCATTGCCGCCCGCCCGACCGACCGGTTCCGGGCGGGGGCTTGGCCGGCCCCCGGCACTCATGAGAAGCTGCCTTGCTTCATGTGCAATCGCGGCGCGCGAGTCCGAGGCCGCGGGGGCCGCTCAGTACTTCTCGTGCCGTACCACGGCGACCTCGCTGAACCACAGCGCGAGCCCGAAGTCCCCGGCGTAGGTCGCCAGCACGTGTGCGGCGATGGCATCGGCCACGGCGGTGTCGCACAGCACCTGCAGTTCGATCGTCCGGTCGGCCTCCCAGGCACCTTCGCGCACGCCGGTGCGGCCGCCGCCGCGCACGTCGTGCACGGTCCAGCCGTGGGCGCCGCGCTCGCGCACGTCGCGAACCAGGGCTTTCTCCAGCGCCGCCTCGGCCACGATGACCAGCAGCGTCTTGCCGTGTTTGGCCAGGGCCATGCTCGAGGCTCCTAGGAAGTCACCGCCCGCGCCAGCGCGACATACAGCGGGATGCCGACGACGAGGTTGAACGGGAACGTGATGCCCAGCGCCGCGGTGATCGACAGCGCGGCGTTGGCCTGCGGCACCGCCACGCGCATGGCCGTCGGCGCCGCAATGTAGCTGGCGCTGGCCGCCAGCGTGGCCAGCAGCGCCACGCCGCCGGTGCTCAGCCCCAGCGCCACACCCACCGCCAGGCCGGCCAGCGCGAGCAGCGGGGGCGCGGCGAGGCCCACGACGAGCACGGCCGCGCCGAAGCGCCTCACCTCCGTCAGGCGCCCGCCGGCCACCAGGCCGAGCTCGAGCAGGAACAGCGCCAGCACGCCCTTGAAGGGATGCACGAAGACGGCCTCGATCGGCCGCGTCCCCGCCTCGCCGGCGACGGCGCCGATGACCAGGCCGCCCAGCAGCAGCAGCACGCTCTTGCCGAACAGCACCTCGTGCGCCAGCGCGAGCCACGGCGTCCCCGCGGCCGACGCCGCCGCGCCCACCCGGCCGCCCAGCCGGGCCAGCAGGATGCCGGCCACGATCCCCGGTGCCTCCATGACGGCCACCCACAGCGCGGCATGCGGCTCGTGCGCGATGCCCTCGCGCGCCAGCGCCGCCACCGCCACGGCGAAGGTGACGACGCTCACCGATCCGTAGTGCGCGGCCAGCGACGCCGCGTCCACCGCGGCCAGCCGCAGCGCCCGCAGCACCGGATAGAGCACGAACGGAATGACGAAGCCGAGCGCCACGCACGCCAGCACCTGCGGCGCCAGCGCCGCCACCGGCTGGCGCGACAGCTCGACGCCTCCCTTCAGCCCGATGGCCAGCAGCAGGTAGATCGACAGCGTCTCGTACAGCGCCTCGGGCAGCCGCAGGTCGCTGCCGGCCAGCCGCGCCAGCACGCCGAGCAGGAAGAAGAGCACGACGACGTCGACCACCGGCGTCTCACCCGCCTGTCGTCGCCGCTGCGGCCCGCGCCTCGCCGCCGCGCAACATCAGCGCTCACCCGCAGCGGGCGGCGGAGCACGCCTGGGCTTGCGCCCGCGCCCCTTGAAGAGCCGGTCGTACAGCCGCGCGGGCAGGTTGCGCATCAGCGGCGCGACGAGGGCCATCTGCCACGGCACGATGCGCGTGCCGCCATGGCCGCGCGCGATGGCGCGCACCGCTCGCTCGGCAAACGTCGCCGCGTCCAGCAGGAACGGCATGCCGTACGGGTTGCGCGACGTCAGCGGCGTGGCCACGTAGCCGGGCAGCAGCGTCACCACGTGCACGCCGCTGCCGCGGCACTCGATGCGCAGGCTCTCGCAGTAGTTCACCACCGCCGCCTTGCTGGCGCTGTAGGCGCCGTGCCCCGGCAGCCCGCGCACGGCCGCCATGCTGGCCACGCCCACCAGCGTGCCCGAGCGGCGCGCCCGCATCGGCGCCACGAACGGGTGGAAGGTGGCGGCGACACCGAGCACGTTGAGCAGCAGCATCTCGCGCATCAGCTCGAGGTCGTCGCGCTCGGCCGTGTCGAAGCCCACGCTGATGCCGGCGTTGGCGATGACCACGTCCGGCAACCCCTGCCGCGCGATGCACGCCTGGCCGGCGGCGACGATGCTCGCGGTGTCGGCCACGTCGGCGGCGTACGCGACACATCGTTCGGGCCCGAGGCCGTTCGCCGCCGCCCACTCGGTCATCGCCGCCTCGCGCCGCGCCACCAGCGCCAGGCGCCAGCCCAGCGCCGAGTAGCGCGCCGCCAGCGCCTGGCCGATGCCGCTGGAAGCCCCGGTGATGAAGGCCAGCGGCGGCACCATCGGCGAAGCGCTCATCGTGCCGCGCGAGGCGTGAACACGGCGCGCACCGGCCCCTTGTACTCCAGCCGGCTCGCCGCGTTGTCGTAGTCGATCCCGCCCACCGACATCTCGTCCTTGCCGACGCGCACGCGCACCGGCAGGTGCGAGCGCACGCGCTCGGTGACGAGAAAGGCGTGCAGGAACTCGCCGCGAATGAACACCGGCGCACCGGCGGCGTCGCGACTCGTCACCTCGGCGCCGCCGAGCAACTGCACCTCGCTGCCGTCGCCGTTGCCGAGCGCGCGGCGGGCCGTGGCACGCGTCTCGCGGCCATCCGGCGCGAAGGCGCGGATCACCGCGCCGTCGATCTCGATGCGGTCGGTGTCGGGGTAGTGGCGCAGCCAGTCGCCCTCGATGCGCAGCTTCAGGCGCCCCTCGGCGTCGAAACGCTCGAGCGCGAAGCCGCGCATCGTGTAGTCGGGCTCGCTGCGCACGGCGGGCGCCGCCGCCGGCGGCTGCGGCACCGGCGTCTGCTTGACGAGCCACCAGGTGGCCAGCGCGATCAGCCCCATCAGCAGCAGAGGCAGGTAGGCCGACAGCAGGTCGCGAAGGCGCAGATGCCACGGCACGCGCACGCGCCGCACCGACGGCGGCGGCACCTCGCTGCCGATGGAGATCGGCACCTCGGGCAGGTCGGGCAGGTGCAGTTCGACGGACATGGGCAGCGGCTCGTGCGGGCGTCTGGCGGGCCAGCGTTCAGGCGCCGCGCGGGCGCGCCGCGGTCGGCCCTCGCGCCGGGGTGCGCAAGCCGCGCCTGCGGCGCCAGACGCGGCGCGCCGGCTCCTCAGCGCGCATCGAGCGTCGCACCGCTGCTGCGCTGCGCCTGCAGCAGCGCCGCGTAGCGCCCGGCCGCCAGCAGCAGCAGGTCGCAGAACTCTCGCGCCGCGCCCTCGCCGCCCCGCGCGTGCGTCACGTAGTGCACCACCGCGCGCACCTCGGCGTGCGCGTTCGGCGGCGCCGCCGCGAAGCCGGCCCGTTCGAGCAGCGGCAGGTCGGGCCAGTCGTCGCCGATCACGGCCGTGTCGGCCCAGCCGACGCCGAGCTCGGCCAGCTGCTGCTCGGCCGCGGCGAGCTTGTTGCCGGCCCCGAACACAGCTCGCGCCAGGCCGAGGTCGGCCAGCCGCCGCCGCACCGCCGCGCTGTCGCGGCCGGTGACGACCACCGGCTCGATGCCGCCAGCCCGCAGCAGCTTCAGGCCGTGGCCGTCGAGCACGCAGAAGGGCTTGACCCACTCGCCTTCGGCGCCGACGAGCAGCGTGCCGTCGGTGAGCACGCCGTCGACGTCGAGGATCGCCGCCTTCATGCCCAGGCCGGTGCCCTGCGCGCGCAGCAGCAGCTGCGCGTCGAAGCTCAGCGCCGGGGAGTGCATCGTGCTGCTCGACCTTCCCGGGGCACGCCCGCTCAGATGACCTTGGCCCGCATCAGGTCGTTGGAGTTCAACGCACCGACGAGGCGACCTTCGGCGTCGACGACCAGGACGCTCGTCACGCGGTGCTGCTCCATCACGCCGGCGGCGTCGACGGCGAGCGCGTCGTCGCGCACGAGCCGCGGGCCGCGATGCATGACCTCGCCCGCCCCGAGCTGGGCCAGATGGCGAAGGTCCCCCTGTTCGCGCTCGATGAGGCGGCGCAGGTCACCGTCGGTGAAGATGCCGAGCGGCCGCTGCGCCTCGTCGACGACGGCGGTGAAGCCCAGCCCCTTGCCCGTCATCTCGCGCAGCAGCGCGTGGAAGTCGGCCTCGGGCGGCACACGCGGCACCGCGTCGCCGCTGCGCATCAGGTCGCGCACGTGCATCAGCAGCTTGCGCCCGAGGCTGCCGCCGGGGTGCGAGCGCGCGAAGTCGGCCTCGCGGAAGCCGTGCGCGTCCAGCAGCGCCACCGCCAGCGCGTCGCCGAGCGCCATCTGTGCCGTGGTGCTGGCCGTCGGCGCCAGGTTCAGCGGGCAGGCCTCCTCGGCGACGGCGCTGCCGAGCACCACGTCGGCGTGCCGCGCCAGCGTCGACTCGGCGTTCCCCGTCATCGCGACGACACGCACACCCAGGCGCCGGATGGCCGGCACGATGGCCGCCAGCTCGTCGCTCTCGCCGCTGTTGGACAGCGCCAGCACCACGTCGCCCTCGGTCACCATGCCGAGGTCGCCGTGGCTCGCCTCGGCGGGGTGCACGAAGAAGGCCGGCGTGCCCGTGGAAGCGAGCGTCGCCGCGATCTTGCGCCCGACGTGGCCGCTCTTGCCCATGCCCATCACGACGACCCGCCCGCGCCGCTCGGTGCACTGCAGGATCGTGCGCACGGCCGCCGCGAACCCCTCACCGGCACCGCCGCCGAGCTGCGACGCGAGCCCGAGCAGCGCACGCGACTCGATCTCGAACGTGCGCCGGGCCAGCGCCAGCGCGCGTTCGGCGTCGAAGGACTCGGCGGGGCTCATCGTGCAGCTCGGGCGTCGCATCGCCGGCGCGCAGCCGCTCGGATCCGGCACGGCGCCTAGCGTCGCATACGATACCGACGCATTCTAGGAGGGCCCCGCGCACGCCCGGCGCACGCGCCGTGCACCGGGCGCCCGAGCCGCTCGCACCGCCAGCCAGCACCCCTTGGCTTCCACGCTCGAACTCGTCCTGCTCTACCTCGTGGCCGCCGTGCTGGGCGTGGTGGCGTGCCGCTCGCTGAAGCTGCCGCCGATGCTCGGCTACCTCGTCGTCGGCGTGCTGATCGGGCCGCACACGCTGGCCATCACGCAGGACAGCGCCGGCGTCAAGTACCTCGCCGAGTTCGGCGTCGTGTTCCTGATGTTCGTCATCGGGCTGGAGTTCAACCTGCCCAAGCTGCGCAGCATGCGCACGCTGGTGTTCGGGCTCGGCCTGGCGCAGGTGATGCTGACGATGGCCGGCACGCTGGCCGGGCACGCGCTGCTCGTCTTCGGCTGGCAGGCGCTGACCGGCGAACCGTGGGAGATGTCGTGGCGCGGCGCCGTCGTGCTCGGCGGCGCCATCGCGATGAGCTCGACGGCGATCGTCGTCAAGCTGATGGCCGAGCGGCTGGAGCTGGAGACCGAACACGGCCGGCGCGTGCTCGGCGTGCTGCTGTTCCAGGACCTCGCCGTGGTGCCGCTGCTGGTGCTGATCCCGGCGCTGAACTCGCCGCCCGAGCAGCTGCTCGGCGCACTCGGCTGGGCGCTGCTGAAGGCGGCGGCGCTGCTGGCCGTGCTGCTGGTGGGCGGCCAGAAGGTGATGCGCTGGTGGCTCACGCTGGTGGCGCGCCGCAAGAGCGAAGAGCTGTTCATCCTCAACCTGCTGCTGGTGACGCTCGGCCTGGCGTGGCTGACCGAACACGCCGGGCTGTCGCTGGCGCTGGGCGCCTTCGTCGCCGGCATGCTGGTGGCCGAGACCGAATACAAGCACCAGGTCGAGACCGACATCCGGCCTTTCCACGACGTGCTGCTGGGCCTGTTCTTCATCACCATCGGCATGAAGCTCGACTGGCGACCGGTGCTCGACCAGTGGCTGCTGGTGCTGATGCTGACCACCGCGCCGGTGGTGGCCAAGGCGGCGCTCGTCGCCGCGCTTGCCTACGGGCTGCGCGCACCACCGGGCGTGGCGCTGCGCACGGGCCTGTACCTGGCCCAGGCGGGCGAGTTCGGCTTCGTGCTGCTGACGCTGGGCACCGACAACGGCCTCGTGGCGCCGCAATGGACGAGCCCGATCCTCGCCAGCATGGTGCTGTCGATGCTGGCCACGCCGATCCTCATCCAGTACAGCAACCGCATCGTCAACAAGCTCAGCGCCAGCGACTGGCTGATGCAGAGCGTGGCGATGACGAACATCGCCAAGCGCTCGATGGCCGCCGAGCGGCACGTCATCATCTGCGGCTACGGCCGCAGCGGCCAGAGCCTGGCGCGGCTGCTCTCGCAGGAGCACATCCCGTACATGGCGCTCGACCTCGACCCCGACCGCGTGCGCCAGGCCGCGGCGGCCGGGCAGAGCGTCGTCTTCGGCGACGCGGCGCGGCTGCAGAGCCTGATGGCCGCCGGCCTGGCGCGCGCCGCGGCGGTGGTGGTGAGCTACCACGACACGCCGTCGGCGCTGAAGGTGCTGGCGCTCGTGCAGGGGCATGCCCCGAAGGTGCCGGTGATCGTGCGCACCGTGGACGACACCGACATCGACCGCCTGCGCGCCGCCGGTGCCACCGAGGTCGTGCCCGAGGCGATCGAAGGCAGCCTGATGCTCGCCGGCCACGCGCTGGCGCTGGTGGGCGTGCCGATGCCGCGTGTCATCCGCATCACGCGCGACGCGCGCGACGCCCGCTACAGCCTGTTGCGCGGCTACTTCCACGGCGCCGACGACGACACGGTGGAGGAGCTGCAGCAGGCACGGCTGCGCACCGTGACGCTGCCCGAGGCGGCCGCCTGCGCCGGCAGCAAGCTCGACGACCTGGCGTTGCACGCCATCGGCGTGCAGGTCGTGTCCGTGCGGCGCGCCGCCGGCGGAGTGGTCAACGCCGACGGCGCCATCGTGCTCGGCGGCGGCGACACGTTGGTGCTCTCCGGCCTGCCCGAGCCGCTGGCGCTGGCCGAGGAGAAGCTGCTCGGCGGCCGGTGACCCGGGGTCCCGGCCGCGCGCCCGGGAGGCCCTGTCCAGGGTGGCCAACGACACTCCGGGCGCCGCTGTGACCCCGCGCGCGCCGGATGCCCCCGCGGCCGACCGTGGCTTCACGCCCCGTGCCCGCGCGGCGCACGGCGATGCGCCACAACATCGAGCTTCATCGCTCCTTCGACGTGCCCGCCCTGTCCTCACGCCGCCACCTGCTCGCGACCGCCGGGGCCGCCGTCGCGGCCGTCGGCGTTCCGCTCGCTCCAGGCACCTTCGACCCCCCGGGCTTCCGCCTCGGCGAGTGCTCGACGCAGCGCAACCTCGACGACGAAGGCCGCTCGCAAGCCCGGCGCATCGGCGACTGGTTCCGCCGGCAGGCGCTCGTGCCGGCGCGCGTTCGCTCGAGCCCTTGGTGCCGCTGCCTCGACACCGCGATGCTCGCGTTCGGGCGCGCCGAGCACTGGGGCGCACTGGCCTCGCCGCGCGGCAGCGACGAGGCCGGCCGGCCCGGCCGCATGGCCGACCTGCGCCGCGCGCTGCAAGAGGTGCCGCCGGGCCGCTTCGAGGCCTGGGTGACACATCAGTTCGTGCTGCGCGACCTGACCGGCGAGCCGACCCGGCCGGGCGAGGCGCTCGTGTTGCGCGCCCCCGCCGGCGCGGGCGCGGGCCCGGCGCCGATCACGGTGGCTGCGCGCGCCATGCTCTTCTGAGCGCCCCCAGGGCCGGGCCAGCCCGGCCCGTCCCCCGCGGGGATTCAAGTTGCCCGGCAAAGGCCGGATCAACGCGAGAGCACCCCGGCCCGTGGTGCGCCCCGGGCGTGCCCGAAGAAGCGTTTGCGCGGACCACGATCACCGGGGCAGCGGGCCGATGCCGTGGGGCCACTCAGGGCATGGCACCCGAACACACGACAAAGGTCCGAGCGAATGTCACCGTCGCCGCCGCGCCTCGGGTGCCATGCCCTGAGCGGCCCCACGACATCGGCCCTCTGACGTACCTGGGTGGCGCCCGGGCGGGCGGGACTCGCAGCGCCGTGCCGCGGTTCGCGTGTTCGCGCGAAGACCACGAGCGCCTCGAGCGAATCCGAGGCCGTGGGGGGCCGCTCGGGGCTTGGCACCCGAGGCGCGGCCACCGACCTTGGAGCGCAGGCGGCGATAGTCCGTGTGTTCGGGTGCCGAGCCCTGAGCGGCCCCCTGCGGCCTCGGACTCGCGCGCCACGACTCGGCATGAAGAGAGGTTCAGCTTCTTGAGAGCGGGCCCGCCGCCACCACTCGCGCGCAGGTCATGCTCCTATCATCGCCACCATGAACGGCGAGGCCGCCGCGCTGCTGCTGCGCGACCCCGGTGCCTACATCAAGGCGCACATCCGCACGGTGCCCGACTGGCCGGAGCAGGGCGTGATGTTCCGCGACATCACGCCGCTGCTCGCGAACCCGCGCGTCTTCCGCGTCCTCATCGACCAGTTCGTTCACCGCTACTTCAGCCCGCGACCCGACGCCGTGGCCGGGCTCGACGCACGCGGCTTCATCATCGGCAGCGTCGTCGCCTACGAGCTGGGCGTGGGCTTCGTGCCGATCCGCAAGAAGGGCAAGCTGCCCTTCACGACGGTGGCCGAGACCTACGAGCTCGAGTACGGCAGCGCCACGGTGGAGATGCACACCGACGCGGTGCGGCCAGGGGATCGTGTCGTGCTCGTCGACGACCTCGTCGCCACCGGCGGCACGATGATGGCCGGCCGGCGGCTGCTCGAGCGCCTCGGTGCCGAAGTCGTCGAAGGCGCGGCCATCGTCGACCTGCCCGAGCTCGGCGGCTCGAAGAAGCTGCGCGACAGCGGCTTGGCGCTGTTCACGCTCGTCGACTTCGCCGGGCACTGAAGGCCCTCGGCGCGTGCCGGCGCCGTCACTTCGATGCAGAAGGTAGAGAATGCCGGATAAGCCGCGCCTAGGTTCCAGTGTCTACATCACGTTGGATGGACACATCCTTGAACTTGGGAGTGGCCTGGTCTCCCCAGAATCTGAGGATTCCAGGTAGAGGCTTCCCTGCGTGGAAGCGTGGGTCGAGGTCCCGGCTTGCATCAACGTCCCATCAAAGAGCTAAGTGCTTGATACACCTAGCTTTTTCTGCGCAAGGGCCTCATGGCGGTCAAGCGCGGATCAAGGAACCTTAGGGTTCGGGTCTGGGGCGGCAATTAAAAGCGTTAAGGGTTCGGACCTGCCGTCAGAGCCGCCATCAAGCACCGATCAAAGAAAAGATCCTTTGATATCAACAGCTTAGCGCACTCACCCAAGCAAGGGCTCGTGCGCAATCAAGCAACCGCCGCCCGATCATGCCCAGTAGGGCACGTATCGCATGATCTTGCTGGCAGCCCCTGCGTCAGCCGGGCGAATCTTCTTCGCTGCCACCGCCTCGGCCAGCAGACGGGATGCGGTCGCCGCGTTCTGCTTCTCGATCTTGAAGCGCGCTCGCACCGACTCGTTGTTCGTGATCTGGTTCGTCACAAAGCGAAGGCAGCAGTGCTGATACACCGCTTGCACGCGCTCGTCCGGCGCGAGCGCTCGGAGCCCCTTGTAGCGAGACAGCGTAACCGTCGTGTGGCGCGTGCCCAAACGGCACTGATACGGCGGCAACTGGAAGGCCTCAATGTGCGAGACAACGCTGTCCATCCCGTGGCCGCGCTCGTCACAGACGCCCAACTGCCGTAGCGCGTCAGCGAAGCGCTCGTTGCGCGACTGGTTCTCATCGATGAACCGGTCAATCTCCAGTAGCGGCCTGCCTGGGTTGGTCACCTCTACTCTGTCTTCATAGACCTCCACTGTCACGCCACTGCCGGTCTCCGTCAGATCCTGGTGCACCAAGGCATTTCCGACGATCTCGCGGATCGCCTTCTTCGGGTACGCATAGGTTGTTTGCCGCAACGCTGCCGCAATCTCTTCACTCGCCGGCAACTGGGCGTGGATGTAGTCCACCAGCCCTTCAAAGCCAGTCGCATACCCTCGTGGGTAAGTGAGGTCCTTGCCGTCCTTCACGTTCAGCTTGGTCGGCCCGTCGTAAACGATCACTCGCACCGCCTTGCGGCTCACTGTGTCGAAGTCCCCTAAGCGCTTGGCCAAGAGCAGCGCACCCATGTTGGTGATGGTGAACCCGGCTACCTCACGCCGGACGAACCCTTTGGTGGCTAGGACATCCACGATCTCCGTCCGCGTCGATGGCATCGGCCGCTGCCGCAGATCGAAATACCCCTGAACGTCAAGCAGCGCAACCACATCTTCCTCCCCACAACCGGTGCGAGCAGCCTGTTCCTCGAACCTCGGTTGCGTCTCACTGACGATGCGCCGGATCTGGTCGATCGACATCGGCACCAACTCATCGCCTGCGCGCATCCAGTAGCACCCGTCGTGTTGAAGTGGGTGACCCGGTGGTCGTCCAGGCACCTCAAACACGAGCACTCGACCGTTCGGATGCTGTAGTTCATGCCATCGCACCTTGATCTGCAATCTCTCGTGCAACGCACCGGCGGTGCGCTCGGGAATCTCGAACGCCTGACTGCCCACCACGCTGCGCGGCCGCTTGTCGGTCACTCCAAACACGATGCGACCACCGCCTTCATTGGCAAGCGCCACGCAGTAGTCCACCAACTTCTCGAAGTGGAAGTTGGACTTCGCCTCCTTGAACTCGACATGCTCGCTCTCGCTGCGCGCCAGCAGCAGTCGCTCGAGATCATCCAACGTCATTCGGACACCCCAACAGACGTGATCGCAACAACCAAGGCGCAGCTAGGCGGCACCGGCCCCTCCACCAACGTACCGGTCGTACACGTGCGCGTAGGCACGGGCCGCCTTCTCCACCCGAACGTCCTTGGTGAACGGCGCCGGCAACCTGCGCAGCTCCACCCTCACCGCCTGCATCACCCCCGCCCGCGCCTGCTGCTTCTCCCGCCAGTCCAGCACCAGCTTCTCCCGCTTCAGCGTCGCCAGCAGGTCCTTGCAGACCTTCTTCACCTGCGCCTCTTCGGCCTTGGTCAACTTCGGCTCCGGCTTGGTCAGGATGTCGAAGAGCGCCAGCTCTTCCTCCGTCAGCCCCTCGGCCACCGCCCGCTGCTCTTCCTGCGTCAGGCCCTGGGCGAACTTCTTCAGCTCCTCGAAGAAGCTCTCGATGTTCTGGCTGCCGGCGTTGTACTCGTCGATCAGCCGCTGGAACTTCTCGGCCAGGTCGATGCGTGAGGCGTTCGCGGCCACCATCTGCGCCAGCTTGCCCTCGACCAGGCGCTTGAGCTTCTCGGCCTCGGTGCGCTTGTGGCCCTTGTTGAACTTGGCCTGCAGCGCCTCGAAGTCGATCTCGGAGAGGTTGATCAACGCCTCGGGCTTGGCCACCGGGCCGATGCGGTAGCCCTCGGTGGCAATGGAATCGTTGAGCAGCTCCTCGACGTCGCTCATCACCGCCGAGATGTCCGGCGGCTCGGTCTCGGCGCGGATCTTCGAGGCCAGGTACGACACCAGCACCGCCAGCGGCGCCAGGTCGTTGGCCAGCGGGTCGGGCAAGATGGCCTTGAACAGCCGTGCCACGCGGCCGGAGAGCTGGAGGTAGTGCTTCTTCTCCGCCTCGGTGGCCAGGAACGCCTCGACGGCATCGTCGATCAACCCGATGCGGGTGAATCCCTGCGCGGCCGCGATCGTGTCGAGCTGTACCCCCCGCACCTCGGCAAAGTACGACACCTCGTTCAGCACCGCCTGCAGCGCCGCCACCAGCGCCGCCTTCTCCACGATCGGCCCCGCCGCCTCACCGCCGCCAGTGCCCGGCCGCGCATAGGTCGCCAGCGCACTCTGCAGCGCCCGGAAGATGCCCACGTAGTCAACGATCAGCCCGCTCTCCTTGCCCGGCGCCACCCGGTTGGCGCGCGCAATGGTCTGCATCAGCGTGTGCGCCCGCATGGGCTTGTCCAGGTAGATCGTCGAGCAGGTCGGCACGTCGAAGCCGGTGATCCACATCGCGCACACGAACACCAGGCGCAGCTCGCTGGCGGGGTCCTTGAACTTCTCGTCCAGGCTCTCCTTCAGCATGCGCTGCCGGTGCGGCACGATGTCCAGGCCCTTGGCCTTCAGGTCCTCCACCTCGTTCTGGCCCTGGCTCACCACCACGGCCATGTCGGTGTGCTCCATCAGGTGCACCCGGGCCAGCAGGCGCTCGCGGTCGTCGCCGCTCAGCTTGCCGCCGGGCGCGGCCAGCATCGCCTTCAGGCTGGCGACCTCCGCCTTCCAGTGCACCTGCACCTTGTCGTACATGCGCACCGCGGTGGCCTTGTCGATGCAGACCATCATCGCCTTGCCCCGGTAGCCGCGGCCGGTGAAGTGGGCCACCAGGTCCTTGGCGATGGCCTCCAGCCGGTCCTCGCGGGTGATGACGTGGTACTCGCGGGCGAACTCGCGCTCGAGCTTCTTCTCCTGGTCCTCGTCCAGCTCGGCCGCTTCCAGCAGCTGTTCCAGGTCGCGGTTCAGCTCCTGGTTCGTCAACTGCACCTCGGGGATGCGGTTCTCGTAGTACAGCGGCACCGTCGCGCCGTCTTCGATGGAGCGCGCGAAGTCGTAGACGCTGACGTAGTCGCCGAACACCTCGCGCGTGCGCTCCTCCTCGCCCTTGATGAGCGGCGTGCCCGTGAAGCCGATGAACCCGGCGTTGGGCAGCGCGTTGCGCATGTTCAGCGCGAACACGTCGTACTGGCTGCGGTGCGCCTCGTCGGTGATGACGATCACGTCCGAGCGGTCCGAAAGCTTCGGGTAGGGCTGCCCGGGCTCGGTGCGGAACTTCTGGATCAGGGTGAAGATGTAGCGCTCGTTGCCCTGCAGCAGCTGCTTCAGGTGCTCGCCGCTGGTGGCCCGCACGTCCTCGCGCGCGGTGGCGCCGGTGGCCTTGAAGGTCTTGCTGATCTGGTCGTCCAGCTCCTCGCGGTCGGTGACGATGACGAAGGTGCAACTGCCCAGCACCTTGCGCAACACCTTCTGCGTGAAGAACACCATCGACAGGCTCTTGCCGGAGCCCTGCGTGTGCCAGAACACGCCCAGGCGCTTGGCGCCCTGGCCCTTCTCGCCGCTCTCGGCCTGCTGCGCCCGCAGCTCCGCCAGCCGCGCGATCGACCGGTTCACGCCCAGGAACTGGTGGTTCTTGGCCACCTTCTTGATGAGCCCGCCTTTGCCCTCCTCGAAGACGGTGAAGTTCTCGATGTAGTCCAGCAGCCGCGCCGGCTCCAGCAGGCCGCGCAGCGCGCGCTCCAGGCTCACGCGGCCGGCCTCGTCCTCGTCGGCCACGCGCTTCCAGTCGAAGAAGTGCTCCCAGGCGCTGGTGAGCGTGCCCACCTTCGTGTCCGAGCCGTTGGAGAGCAGGATGAAGGCGTTGGGGTGGAAGAGCTGCGGCACGCTCTGGCCGCGGTAGTCGCGCAGGTTGTCGTCGAAGGCGCTCTTCAGCGGCACGCTCGGCTTCTTCAGCTCGATGAACACCAGCGGCAGGCCGTTGACGAAGGCGAGCAAGTCGCAGCGGCGGCGGTACATGTCGCCGGCCACCCACATCTGTGACGTGAGGAAGCACTCGTTGCGGGCCGGCGTGGCCCAGTCGATGACGCGCAACGTCTCGATGCTGTGCCCGCCGTGCTCGTCGGGCACCTTGACCTTCACGCCTTCCTTCAGCAGCCGATAGAGCTCGCGGTTGGCGTTGACGGCGATCTGCTTGGAGCGGTCCCGCGCGAGTTGCTCCATGGCCTGGGCGTAGGCATCGGCTGGCAGGCCCGGGTTCAGCCGCTCCAGCGCGGCGCGCAGGCGGCGGGTCAGGACGACCTGGCTCTCGCTCTCGCGGCCCTCGCTGCCCAGCTCGCCGAAGGTCTCGGTGTACAGGTTCTTGAAGCTCCAGCCCAGCGATGTCAGTAGGTCGATCGCGGGCTTCTCGACGAGCTCGAGCTCGCTGAAGCCGGCGGAGACCTCCTTGACGCTGGACGGAGGGGTCATGCGGCGAGGGCCTCCAGCCCAGGTGTCGCAGACACATCGAGCTCGCCGGAGATCAGCTTGGGTAGCAGTAGGTCGCGGGTCTCGCGCAAGTTGTTCTGCCGGGCGAGAGCGCCCTTGACCCAAGCGAGCATCGGAGACACCGAGCTCTGGAACCGCCGGAGCAAGTCCTCAGGCGGCATCAGGACCGGCATTCGTGCCAGCGATCCATCCCAAACGGCATAGGGGATCGTCGCGCCCTGAGCGTGCTTTGCCGCGTAGTCCACCGTAGGTTCAGCAAAGGCGGTCATCGTGCCAAAGGCTGTGAACTCTGGCTTTCTGGGCCGGAGCACGAAGCAGGTCGTTCTGGTGACACCAGGGAATGGTGCGACGCAGACCTTGTGAAAGTAGGCGCGCATCGCGCCGAACAGGACATCGTCCTCTTCGAACAAGACAAGGCTGCTCTGTGCCTCAGTCCAAGGCCTGAACTCCGCTAGGGCCAGTGTCTTTCGACCGATGCAGTCGATGGGGACATAGCGCCTGGACGAAAGGTGGTCCCCGGCGCGAGTGGCGATCCTGACGCTTTCCAGAATGTCGCCGAGCACGCTCGCCCGCCACCCCTCCGGCGCCAGCCCCAACTCGGATGCGACCATCCGCACGCCCTCGTGGCCGGGGAATCGGAAGCGGACGAACCACTCCTCGTAGATGCGCCGGGCCATCTCCTCCAGGATCGCGATGCGCCGCGTGTTGTTCTCGATCAGGTCGTCGTAGGCGGAAAGCATCGAGGCGATACGGCGCTGCACATCGAGCGGGGGCAGCCGGAGGGTCAGCTTCTCACAGTCGGGCACCCGCATGTGCTCAACCGTCGCGCCCGAACCCATCGAGCGAATCTGCCCTTGCATGTCGTCGCCGAGCATGGCGTACAGGAGGAACCGGTTGTCGAGCTTTCGCGGGTCGGCGCGATAGGCAACGAGCCTTTGCCCGAGAAACACGTCGTCGTCAGACCGGAGCATCCCGACTTCACCGAGCGGGGCCTCGCGAGTCAGAATGACATCGCCGCGCAGAGGTTTCTGGCGCCTCGTCCACTTGAGGAAGGTCACCTCGTCCACGTACTTGACGCTGCTAAGGTCGACCCACCCGCCCCGCACATTCGTTGTGCGAATCATCTTGAACCGGGTCGGGCCGTCCACGACGGGGGCTGTCTTGTTGACGCAGTCAACGATTGACTGGCACACGTCTGCCACGGACATGCGCGGCCAATTGGCGGGCCGCGCCATCAGCGAGTCGCCTCCAGCAACCGTTCCACGTTCTCGGCGATCGCCGCTTCGTAGGCAGCCGCTTCGACATTGAGACTCTCTAGCTCCTCGTTGAGCTCTTCCAGGCGTTCAGCAAAGTCGAACTCCTCGGCCTCCCGTTCGCCAACGCCAACGTATCGACCCGGGTTCAGGCTCCAGCCCTGCGCCTCGATGTCCGCCACCGTCGCTACTCTGCATAGACCCGCCACGTCGGCGTAGGTCTTGCCGCCGAAGTGCTCGGCCATCAATGACTTGCTGCCGTCGTCGAGTTCTGGTGCCTCGCCCCGGTACAGCCGCACAACGTTGGCCAAGAACTCCAAGTGCTCAGGCGCGAACTCGCGAATGGCGCGCGTGACCTGCTTGAAGAACGGCCGCCCATCCAGGAACAACACCTTGTCCCGGCGCGACCCACGCGCCTTGGCCCGGTCGAAGAACCACAGCGTGCAGGGCAGTGTGACGGTGTAGAAGAAGTTGGAGCCGACGCTGACGATCACGTCCACCGCGCCGCTCTGGATCAGCTTCTTGCGGATCTCCTGCTCGCTGCCGCGCGCGTCGCCGGCCGAGTTGGCCATCACGAAGCCGGCGCGGCCGCGCTCGTTCAGGCTGGCCGCGAAGAGCTGGATCCACAGGTAGTTGGCGTTGTCCGTGGTCGGCAGGCCGAGCGCAAAGCGCGGGTCGTCCTTCAGCCGGTCCTTGTCCACGCCGGAGACGTTGAACGGCGGGTTGGCCATCACGTAGTCGAACCGCCCCAGCGCCTTGTGCGGGTCTTCGTAGTAGGTGTTGGCCTCGCGCACGTCGCCCGAGAGGCCGTGCACCGCCAGGTTCATCTTCGCCAGCTTCACGGTGTCGCTGGCCTTCTCGGTGCCGAAGACGGTGAGCTCGCGCGTGGCGCTCTTCTGGTGGCGCTCGACGAACGCCGCGCTCTGCACGAACATGCCGCCCGAGCCGCAGGCGGGGTCGAAGATGCGGCCGTGGAAGGGCTGCAGGATCTCGACGATCAGCCGCACGATGCTGGTGGGCGTGTAGAACACGCCGCCCTTCTGGCCCTCTTTCAGCGCGAAGTTGCCGAGGAAGTACTCGTACACCTTGCCGAAGGCGTCGCCCTCCAGGTCCAGCGGCGCCAGCAGGCGCAGGAGCTCCACCAACGTGGCGTTGGGCAGCAGGTTGTAGCCGCGCGGCAGCACGCCCTTCAGCTCGGGGTTGTGCTCCTCCACCAGCGCCATGGCCTGACCCACGGCCTTGCCCAGGTTGGCGCCTTCGGTCAGGCCCAGCAGGTGCGAGAAGCGCGCCGCCTCGGGTAGGTAGAGCACGCCCTCGGCCTGGTAGTCGGTCGCCTCGATCTCGTCAGCCGGCATGCCCTGGGCAGCCAGGGCTGCGGCGCACTCGGTGAAGCGCTTGTCGGCGTAGCGCAGGAAGATGAGGCCGAGGACGGGGGTGGAGAACTCCGCCGGCTTCAGGCCGGTGTTGGCCCAGAGCTGGTCGGCGGCCGCCCATAGGCGGGACTCGATGGCGACGAGGTCGGAGGGCATGCGCTCAGGTCGGGCGTCAGATGGCGTCGGCCGAGTATTCCGGATGCGGGGCGCAGGGTCACTCAGGCGTGGCCAGCATCCCCTGGCTTCGCATCGCCCGAAGCTGAGCTGCCGCGACTTCTTCGGCAGTTTCCGGGGGCAGCTGGCCTCGGCTAGCCCAGCGTCCTCAGCCTATTTCCCGATGCAGAAGCGCGAGAAGATCTCGCCCAGCAGGTCCTCGCCGGTGAACTCGCCGGTGATCTCGCCCAGCGCGTGGTGCGCCAGGCGCAGCTCCTCGGCCAGCAGGTCGAGCGCGGTGTCGCGCGCGGCGGCGTGTTCGACCGCGCGCGCCAGGTGGGCCTGCGCGCGCCTGATCGCCAGCACGTGCCGCGTGCGCGCGATCACGGCGCCCTCGGGCGCCGCCTGCCAGCCGGCCTCTGCGAGCAGGGCGCCGCGCAGCGTGTCGAGGCCGGCCGCCGTGCGCGCCGAGAGCACCAGCGCGCCGGCAGGCAGCGCCGCCGCCGCACCCGCGGCCACGGCGTCGGCCTTGTTGTAGACCTCGAGCCGCGGCACCGCCGCCGGCAGCCGCGCGGCGATGCCGCGGTCGGCGGCTTCGTACGCCGGTTCGCCGCGGCGTGTCAGGTCGTGCAGGAAGATCACCGCGTCGGCCTCGCCGATGGCCTGCCAGGTGCGCTCGATGCCGATGCGCTCCACTTCGTCGGCCGCCTGCTCGTCGCTGCGCAGCCCGGCCGTGTCGACGATGTGCAGCGGCACGCCTTCGATCTGGATCGTCTCGCGCACACGGTCGCGGGTCGTGCCCGGGATCGGCGTGACGATGGCCAGCTCGGCGCCGGCCAGCGCGTTCAGCAGCGAGCTCTTGCCGACGTTGGGCTGGCCGGCCAGCACGACGTGCAGCCCTTCGCGCAGCAGCGCGCCGCTGCGCGCCTGCGCCAGCGTGGCGTCGACGGCGGCGACGATGCCGTCGAGCTCGGCGCGCGCGCCGGCCTGCTCGAGGAAGTGAATCTCCTCCTCGGGGAAGTCGAGCGTCGCCTCCACCAGCGTGCGCAGCCGCACGAGGCGCGCGGCGAGCGCGTGCACCTCGCCGGAGAAGGCACCGGCCAGCGTGCGCGCCGCCGAACGCGCCGCCGCCTCGGTGCTGGCGTCGATGAGATCAGCCACCGCCTCGGCCTGCGCCAGGTCGAGCTTGTCGTTGAGGAAGGCGCGCTGCGTGAACTCGCCCGGCTCCGCCAGCCGGGCCTCCGGATGGGCCTGCTGCAGCGCCTGCAGGCAGCGCGCCAGCAGCAGCTGCAGCAGCACCGGGCCCCCGTGCGCCTGCAGCTCGAGCACGTCCTCGCCGGTGTACGAGTGCGGTGCCGGGAAGTGGATGGCGAGCCCGCGGTCAAGCTCCACGCCGCCCTCGCCCAGGAACGGCAGCAGCGTGGCCTGCCGCGGCACGAGCGCGCGGCCGCAGACCGCGGTGACGAGCGGCGCGAGATCGCGCCCGGAGGCACGCACGATGCCCACGGCGCCGCGGCCGGCGGCGGTGGCGACGGCGACGATCGGGTCCTGCTGGCGGCGCAGCGCCTCGGCGGCAAGCATCGGCGGGTGCCCATTGTGGGCGCTGCGCTGCATCATGCTGCGGACGCCCCGCCTGCCAAGCCCGCCGGGCCCTCCGCCGGCGCTTCAAAGCACCGCGGCCCGGATCGCTCGTCGGGCGATCCGGGCCGCGTGGCACGGTGTTGGCGCGGGTGGAGCGGCGCTTCGGCGTTTCAGGGGCCTGGCGCCTGGATCTCCTGAGCCGGCTCTGCTTGAACCGGGTCAACCCGCATGAGTCCTATCGTCGGCAGTTCACCCGGGGTTCTCAACCCTCACCTGAGGGATCGAGCGTGAAGCACTCCCGCACCTGCGTGGCGTGCTCAGTGGTTGACCCCCAGCTGCTTGTTGATCCACCACTGCTGCGCGATCGACAGCAGGTTGTTCGTCAGCCAGTACAGCACCAGGCCGGCGGGGAAGAAGAAGAACATGAAGCCGAAGATGAGCGGCATCATCCACATCATCCGCGCCTGCATGGGGTCGGGCGGCGTCGGGTTCAGCCACACCTGGAACAGCGAGCTCGCCGTCATCAGGACGGGCAGGATGAACCAGGGGTCGATCGCCGACAGGTCCTGGATCCACCCGATCCACGGCGCGTTGCGCATCTCGACGCTGGACAGCAGCACCCAGTACAGCGCGATGAAGAACGGCATCTGCACGAGGATGGGCAGGCAGCCGCCGAGCGGGTTGACCTTCTCCTCGCGGTAGATGCGCATCATCTCCTGCTGCATCTGCTGCGGCTTGTCCTTGTAGCGCTCGCGCAGCTCGTTGACGCGCGGCGCCACCGCCTTCATCTTGGCCATGCTGCGGTAGGCGCTGGCGTTGAGCCAGTAGAACGCGATCTTCAGCAGCACGACGAGCGCGACGATCGCCCAGCCCCAGTTGCCGAGCATCTGGTACAGCTTGTCCAGCAGCCAGAAGAGCGGCTTGGACAGCACGGTGAACCAGCCGTAGTCCTTCACCAGGTCGAGACCCGGCGCGAGCGCAGCGAGCTTGTGCTCCTCCTGCGGGCCGGCGAAGAGCGTGGCCTCGTGCACCTTGGTCGTGTCCGGGGCCACCTCGCCCAGCGGCAGCACCATCGCCACCGTGTAGTGCTCGAGGCTGCCGTTGCCCGGCACGCGCGCCGTGCGGAACTCGCGTGCGCTGCCCTGCGGCACCAGCCAGGCGCTGGCAAAGTAGTGCTGCACCATCGCCACCCAGCCGTCGTTGGCGCTCTTGTCATGGCTGGCGCCGCCCTTGGCGATGTCCTTGAAGTCGATCTTCACGAACTTGCTCGCGTCGGTGTAGACGGCCGGGCCGGTGAACGTGAAGTAGAAGCTCGACTCGCCTTCGGGCGGGGCGGCGTCGCGTGCCAGCTGCAGGTACAGCTGCGGCTGCACCGGCACGCTGCCGGTGTTCACGAACTCGTGCTTCACGCCGATCGTGTACTTGCCGCGTTCGAAGGTGTAGGTCTTGGCAAGCTTGTGGCCGTCGGCGGCCGGCGACTCGAAGCGCACGCTGATCGAGCTGGCGCCGTCGGCGAGCGAGCGCGGGCCGGGCACCGCCGTCATCGCCGTCAGGTGGTTGGGCAGCTGCACGCCGGCCTGGCCGGTGATGAGGCCGGTCTGCGCGAGGTACAGGCGCTTCGCACCGCGGTCGAACAGGACGACGTTGTGCTTTGGGTCGACCGGGTCGCGGTAGGCCAGCAGCTCCAGGCGCACGAGCGTGCCGCCGGTGGTGTCGAAGGTGGCCTTGACCACGTCGGTCGTGACCACCACCTGATCGGCGGCCGGGCCTGCGGCGGCCGGTGCCGCCGCCGGCATGGCCGCGCTGCCCGCGGCCGCGACACCTGTCCCGGCCGGGGTCGTGGCGGGCTGCGGCACCCCGGCCGCGGGCGCGGCACCGGGCTCTGCGCCGGGCACCCCGGCGGACGTGCGCGACGTCGGCGCGCCGAACAGCGTCGGCTGGCCCGTGTGTCGGTTCCAGGCGTCCCACAGCAGGACGAGGGACATCGTGAAGACGACCCACAACAGGGTGCGGCGGATGTCGGTCATTGGCGATCCGGGGAAGGAGGTGTCTGCTCGTCGAGCGGCGGCGCGCCGACGAGGCGGGTGAACAGGCGCGGCTGCGCGGACCGCCACCGCGTCGGCACGGGGTCGAGACCGCCATCGCACCATGGATGGCAGCGCAGCAGCCGCCAGCCCGTGAGCACCGACCCGCGCAGCGCGCCGTGCCGCTCGAGCGCCTCGAGCGCATACGCCGAGCAGGTGGGCTCGAAGCGGCAGGCACTGCCGAGCCAGGGCTTCAGCGCGAAACGGTAGGCGCGCACCGCGGCGACGAGCGCCGCGCGCGGCCACCGCGTCGGGTCGATTCGCACGGTCATCGGCGCACCCGGCGCCGCGCCGCCTCCGCCGGCGGCCGTACGGCGGGCGGGAAAGGCGCTGCAAGCAAAGCGTCGAGCTCGGCGCGCATCGTCTTCGCCAGCCGGCTCGACTGTGCCGAAACGAAGTCACCGCGCGCCACGGGCCGGCGCAGGCGAATCAGCCACATCCCGGGCTCCAGCGACACCTCGTGCCGCCTGAAGGCCTCGCGGACATGGCGCTTCAGCAGGCTGCGCGTGGCCGCCCGGCGTGCCAGGCGCTTCGGCAACACGGCGCCCACCCACCGCCCGTCGACCAACTTGTCCACAGGCTGTGCGAAGCTCTCTGACAACTCTGTGGACAAGTCAGACCGTCCAAGTGCGTGCCCGGCTGCGCCGCCGGCCTGCGGGCGCTGCGCCAGATGATGCAGTGCGAAGTGAGCGCTCCGCGACCAGACCGGCGCAGCCATCAGACTCTCGAAGTCGCCCTTGTGGACGAGAGGTTGCAGCACGGGACGACCCCGCGCCGGCAGCGGCGCCGCGGGCGACCGGTCTCGCGTCGGACTGGAAGGCCCTAGACCGCCAGCCGCTTGCGCCCCTTGGCGCGCCGGGCATTGACGACGGCGCGCCCGCCGCGGGTCTTCATGCGCACGAGAAAGCCGTGCGTGCGCGCACGACGCGTCTTGGAGGGTTGGTAGGTGCGTTTCATGGCTACCGGCCGGACGAACCGGCGACATGTCTAGGGGAGGGGAGGGACCGCAACGCCGGCTGCGCGCCGGGCCCGGCTCGTGCGGCAAGCGGCTGGCCGCAACCGGAGTCGTCAAGCCGAGCGTGCGGCGTGGCTCGAAAGCCGCACCGAGCGCAGAACTTGAAGGCCCGGGAAACCGAGGATTAGAGCAAAAACCCCCTTCCCGGTCAAACACTTGCACCAGAACTTGCAGTGATCGGCTGGGCTTGACGGTCGGCCGCGGACTGTGGATAACCACGGTCCCGCGCGCGGTCAAGCCGGTCGTCAGGCAGCCCGCAGAAGAAGATTTCCACAGCCAGGCTGAACATGAGAGAGGGTACGGTGCCGATGGACCTGGTAGCCAGCCAAGAGATCTGGGCGCAGGGCTGCGCCCGGCTCGCCACCGAACTGACCGAGCAGCAGTTCAACACCTGGATCCGGCCGCTCACCCTGGCGCCCATGTCCGGCGCCACGGCGCCCGGCGCACCATCCGGCGCGTCGGCAGGCGTCTCGGACGCCGACCCTGCCCTCGGCGCTGGCGTCGTCGCCGTGCAGGTACCCAACCGGTTCAAGCTCGACTGGATCCGCACCCAGTATGCCGGTCGCATCGAGTCGGTTCTGACCGAACTGGCCGGCAGACCCATGCGCCTGGAGTTCGCCCTGGCGCCACGCGCCGACCTGCCCGGGACGCCGCGCCACAACGGCCAGGCGGTGCCCATCGCGACCGGCAGCTGGCACGACCCGACGGATCACGCCGCGCCGATCGGCAGCGCGCCGCCGGCTCAGGCGGCGGCCGACGCGCTCGCCTGGTCCACCACGGCGCGCGAGCCCGCAGCCGGCAACGAGCATGCATTGCGGCACCTCCAGCCCCCCCGTCCGTCCCTGCCGGCCGCGACGTCGCACCGCCTGAATGCCCAGCTCACGTTCGACACCCTGGTGGCGGGCCGCGCCAACCAGATGGCACGCACCGCCGCGCTGCATGTCGCCGGAGCGCCGGGCGAGACCTACAACCCGCTCTTCATCTACGGCGGCGTGGGCTTGGGCAAGACGCACCTCGTGCACGCCGTCGGCAACGCGCTGCTGAAAGACCGCCCGACGGCACGCGTGCTCTACCTCAACGCCGAGCAGTTCATCAGCGACGTCGTCAAGAACTACCAGCGCAAGACCTTCGACGAGCTCAAGGCGAAGTACCACAGCCTGGACCTGCTGCTCATCGACGACGTGCAGTTCTTCGCCGGCAAGGACCGCACGCAGGAGGAGTTCTTCAACACCTTCGAGGCGCTGCTGGCCAAGCGCGGGCACATCATCATGACCTGCGACATCTATCCGAAAGGGCTGGTGGATATCGACGAGCGGCTCACGAGCCGCTTCGACAGCGGCCTCACCGTGGCCATCGAGCCGCCGGAGCTCGAGATGCGCGTGGCGATCCTCATCGCCAAGGCCAAGGCCGAAGCGGCCGAGATGCCCGAGGACGTCGCCTTCTTCATCGCCAAGAACGTGCGGGCCAACGTGCGCGAGCTCGAGGGGGCGCTGCGCAAGGTGCTCGCCTACAGCCGCTTCAGCCACAAGGACATCAACATCGCCCTGGCGCGCGAGGCACTGAAGGACCTCCTGTCGATCCAGAACCGGCAGATCTCGGTGGAGAACATCCAGAAGACGGTGGCCGACTTCTACAAGATCAAGGTCGCCGACATGTACAGCAAGAAGCGCCCGGCCAGCATCGCGCGGCCGCGCCAGATCGCCATGTACCTGGCCAAGGACATGACGAAGAAGAGCCTGCCCGAGATCGGCGAGCTGTTCGGCGGCCGCGACCACACGACGGTGCTGCACGCGGTGCGCAAGATCGGCGACGAGCGTCAACGCAGCCCGGAGCTGAACCAGCAGCTGCACGTGCTGGAGCAGCAACTCAAGGCCTGACTGCCGCGCCGGCGCCCCCGCTCTTGCCCCCTTGCCCGCCCGGCTGCCGCGAACGCGGGCATGCTGTGCACATCGCGGGGACAGGCCGGTGGATCGTTCCGGAACAACCCCTTGGTTGTTCACAGAGCTCGTTCCGCACGCCGCGCCCATCCCCAAACGCCCCACTTCCTCGCCCGCCTTGTGCACAGCGCCACGCCGCCGCTAAACCCTTGACGGAACAAGCCAAAATAGCGTTCTCCCCAGAAAGCCGGGGCCTCTACTACGGCTACCACCTTCTACCAAGAGGAAGACAATGATCGTTCTCAAGGCCGCGCAGGCTCAGCTGCTGGAGGCCCTGCAGTCGGTGGCCGGCATCGTCGAACGTCGGCACACGCTGCCGATCCTGGCCAACGTGCTGCTGCGCAAGAACGGACCGACGGTGGAGTTCACCACCAGCGACCTCGAGATCCAGGTGCGCACGAGCGCCGAGCTGGGCGGTGATGTCGGCGAGCTGCGCACGACGGTGGGCGCGCGCAAGCTGATCGACATCCTGCGTGCGCTTCCTGCCGATCAGGTCGTCACGCTGACGAATGCAGCGAACAAGCTCACGCTGCAAGCGGGCAAGAGCCGCTTCACGCTGCAGACGCTGCCGGCGGACGACTTCCCGCTCGTCAACGAAAGCGTCGACTTCGGCCCGACCTTCGCGGTGCCGCAGAAGACGCTGCGCCAG
>JAHCKS010000008.1 GCA_026125665.1 Rubrivivax sp.
ACCCCGCCGGCCCGATCCCGCCACGACGCGTCGCAGTCCTCTCGGCACCCATCGCCCCGAGGTGCCGGCCGATAGAGAAGCAACAGCGGCGAGCTGCAGCATGTCCATCCTCATCCCTCCACCTTCACGCGCGGATCGATCACCACGTACAGCAGGTCGATCGCCAGGTTCAGCAGCACGAACAGGAGGCCCATCGTCAGCACGAAACCCTGCACCGGCGCGTAGTCGCTGGCGGTCAGCGCGTCGATCGCGTAGCTGCCCACCCCCGGCCAGCCGAACACCTTCTCGATGACGACCGAGCTGCCGATCATGAAACCGAAGACCATGCCGAGCGTCGTCACCACCGGCAGCAGCGCGTTGCGCAGCGCATAGCGAACGAGCACCGTGGAAGCGGACAGCCCGCTCGCCCTCGCCGTGCGCACGAAGTCGCTCGAGAGCACCGACAGCATCGACGCGCGCGTCATGCGCGCGATCGGTGCCAGCACGAAGATGCCCATCGTCAGCACCGGCAGGATCAGCTGGCGCAGGCACGCCCACCAAAGCGCCGCGTCGCCGGCGATCGCCGCATCGACGAGGTAGAAGCCGGTGACCGTGGCCGGCGGCGAGAACACCGGGTCGAGCCGTCCGAGCGGCGAAGGCGCCCAGCCGAGCAGGAAGTAGAAGACGTAGGCGAGCAGGAGGCCGGTGAAGAAGGTGGGCAGCGAGACGCCGGCCGTGGTGACGAGCCGCGCCACCTGGTCGATCCACGAACCGGGCCGTGTCGCCGCCGCCACGCCCAGCGGGATGGCCACCGCGCAGGCGAAGACGAGCGCCAGGATCACCACCTCCAGCGACGCCGGCAGCCGCTGCAGCAGCTCCTGCAGCACCGGCTGCCCGGTGGTGAGCGACAGGCCGAAGTCGCCCCGGGCGAGATCACCGACATAACGCATGAACTGCTCGGGCAGCGAACGATCGAGCCCGAGCTGCGCGCGCACCTGCTCGACCGCCTCGCGCGTGGCCGCGGCGCCGGCGAAGTAGGCCGCGGGGTCGCCGGGGATGGCACGCGTCAGCAGGAAGGTGATGACGACGACCCCGGCCAGGTTGGGCAGCGCGGCGAGCAGCCGGGCGATGACGACACGGCCCATCAGGCGATCCCTTCCAGCACCGCGGCCAGCGGTGCACACCAGCCGACGATGCCGCCCTGGGCGACGATCATCTCGATCGTCGCCGCCTTGAAGGCGGGGAAGTAGCTCGCGGTGGCCTCCTCGACGAGCAGGCCGTCGTAGCCGCGGTCGTTGGCCTCGCGCATCGTCGTCTGCACGCAGACCTCGGTGGTGACGCCGGCGAAGACGAGCTGCGTCGCGCCCAGGCGCTTGAGCTCGTCGGCCAGCGGCGTGGCGAAGAACGCCCCCTTGCCCGGCTTGTCGATCACGACCTCGCCCGGCTGCGGCGCCAGCGCCGGCACGATCTCGCAGCCGGGTTCGCCGCGCACCAGCAACCGGCCCATCGGCCCCGGGTCGCCGATGCGCAGCTTCGGGCAGCCGCGGTGGCGCTTGGCCGGCGGGCAGTCGGAGAGATCGGGGGTGTGCGACTCGCGGGTGTGCACCACCGGCCAGGCACGCGTTCGCCACGCGTCGAGCAGCGCACGCGTCGGGCCGACGGCGGCGGCGAGGTGCGACACGTCGTTGCCGAGCGACGCGCCGAAGCCGCCCGGCTCGATGAAGTCGCGCTGCATGTCGATGATGACGAGCGCGGCGCGCCCGGGCTCGAGGCGGAACGGGAACGGGCGTCCGGCGATCATCCGCGCGCCGGGCAGCGGGCGCGGGCAGGGGCTCATCGCGCGACCTTCCGCGCGGCACGCCGCGCGAGACACGCCTGCGAACGGCGCGGCGTGTTCATGCGGCGACCCGGTCGGCGCGAGCCGCTGCGGCACCGGACGCGGTGCTGCCGTTCGCCGTCGCAGGCGCGGCGTGCTCGCCATGCGACGCGCCGTGCCCGCCCATGAAGCGCCCGATGTCGTGCCGGTCGGCACCGGCAGCGGCGCACTCGTGCACGAGGCGCCCGCCGCTCATCACGACGATGCGGTCGGCCACGTGCAGCAGCTCGTCGAGGTCCTCGCTCACCATCAGCACCGCGGCGCCGCGGTCACGCGCCGCCACCAGCCGTGCGTGCACTTCGGCCACGGCCGTGAAGTCGAGGCCGAACACCGGGTTGCTGACCAGCAGCACGTCGGCGTCGTCGGCAAGCTCGCGCGCCAGCACCGCGCGCTGCACGTTGCCTCCGGAGAGCGATCCGATCGGTGCGCCTTCGCCCTGCGTCTTCACGCGGTAGGTGGCGATGAGCCCGCGCGCACGCCGTGCCAGCGAGCCCGGCACGCGCAGCCCGGCGCGGGCGTGCGGCGGCTCGTCGAAGCTGCGCAGGCCGATGTTCTCGGCCACGCTCATCGCCGCCACGCAGGCGTTGCGCAGCGGCTCCTCCGGCAGGCCGCGCACCTTCAGCGCGCGGTTCTGCGCACGCGTGGCCTCGTAGGGACGGCCGCCCACCTTCACCTCGCCGGCCGCGCGCCGCCGCTGGCCGGCGAGCGCTTCCATCAGCTCGCGCTGGCCGTTGCCCGAGACGCCGGCGATGCCGACGATCTCGCCGGCGTGCACCACGAGGCGGATGCCGTCCACCGCCCGCTCGCCGCGGTCGCCCTCGACGACGAGGCCGGTGATCGTGAGGCGCGGCTCGCCGAGATCGCGCGCCGCGCGCGGCACGGCGGCGGCGTCGCCCGCCTCCTCGCGCGCCTCGCGCGCGGCGGGTTCGTCGCCGACCATGTGCGCGGCGAGCTCGCCCGCCTGCGTGCCGAGCACCGCGCCGGTGGAGACCACGCGGCCGCGGCGCAGCACCGTCACGTCGTCGGCGAAGGCCATGACCTCGCGGAACTTGTGCGTGATCATCACGACGCTGCACTCGCCGGCATGCGCGCGCACGGCCAGCGAGCCCAGCACCTCGTCGGCCTCCTGCGGCGTCAGCACCGAGGTGGGCTCGTCGAGGATCAGCAGGCGCGGCTTCAGGTACAGCTGCTTGAGGATCTCGAGCTTCTGCTTCTCGCCGGCCGAGAGCGCCATCGGCGTCGCGTCGAGGTCGAGCCTGAACGGCGCCGTGGCCATGAAGGCCTCGAGCTCCGCGCGCGCGCGCTTCCAGTCGACGACGAGCGGCAGCGCGCCCTTGGCGATCAGCAGGTTCTCGGCCACCGTCATGCCGGGCACGACGGTGAAGTGCTGGTAGACCATGCCGATGCCGAGCGTGCGTGCGACCGTCGGCGAAGCCACCCCCTGCTCGCGGCCATCGACCGTGATGGCGCCGTCGTCGGGCCGGTAGTAGCCGACGATGCACTTCACGAGCGTGCTCTTGCCGGCGCCGTTTTCGCCGAGCAGCGCATGCACCGTGCCCGGGCGCACGGTGATCGAGGCGGCGTCCAGTGCGGTGAAGGCGCCGAAACGCTTGGTGAGGGCCAGCGTCTGCAGCGCCAGCGCGCCGGTGGCCGGCGCGGCATGGGTCGTGACGGGGGCGATCACAGCGCCGCCACCGCTTCCAGCACGGCGGCCGAGCTCGACACCGCGCCGAACACGCCGCCCTGCATCGTCACCATCTTCAGCGCCGCCTGGTGGTTGCCGAGGTCGGTGGCGCCGGTCGCGTCCTCGAGGATGACGCATTCGAAGCCGCGGTCGTTGGCTTCGCGCATCGTCGTGTGCACGCACACGTCGGTGGTGATGCCGGTGAGCACGAGGTTGCGGATGCCGCGTGTCGCGAGCACCAGCTCGAGGTCGGTGGCGCAGAAGCTGCCCTTGCCCGGCTTGTCGATCACCACTTCGCCCGGCGCCGGCGCGAGCTCGGGGATGATTTCCCAGCCCGGTTCGCCGCGCACGAGGATGCGGCCGCAGGGGCCGGCGTCGCCGATGCCCCGGCCCTGTTCCCCGATGCGCTGCGAGCGCCAGCGCTTGTTCGCCGGCAGGTCGGAGAGGTCCGGCCGGTGCCCTTCGCGCGTGTGGATGACCGGCATGCCCTTGGCGCGGAAGGCGGCGAGAAGGCGGCCGATCGGCGCGATCGGCGCGCGCGTCAGCGCCAGGTCGTAGCCCATCTTGTCGACATAGCCACCGATGCCGCAGAAGTCGGTCTGCATGTCGATGACGACGAGCGCCGTGTTGGCCCGCTGCAGGCTGCCGTCGAAGGGCCACGGGTACGGCGTGGAAGCGATGTGCGGCATCGTCGTTCGGTCCTTGTCGTCGGGTCGCGCGCGGTCGAGGCGCGCCTCAGCGCGTGACGCCGAGCTCGGCCGGCGCGCCGACGAGGCTCACCCGCGGCGAACAGGTCCACACCAGGATGGCCAGCGTCAGCACGTAGGGCACGGCGTTGAAGAGGTGGTAGTGGCCGGTGACGCCCACCGACTGCAGTGCCGGCCCGAGCGCGCCGGCCCCGCCGAACAGCAGCGCCGCACCCAGGCACGCCATGGGCCGCCAGCGCGCGAAGATGACGAGCGCCACGGCGATGAGGCCCTGGCCGCTGGAGAGCGCCTCGTTCCAGCTGCCGGGGAAGTACAGCGACAGCGACGCGCCGCCGAGCCCGGCGATGAAGCCGCCGGCGGTGGTGGCGGCGATGCGCACGCCGGCCACCGAGGCGCCGAGTGCACGCGCCGCGTCGGCGGAGTCGCCGACCATGCGCACCTTCAGGCCCCAGCCGGTGTTCGCCAGGCCCCAGGCGAGCGCCGCCGCCATCAGGACGCCGATCGGAAACAGCGTGTTGATGCGCAGCGCCGCGGCGATGGCGCTGCCGGGCTCCGCGCCGAGCCACAGGCCGAGCGGGATGGCCGGCACCTGTGGCGCCTGCGGCTGGATGAGCGGCTTGCCGAGGTAGAAGGCGAGCCCGGCGCCGAGCAGCATGATGGCGATGCCGGCGGCGATGTCGTTGACGCGCGGCAGGCTGCTGACGAGGCCGTGCAGCAGCGCGATGAAGGCGCCGCTCATGCCGGCGGCGAGCACGCCCATCCACCACAGCCCGGAGAGGTAGGCGCCGCCGAAGCCGGCCATGGCCGAGAACACGAGCACGCCCTCGAGGCCGAGGTTGATGCGCCCGGCCTTCTCGGTGAGGCACTCGCCGAGGCTGACGAAGAGGAACGGCGTGCCCACGCGGATGGCGCCGCCGAGCACGGCGACGAGCACGTCGAGCGTGGCGAAACCGGTGTTCATGCCGGCGCCCCCGACGGCCCGGCCAGCACCGGCGGGCGGCGCAGCACGAAGAGCTCGGCCAGCCGCCCGCGCAGCGCCTCGCTGGCGAGGATGAGCACGAAGCAGAAGCCCATCAGCACCTGCACGGACGCATCGGGCAGGCCCATGCGCCGCTGCAGCAGGCTGCCCGCGGCGAGGAAGCCGCCGAAGAGGATGGCCACCGGCACGACGGCGATCGGCTGGTGCCTGGCGACGAAGCTCACCAGGATGCCGGTGTAGCCGAGGCCGACGATGAGCGACGCGTTGGCCGCCGTGTGCACCGCCGCGACTTCGATGCCGCCGGCCAGCCCCGCCGCGGCGCCGCTGAAGGCGCAGGCGGTGACGACGAGGCGCGTGGCCGGCAGCCCGACGAGCTGCGCGGCGCGCGGGTTGCCGCCGACGACACGCGTGGCGAAACCGTGCGTCGTGGCCGCGAGCCACAGCGCCGCGAGCACGCAGCCCACGATGCCGAAGGCGAGGCCCCAGTGCACGTCGTCCAGGCTGAAAGAGCCGATGGTGCCGATGCGCAGGGCCTCGGGCAGCGGCAGCGTCGACGGCTTGTTCAGGCTCGCCGGGTCGCGCAGCGGGCCTTCGACGATGTGCTTGAACAGCGCGATGGCGATGTAGCCGAGCAGCAGGCTCGAGATCGTCTCATTGACGCCGCGCCACTGGCGCAGCCAGCCGGCCAGTGCGATCCACGCGGCGCCGGCGGCCGCGGCGGCGAGCAGCAGCGCGGCGGTGCCGAGCGCGTTGTGCGGCAGCGGCAGGGCAAGCGGCAGCGCGGCGGCGGCCAGGCCACCGAGCACGAGCGCGCCCTCGCCGCCGATGACCGTGAGGCCGGCGCGCGCGGGCAGCGCGACGGCCAGCGCGGTGAGCATCAGCGGCGCGGCGCGCTGCAGCGTGTTCTGGATCGAGAAGCCGTCGCCGAAGGCACCGCGGAAGAGCAGCACCCACGCCTGCACCGGGTCGTGGCCGCCGATCCAGATGAACAGGCCGAAGAGCAGCAGGCCGCCGGCGATGGCGAGCACGGGGAGCGCGAGGGACTCGGCGGTAGTGCGAACGTTCACGGCCGCGGCTCCACGTGTGGTGCCAGCGCGCCGGGAGGTAGTAGCGGCAATGCCATCGATGCGCTCGAAGCGGCGCTCGCTCCTGAATGTGCCACCACCCTTCGGGCCCAGGGCCTTGCGCCAGCGTGGTCTGTGCTCGACGCCAACGACTTGACGGCTGCTACTTCGAACGCCGCGAACGTTGCCGCTCGGGCGTGGGTGGATCGGCTGTGGCCGCGCATCCGCGGCGCCGAGAAGGCGAGCCCGGACACAAACAGTCCGGTGGACTGTTTGTGCCTGGCGAGCGGCCGGGCCTCCTGGCCCGGCGCGGCCTGCAAGGCCAGGCCTGGGGTCGGCGCGCGTACTCGCGCGCATCCACATCTGACTCGCCGCGGGGGTTTGAGTGGCACGAGCGAAGCGAGTGCAACGAGTTCCGCGGCGCGACCCCAGGCCGAGCATCGCAGGGAAGTCCGAGCGCAACGTGGACCGCCGCAGCTGAGCGGCCGCAGCCGGCCCACCCGCGCCCGAGCCGCGCCAACCTTCGAACGCGAGCCCACCACTACGCTCTGTCTTGTCAGAAGCCGCGGCGAGATCTCAGGCCTTCCCGATCACCCCCTCCACGAGGTAGTTCATCCCCTCGAGCTCGACGTCCGTCTGCTTCAGCACCTTGCCCTTGGCGATGACGACCTTGCCGGTGTTGTCCTTCAGCTCGCCGGCAAAGATGTCGAAGGTGCCGGCCATCATCTTCCTGCGCACGTCCTCGGCGTTCTTGCGCGCGGCCTCGCTCACCATCGAGCCGTAGGGCGAGCTCTTCACGAAGCCGTCCTTCAGCCCGCCGCGCACGAAGTTGGGATGCGGCTTGCCGGTGCGCGCCGCCTCGACGATCTGCGTGTAGGCGGTGAGCCAGTTCCACTCGGCACCCGTGAGGTACGCCTGCGGCACGAGCCTGGCCTGGCTGGCGTGGTAGCCGCACACCAGCTTGCCGCGCTTGGCGGCGGTTTCCATCACCACCTTCGGGCCGTCGACGTGGCAGGTGAAGACGTCCACGCCCTGGTCCGCGAGGCTGCTCGTCGCCTCGGCCTCCTTCACCGGCATGCTCCAGTCGCCGGTGAAGATGGCGTGGGTGGTGATCTTCGGGTCCACCGAGCGCGCGCCCATCGTGAACGCGTTGATGTTGCGCAACACCTGCGGGATCGGCTTGGCGGCCACGAAGCCGAGCTTCCTGCTCTTGCTCATGTGGCCGGCGACCACGCCGTTGAGGTACTGGCACTCGTCGATGTAGCCGAAGAAGCTGCCGGTGTTGGCCGGGTGCTTGCCCTTCGTCCACAGGCCGCCGCAGTGCGCGAAGCGCACCTTCTCGTTCTTGCCGGCGACGGCCAGCATGTGCGGGTCGAAGTAGCCGAAGCTCGTCGGGAACAGCAGCGTCGCGCCGTCCTGCGAGATCATGCCCTGCATCGTCTTCTGCACGGCCTGTGTCTCGGCGACGTTCTCCTCCTCGACGAGCTTGATGCCGGGCAGCTTCTTCAGCGCCGCCGCGGCTTCGGCGTGCGCCTGGTTGTAGCCGAAGTCGTCGCGCGGGCCGACGTAGATGAGGCCCACGGTGATCGGCGCCTGCGCGAAGGCGCTGCTCAGCGCGCCGGGCAGCACCAGCGAGGCACCGGCCAGGCCACCGGCGGACAGCAGGTGGCGGCGGCGCAGGTCGAAGGACGTCGGGTCTTGCGGGTTCATGGTCGGTCTCTCCTTGTTCCTCGAGGTGGTCGTCAGGTCACGGGTCGGTCGATCAATGAGACATGCGCTGCCACCACGACCCAGCGGCCTTCGATGCGGCACCAGGTCTGGCTCTGCCGCCCGAGCTTGGTGCCGCCTTCGCGCACGAACTCGGTCATCGCGGTGCCGAAGTCGTGGCCGTAGGTGGTGACGACGGTGTTCTGCAAGCGCCGCGCCAGCCCGGCAGGCGAACGCGCGGCGCGGAAGGCGCGGATGGCCTCGATGCCATGGAGGCTCTCGCCGACGCCGTAGCGCACGGTGTGCGGGCTCGGCCAGAAGAGCTCGTCGAGCACGTCGGTCCGGTTGTGCACGAGCGCGTCCTCGTAGCGCGCGAAGGCCGCCGTGAGCTCGGCGTGGGGCCCGGGGAGGTTGATGTCCATCGTTGCCGCCCCGGCCACGTCAAGGCAGATCCGCCACCGGCGCGGCGGCCACGCCGGCCGCCTGCAGCGCGTGCGCGACGCGCAGCACGAGGTCTTCGCGCCACGGCGCGGCGATCACCTGCACGCCGATCGGCAGGTGCGGCGCCGAGGTGTCGCAGCCCCACACCGGCACGGCGCACACCGGCAGGCCGATGCACGACACCGGCTGCGTCAGCAGGCCCATGCTGGCGCGCGCCGGCAGCTTCAGGCCGCTGATCTCGAGCCACTCGGTGCCGATCGGCGGCGCGGTGCAGGGCGTGGCCGGCGCCAGCAGCACGTCGACCTGCACGAAGCTCTCGGCCACGCGCCGCGCGAACCACTGCCGCAGGCGCTGCGCCTGCACCACCCAGGCGGCGGGCAGCAGCGCACCGGCGAGGAAGCGGTCGCGCGTCAGCGGGTCGAAGTCGTCGGCGCGCTTGCGCAGGTCCGGCAGGTGCAGCGCCGCGCCCTCGGCGTTGGTGACGATGAAGGCGGCGGCGCGCGCGCGGTCGACCTCGGGCCAGAGCACCTCGCCGGCGTCGCGCACGCCGGGCATCGCGTGCAGCGCCGCGGCCGCCTTCTGCACGGCGGCGTGCGCGGCGGGCAGCGCCATCTGCCTGAACCAGCCGCCGAGCACGCCGATGCGCAGGCCCTCGGCGCCGCGTTCGAGTTGCGGCAGCGCGGGCTCCACCGGCCGCGGCACCTGCGCCGGGTCGTCGGCATCGGCGCCTTGCATCGCGTCGTAGGCCGCGGCGAGCGTGGGCACGTCGGCGGCGAAGGGGCCGAGGTGGTCGAGGCTCGCGACGAACGGGTAGCTGCCGGCGCGCGTCAGCCGCCCGAAGGTCGGCTTCAGCCCGAAGACGCCGCACAACGAGGCGGGCACGCGGATCGAGCCGTTGGTGTCCGAACCCAGCGCCAGCGGCACCTGGCCCGCAGCCACGGCGGCGGCCGAGCCGCCGGAGCTTCCGCCGCTGACGCGAGCGAGGTCGTGCGGGTTGCGCGTCGGGCCGTAGTGGCTGTTCTCGGTCGTGAAGCCGTAGGCGTACTCGTCCATGTTGAGTGCGCCCACGCACACCGCCCCGGCCGCCTCGAGCCGGCGCACGAGCGCCGCGTCGCGCGGCGCGGGCGGCGAGTCGCGCTCGATCTTCGAGCCGGCGAGCGTCGCCAGGCCTTCGAGGTCGAACAGGTTCTTCACCGCGAACGGCAGGCCGGCCAGCGGCCCGGCGGCGCCGGCTCGGTCCACCGCCTCGGCACGCGCCAGCGCACGTTCGGCGAGCACCTGAGTGAACGCGTTGACGCGCGGCTCGGTGGCCTCGATGCGCGCGAGTGCGGCGCGCACGCGTGAGGTCGCGTTGCCTGCGCTCATGGGTGCGCCAGTGCCGGCGGCGCCGCCGTCGACACCCCCGGCGGCTCCACCGGCCGGAAGACGTTGCCCGACTCGTCGGCCGGCGCGAGCGGAAACTCCATCACGCGCGGCGCGATGCCGGCCACGAGCTGCATGTAGCGCAGCACGCCGGCACGCTGCTCGTCGGTGAGGGAGAGGCCGACGAGCTTCGCCTGCGCGTCGACGAGCGCGGCCAGGTCGGAGCCTGCAGAAGACATGGCGGGCCCCGCCTCAAGCCTTCCAGATCTGGCGGTAGTCGGGCTGCAGGTGGAACCAGTACATGTAGCCCATGACGTTGGCCTGCATCGCCACGTCCTGGTTGGGCTGCACGAGCGGGATGCGCGGCACCTCGTCGTAGGCGATCTGGATCATCTCCTTGACCGCCGCGTCGTAGATCGGCTTGCTCTCGGCGAAGCGGGCGTTGGTGATGATCTTGTCGAGCATCGGGTTCTGGTAGCTCATCGTGTTGAACACGGCGTTCTGGCCGTGGTAGCACCAGAAGAAGAAGTACTCGGGGAAGTCGAGCCAGCCGCCGAAGCGGTTGAGGATGAGCGGCATGTCCTTCTTCAGCAGCGCCGCGCGCCAGGTGGCACCGGGGATCTTGTTGATCTGCGCCTTGATGCCGATCTGCGCCAGCGCTTCCTGGATCAGGATCGCGGCGGGCTCGCCGACGGTGGCGCCGCCGAGGTCGAGCGACAGCGTGGTCTCGAAGCCGGCGGCCGCGCCGGCCTCGGCCATCAGCGCCTTGGCCTTGGCGATGTCGGTGCCGTACCAGGTGGGCTGCGGCCAGGCGGTGCTCTTCACCTCGGCCGCGCCGGCGCCCCACATCTTGGTGCCGCGGCCGTACATGGCCGCGTCCTGGATCTTGTCGTACGGCAGCGCGTAGGCCACCGCGCGGCGGATCTTCACGTTGTCGAACGGCGGCCTGGTGACGTTCATGCCGACGTAGAAGAGGGCGTTCTCCACCGGCATCGTCACCACCTTGACGCTGCCGCCGTCCCTGGCGAGCTCGCTGAAGTCCTTGGGCGGCATCTCGTAGGTCATGTCGATGTCGCCCTTGACCAGCAGCGCGCGGCGGTTGCCGGCGTTGGGCACCTCGCGCTGCACGATGCGGCGCAGCTTGGGCAGCGGGCCGCTCTTCCAGTCGTCGTAGCGCACGTAGACGATCTCCTGGCCCGGGCGGAACGCCTCGACCTTGTACGCGCCGCCGCCGGCGGTGTTGTTGCGCGTCCAGGCCAGGCCCCACGGGTCCTGCGCCGTGGCGTGTTTCTTCACGAGCTCGCTGTTGAAGATGCAGGGCACCGGCACCGCCATGTCGTTCATCGTCAGCTTGTCGGGGCGGATGAACCTGACACGGAAGGTGTGCGTGTCCACCACCTCGAACTGCTCGGGCCTTTCCAGCGAGCCGGCCGCCATCTGGAAGGTGGGGAAGCCGCCGACCGAGACCGCGCGGTCGAAGCTCCACTTCACGTCCTTGGCGGTGACGGGCGTGCCGTCGTGGAACTTGGCGTTCCTGCGCAGCTTGAAGGTGACGCTCTTGCCGTCGGGCGCGACCTGCCAGCTCTCGGCCAGCTCGGGCTCGAGCTTGTTGCGGTCGTAGGTGATGCGGCCGTCGGGCAGCGTCTTCTTGCCGTAGGTCATCAGCCGGTCGTAGGCGAGCCAGCTCACGCCGTAGGCCGGGCGGTTGGCGCCCACGGTGTGGATGTCCAGCGAGTTCGGGCCGAACTCGTTGGCGACGATGAGCACGTCCTTGGGCCGCGCCTGCGCCTGCGCCGTGGCAGGCAGCGCCAGCGTGCCGGCGGCAAGGCTGCCGGCGGCGCCGTGCGAAAGGGCGGTGGAGAGGAAGTCGCGGCGATGCATGGGGGCAGCTCCTCGTGGAGGTTCCGGTTCGGGGTGGGGTGGCAGGGTGGGCGAAGCAGGAAGAACTACGCGGCGACGGCGCCGGTGGCCGCGCCATGGCGCCCGGCCAGCCAGGCGCGCCAGCCGCCGAAGGCCGTGATGTCGCGCGCGCCTTGCAGCGCGGCGGCCTCGCAGAGGAAGCCGTGCACGTGCCGGCCGTCGGCGAGCTCGATCGGGCCGAGCCCGAGCGGTGGCGGGATCAATGCAAGAAAGCTGCCGAGCGCATGCTGCGGCATCTGCCAGACCTCGAGCTCGATCGCACCGCCGCCTTCGGCCACGCGCAGCAGCCCCGGCTTCGGCGGCTGGCTCGCGGGCAGCTCGAACAGGCGGTAGCGCGCTGCGGTGCGCGTGGCCTCGGCGAACACGGCACCGCGCTCGACGAGCTGGCCGTTGAGCGGCAGGCCGCTCAGGTGCGCGCCGACGACGGCGATCGGCAGCGTCGCCTCGCTCGCCGGCCACGGCATGGCGATGGCGGCGTCCGCGGCATCGCCGTTCGACTCGGGCACCGTGTCGTCGATGTGCCGCGCCGTCGCACCCAGCGGCAACGCGCGCAGCGCCGGCAGGCGCTGCCACGTGCGGCCGAAGCGGGCCAGCGCGGCGTCCGCGCCGCCCGGGCCGATGAAGGTGACGCCGAAAGGCAGCGCCGGCCGCGCCGGCGTCTCGTCGGTGAACCCGGCCGGCAGCGCCAGCGCCGACCAGCCGAGGAAGTTGACGAAGTTCGTGTAGGAGCCGAGCACGGCGTTGGCGCCCACCGGGTCGGCGGCGACCTCGTCGAAGCTCGGATGGCGGGGCGCCGTGGGCACCATCAGCATGTCCACCTGCTGCCACAGCGCCTGTGCACGCTTGCGGCCACGCTGCAGCGTGTACTGCGCGGCGAAGGTCTGCGCCGCCGACCAGCGTGTGGCGCCCACGAGGATGCCAGCCACCGTCGGGTCCATGTCCTGCGGCCGGCGCTCGATGAGCGGCAACGCGGCGTGATAGCGCTCGGCCACCCACGGCCCCTCGTAGAGCAGGCGCGCGATGTCGTGCAGCGGCGCGAAGTCGAGCTCGACGATCGTGGCGCCGGCTTCGTGCAGCAGCGCCAGCGTGCGCTGCCAGGCCGCGTCGTAGCCGAGCGCGGCGTCGAGCACGGCCACCTTCGGGATGCCGACGCGCGGCGCTGCCGGCAACACCGCGGCACCCGGCGCGAAGGCGCTGTACTCGTCGTCGTCGTCCGGCCCCTCGGCGACCGCCAGCACGGCCGCCGCGTCTTCCACCGTCAGCGCGAACACCGACACGCAGTCCAGCGTGCGGCACGCCGGCAGCACGCCGCTGGTGCCGATGCGCCCGGTTGTCGGCTTCAGCCCGACGAGATTGTTGAAGCCGGCCGGCACGCGGCCGGAGCCGGCCGTGTCGGTGCCGAGCGCGAACGGCACGTCGCCGCGCGCCACGACCACGGCCGAGCCGGAACTGGACCCGCCGCTGACGCGCCCCGGTGCCAGCGTGCTCTCGGGCGCGCCGTACGGCGAACGCGTGCCGACAAGGCCGGTGGCGAACTGGTCGAGGTTCGTCTTGCCCAGCAGCACCGCACCAGCATCGAGCAGGCGGCGCACCGCGTTGGCGTGGCGCGACGCGGGTTCGTGCGTCTCCGCCCAGGCCGGGCAGGCGGCGGTCGTCGGCCAGCCGGCGACGTCGATGTTGTCCTTGACGGCGAAGGGCACGCCGAACAGCGGATGCGTGCGCAGCACCTGGGCCGCGGGGCGGCCTGCGGCGATCGAGTGCAGCTTGGCGATGCGGGCCTGCAGTTGCGCGGGCGTGGCCAGCGCGATCCACGCGTGCGGCGCCGCGGCTTCACGCAGGCGCGCCAGGCGAGCGGACAGCAGATCGGGCCAGGGGGCTCCGGCCTGCACGGCGAGGCGCCAGTCGGCCAGCGTCAGCAGCACGGCTTCGCCGCCGGCCACGCCACCCCACGCACCGGCTTGTGGCGCACGTGCACCGTTCGGTTCGGCCGGATCGGGCAAGGTGCGCAAGATCGGTTCCTGTGGGTGCACTGATCGGTATACCGATCAGTACTCGCATGAACCGTGCCATGGCGGCTTGCGTCGGGCCGGCGGGTGATCGGGCTTCGCCGCTTGGTGGCGGGATCGGGCCGGTGGGGTGCCCTGCGCCGCGACTGAAGACCATCCTGCAAGGCCTGCTGCACAGCCTGCTGGCCGCTCCACCTTCGCCCGAGCGCCGGTTGCGCACGGCTGAGGTTCCTCGCTAGCTAGTCAGGAGAGGACACTCCAGGAGAGGACATTCGCGGAGCCGACCACCCGGCGGCCTCGGCACGCCACCACCTGCGTGCGCCCGCGAAAGCGACAGCGGCGGATGGACGCCGGCCGACCTCGGATCCGAGCTCGAGAGGCTCTCAGTCCTGGCCCGGGCCCTCGCCGAGCATCAGCACATGCCCGGTGCGCGGAGGCACGCGGCCGTGCAGAGCCTCCTCATAGACACGCGCCACGGCTTCGGGTCCACAGGAGTGCACCGGCTCCAGCCAGCCGCGCGCCACCGGCAGGAAGGCGCGCCACGCCTGGCCGATGCGCTGCTCCAGGCCCTCGCGGCCCCAGTCGCGGGCGCGCTGGCGCAGCCGCTCGGGGGCGAAGAAGAACACCGGTTTCACGCCCGTCGGCGGCGGCGCCGCACCGATCTCGGCATCACGATGTGCCATGCCCACCGCGCTGCTGTAGACGAGCCCTTCGCCCAGCCGCGTGTGAACCGCGCGGCGCAGCGCCACGCCGCCGGCGAAGTCGACGAACACGGCGCGGCCGTCGTTCGGCAGCGCCGGCACGTCGGCGTAGGTCCACACGCGGCGGTAGACGCCGAGCGCGGCGACAACGTCGCGGTGGGCTGCCGAGGTGAGCCCCATCACCTCGACGCCGCCGCGCGAGCGCAGCAGGTGCGCCAACGCCAGCGCCACCTTGCTCGACGCGCTCGAGAGCCACACGCGCGTGGCGCCGAAGAAGCCCGCGTCGGCGAGGAAGTCGTCGAGCAGGAACGACGTGACGAAAAGCGGCCTGAGCAGTGCCTGCCAGTCCTCGTCGGCCGCCACGTACGAAGGATCGCCGGCGCAGCGCTGGTACAGGTTGTAGGCGGCGGGCAGCGGCTGCCGATGCTCGCTCGCATCGACGAAGCTGCCCGCCGCCACGCGATCAGGCCGCAGCACCACGTGCGTGGCCATCGGCCAGAAGCCGTAGAGGCGCTCGCCCGCCGAGACGACCGCGTGGCGCGAGACGAGCACGTCGCCGAAGCCCCACGCGGGCACGATGCCGAAGCCCTCGGGCGCCGGGAAGAAGCGCCAGTAGCCCATGCGCTCGCCCATCTCGGCGTAGGTGATGTTGTTGGCCGTGAAGGCGATGCGGTCGATGCGCACGAGCAATTCGCCGTCGGCCGGCTCGGGCAGCGGTCCGGCGGCCAGGCGTGTGCGGCCGAGGTCGTCGCGCGCGACGAGGAAGGTCTGCAGGGTCGTCGTCATGGCCGGGCCTTTCGGGTTTGCAGCGGCGCGATCATCGTCGCATCGCGGCCGGCGCGGCGTTGTCGCGCGGGCGACCGAGGTCGGCTGTTCGCCCCGCCCAGGGCCGCAGGGACGGATGGCAGCGCACGGGAACAGACCCCACGGCTGGTACGGCCACGCTGGCCCGCCCTGCGCCCTCGGCGCACCGAGACCGGGGCGCGCACGAACCCAGGAGGCACAATGTGCCGTGCCGCATCACTCTCGACGGCCGCGCCCGCATGATCGACCTGTACACCTGGACCACGCCGAACGGCCGCAAGGCCTCCATCATGCTCGAGGAGCTCGGCCTCGCCTACCGCGCCATCGCCGTGGACATCGGCAAGGGCGAGCAGTTCAGGCCCGAGTTCCTGGCCATCGCGCCGAACAACCGCATCCCGGCCATCGTCGACCACGACAACGACGACTTCTCGCTGATGGAGTCGGGGGCCATCCTCATCTACCTGGCCGAGAAGACCGGCCGGCTGATGTCGAAGGAGCCCAAGGCGCGCATGCGCACGATCGAGTGGCTGATGTGGCAGATGGGCGGCGTGGGCCCGATGATCGGCCAGGCGCACCACTTCCTGCGCGCCAGGCCCGACGCCAGCGAGTACGCCGCCGAGCGCTACCGCGAGGAGGCCAGGCGCCTGTACGGCGTGCTCGACCGCCGGCTCGAAGGGCGCGAGTACATCGTCGACGAGTACTCCATCGCCGACATCGCCACGTGGCCGTGGATCGCGCGCTTCGAGTGGCACCAGGTGGACATCCGCGAGTTCACCCACGTGCGCCGCTGGTACGAGCGCATCGCCGTGCGCCCGGCGGTGCAGCGCGGCTACCAGGTGCCGGCGTACACGACGCCGGTGCCGATGCCGGCGGACTGAGAAGCCGTCTTCCGAGCGCACGCTGCCGCAAGCCGCGCGTCGAGCCATGACCCTCGCCCAGCTGCTCGCCCGGCAGGCCCGCGCGGCACCCGGGCGCGCGGCCATCCTTGAAGGCGCGCAGGTGCATGCCACGCACGGCCAGTGGGCAGCGCGCGCGGCGGGCTTCGCGCGGCGGCTGCACGACGCCGGGCTGCGGCCGGGCGACCGCCTCGTGCTCTTCATGCGCAACCACCCGCGCTACCTGGAGGTGATGTGGGGCGCCTGGTGGGCCGGCCTCGCCGTCGTGCCGGTGAACGCCAAGCTGCACGGCAGCGAGGTGGAGTGGATCATCGGCAACGCCGAGGCGCGCTGGGCCTTCGTGACGCGCGACGTGGCACCGCAGCCGCTGGCGGGGCTCGAGCGCCAGATCGACATCGAGTCGGCCGAAGCCGACGCGCTGCTGGCGCCCGCGGGCGACGGCGAAGGCGCCCCCGGGCCCGACGTGGCGTCGCTGCCGCCACCGGCCGAACGAGGGCCCGACGACCTCGCGTGGCTGTTCTACACGAGCGGCACCACCGGCCGGCCGAAGGGCGTGATGCTCACGCACCGCAACCTGATGACGATGGGGCTCACGTACTTCGTCGACGTCGATCCGGTGGACGCCGGCGACGCCATCGTCTACGGCGCGCCGATGTCGCACGGCTGCGGCATCTACGCCATCCCGCACCTGATGGCCGGCGCCCGCCACGTCGTGCCGGCCTCGGGCGGCGTCGACCCGGCCGAGCTCTTCGCGCTCGGGCGCGAGCTCGGGCCGCTGTCCACCTTCGCCGCGCCGACGATCGTCAAGCGCCTCGTCGAGCACGCCGTCGGGCACGGTCTCACGCCCGAAGACGCGGCGCGCTCGTTCAAGACCATCGTCTACGGCGGCGCGCCGATGTACCTGGCGGACATCCAGCGCGCGCTGGCGGTGATGGGGCCGCGCTTCGTGCAGATCTACGGGCAGGGCGAGACGCCGATGGTCGGCACGGCGCTGGCGCGCCGGCACCTGGCGGACGCGGCCCACCCGCGCCACCTCGAGCGCCTGGCCTCGGTGGGCGTGGCGCAGACGCCGGTCGAGGTTCGCGTCGCCGACGCCGAAGGCCGCACGCTGCCGCCGGGCGGAGTCGGCGAGGTGCTGGTGCGAGGCGACACGGTGATGGCGGGCTACTGGCGCAACCCCGAAGCCACGGCCGCGGCCCTGCGCGACGGGTGGCTGTGGACCGGCGACATCGGCGTGCTCGACGCCGACGGCTTCCTGACGCTCAAGGACCGCAGCAAGGACCTCGTCATCAGCGGCGGCTCGAACATCTACCCGCGCGAGGTGGAGGAGGTGCTGCTCACCGCACCCGGCGTGGCCGAGGTGGCGGTGGTCGGCGCGCCCGACGCCGAGTGGGGTGAAGTGGTCGTCGCCTTCGTCGTCGCGCAGCCGGGCGCGAACGTCGATGCCGCGGCGCTCGACACGCACTGCCTGGCGCACATCGCCCGCTTCAAGCGGCCCAAGCGCTACGAGTTCGTGGCGGCGCTGCCGAAGAACAACTACGGCAAGGTGCTGAAGACGGAGTTGCGGGCGCGGCTGAGGGGCGGCTGAGCGGACACGACTCCGGACCGGGCCGGATCGGTCCGGCAGGGCTCGGCCCACGAAGGGTGTGGCGGGATCGGGACGGCGGGGTGGCCTTGGCGCGCCACGACCTCGAACGGGTGGAGCTCCGCACACCCGCGAGGGCCGGATTCGCCGCCAATCAAGCTCGCGGCAACAGCACCCCCACCCGCTCGCCCCGCGGCACCACCTCGCGCTGCGCCACCAGCCCCAGCGCCGCCGCGAACCACTGCAGCAGCTGCCAGGCCAGCGTGTCGCGCTGCGGGCTCTGCGAAGCCGGCTCGCTGCTGACGCTGGCCACGAGGCGCACGCCGCCACCCTCGGCCGGCAGCTCGATCGCGAGGCGCACCACGCGCCCCTGCTGCAACGTGTGCTCGACCATCAGGTCGAGCAGGTGCTTCAGCGCCGCCGGGTTGGCCTGCACCGCCTCGCTCGCGGCCGGGCCGTGCAGCTCCACGCCCAGGCGGTCGGCCTCGCCGCTCCACTCGGCCACCGTCTGCAGCAGCGCGAGGCCGAGGTCGACGTTCTCGCGCCGCAGCTGCTGCGCGCGCGCCACGATCTGCGCCAGCTCCTGCAACTGCAGCCCGAAACGTTCGAGCCGCGCCAGCTCGTCCGGCAGCACGGTTGCGCCGCCCCCTTCCTGCAAGCGCGCACCGGCCGCCGCCAGACGTTCGCCGATGGCGGAGAGCACCGGCAGCGGCAGCGGCCCGCCCGCGGCGGCGCGCTCTGCACCTGGAGCGGACGCTTCGGCGTCGGCGGCACGTACCATCGGCGGCGGGTCGGTGAGGTAGACGACGCGCGTGGCGGGAGTCTTCATTGGTTCGTCGCGGCGATGACTTCGGGCATGTCGGTCAGCCCCTGCAGCATCTTCTCGATGCCGTCCTGGCGCAGCGTGCGCATGCCGGCGGCCAGCGCGGCGGCCTGCAGCTCGGGCGCCGGGGCGCGATGGCGGATGCCTTCCCGCACCACCTCGTCGGCGCGCATCAGCTCGTGCAGGCCGAGGCGGCCGCGGTAGCCGTGATGGTCGCAGTGCACGCAGCCCTGGTGCCGCCAGGCACGCACCTGGCCCTGTGGGTCGGCGCAGGCCGCGCGCCAGCGCGCCACCGTGTCGGCGGCCGCCGGCCCCTGGCCGCTGGCGCTGGCGCGGTACTCCTCGGCGAGCGCGTGCAGCGCGTCCTCGCGCATCGGCTCGGCGACACGGCAGTGCGGGCACAGCCGCCGCACGAGCCGCTGCGCGAGGATGGCCAGCAGCGAATCGGAGAACATGAAGGGGTCGAGCCCGATCTCCAGCAGGCGGGTGATGCTCTCCGGCGCCGAGTTGGTGTGCAGCGTCGACAGCACGAGGTGGCCCGTGAGCGACGCCTCCACGGCGATGCGCGCCGTCTCCTCGTCGCGCATCTCGCCGATCATCACCACGTCGGGGTCGGCGCGCAGGAAGGTGCGCATCGCCTGCGCGAAGGTCCAGCCGATGCGCGGGTTCACCTGCACCTGGCGCAGGCCCTCCTGCTCGATCTCCACCGGGTCCTCGGCGGTCCAGATCTTGCGCTTGTCGGTGTTGAGCTCGCGCATCACCGAGTGCAGCGTCGTCGTCTTGCCGCAGCCGGTGGGGCCGCAGATGAGCACCAGGCCGTAGGGCTTGGCGATCACCTCGCGCAGCGCGGCGAGGTTGGCCTCGGCCAGGCCGATCTCGGTGATCGGCATCGGCTTCAGGCCCGACAGCAGCCGCAGCACCACGTCCTCGAGCCCGCCGTGAGTGGGCACGGTGACGACGCGCAACTCGACCTTCGGCCCGCCGAAGCGCGCGAAGGCGATCTTGCCGTCCTGCGGTTTGCGATGCTCGGAGATGTCGAGCTCGGCCATGATCTTCAGCCGCGCCACCACCGCGAAGCGCAGCCGCGCCGGCAGCTCGAGGCACGGCACGAGCTCGCCGTCGACGCGCAGGCGCACGCGCACGGGCTTGGGTGGCGGGCCGGTCTCGACGTGGATGTCGGAAGCGCGCAGCCGCACGGCCTCGGTGATGAGGGCGTTGATCATGCGCACGAGCGTGTTGTCCGACTCGGACGTGGCGGACTGCTCGTCCTCGGCCGTGGTGCCGGCCGCCGTCAGCTCGGCGGCCAGCTCGTGCAGGCCGGTGCGCAAGGTGACCAGCGGCAGCGGCACCTGGTCGGGCGGGCCGGCATCGACATCGCCGTCGCGCGCCGCGGCCCCCGCGGGCCCTTCGCCCATGGCGCCGCCCAGCGACGGGATGACGACGCCGTAGGCGCGCAGCAGCGCGGCGGCCAGCGCCTGCGGCGAGGCGGCCACCGGCACCACACGAGCGCCGCTGACAAAACGAAGCTCGTCCTGCAAGGCGCGGTTCCACGGGTCGGCCATGGCCACGACGAGGCGGTCGTCGCGCAGGGCCAGCGGCAGCGCCTGGCCGCGCTCGGCCAGCGCGCGCGGCACACGTTGCAGCGCCTCGGGCTCGGGCGTGAACTCGCGCAGGTCGACCACCGGCACGCCCATCCAGTCGGAAAGCGCCGCGGCGAGCTGCTCGGGCGCCAGGGCGCCGGCCTGCACCAGCATCTGGCCGATGAGCAGGTGCGGCTCGCCGCGCTCGCGGCGCTCGGCCTGGGCCTGCAGCGCCTTGGCCAGCGCCTGCGGCGTCACCTGGCCGGCCTCGACGAGCGCCATGCCGAGGTGGCGTGCGTGCCGCTGCGGCGGGCGGTCGAGCGCCGCCCACAGCTCGGCGGCGTTGCGCGGCACGGCCGCGTGCGCCGCCGGCATGCGGCCCAGCCAGCGCAGCAGCGGCACGGCGCGCGGCGGCACGTACCAGGCCTCGTTCGCGCCGTCGGGCAGCTGCACGTCGAGCCACAGGCCGCCGTGCGGCGCGCTGTGTGTGCCGGTGCAGGCCACGGCCAGCGTCTCGAGCCCGGGCAGCGCCATCGTCAGGCGCCGCCCGCTGGCCGGCGCCGGCCGGCGCGCGGTGGCCAGCCGCAGCAGGCGTACCTGGGCGCGGGGCACGCTCTCGACGACCGTCTCGCCGTCGGCGCTTTCGGCAGTGGTCGGCGTGCGCAGCTGCAGCATCGCGGCGTCGTCGGGGGCCGGCAGCAGCTCGCCGCGCAGCACGCGGCCGTCCTGCAGATGCAGCTCGCAGGCGCCGCCGACCAGTACCTCGACGCGGGCTTCGGGTTCGACCGGGGTGTCGATCATGGGGTGAGTGGCTGACGTGCTGCGCGCGGGGGCGCATCGGACGTCTGCGCAGCGTCGGGGGAGTGGACGACATGGCAGCTTACGCGCCGGGCCGGGCGCGGAGGGCGCAGTTGTTCACGGCCGGGCCGGTGCAGCCCGGCCCTTTGCGGCCGCCTTGACGCCGCTCAAGGTCGGCCGGGCCGTTCGGCCGGAGCGGCCCGCCCCGCGGCGGCGTTGCGCCGCGGCGGCCCGAGCCTCAGCCGATCGCCTTGCGGTACTGCACGAAGCCGCTCTTCTCGGCGATGCGGTCGTACAGCAGCATGGCCTGCGCGTTCGACTCGTGCGTCAGCCACCACACGCGCGTCGAGCCCGCCTTCGCCGCCGCGGCGTAGACATGCTCGATGAGCGCGCGGCCGACCCCCAGGCCGCGCATGTCCGGCGCGGCGAAGAGGTCCTGCAGGTAGCACGAAGGGTTCAACATCCAGCAGCTGCGGTGGAAGATGTAGTGCACGAGGCCGACGAGGCGCCCGGCGCCGTCCTCGGTGTCGACCTCGGCCACGGCGCAGTGCATCGGCTCGGCCGGGTCGTGGAAACGCAGCCAGGTGGCGTCGGTCACCGCGTCGCCGAGGTCCACCTGGTAGAAGGCTTGATAGCCGCGCCACAGCGGCAGCCATTGCTCGTGGTCGCGGCGTTCGGCCGGGCGGATCTTCATGCGGGTCTCCCGGTCAGCGGCGCCTGGGCTGCGCCCGATGGGGCACGCGGCAGGCTCGCCGTGGCGGTCGCTACAGTGTGGCACGCAACGCGGCCCGGCCGGCCGATCAACCAGCGAGGAGACCCCGGCGATGCGCGCCTTCGAGATCCGCGACCAGTGGGACATGGAGCACCTGCAGCTGGGCACGCGCGCCGAGCCGCGCCCCGGGCCGGGCCAGGTGCTGCTGAAGATGCGCGCGGCGTCGCTGAACTTCCGCGACCTCTACGTCGTCGTGCGCGGCTACGGCGCGTTCACCGGCAACCTGCCGCTGGTGCCGGTGTCCGACGGCGTCGGCGAGGTGGTCGAGGTTGGCGCCGGCGTCACGCGCGTCAAGGTCGGCGACCGCGTCTGCCCCACCTTCTGCCAGGAGTGGATCGCCGGCGAGCCGACGCTCGAGCGCCTCGTGCGCACGCTCGGCGGGCCGATCGACGGCACGATGGCCGACCTGATGTGCCTGCCCGAGGCAGGCGTCTGCCCCGTGCCGGCGCACCTGTCGGACGAGCAGGCCGCCACGCTGCCCTGCGCCGCGCTCACCGCGTGGAGCGCGCTCGTCACCTTCGACACCCTCGCCCCCGGCGCGCACGTGCTGGTGCAGGGCACCGGCGGCGTCGCGCTCTTCGCGCTGCAGTTCGCCAAGCTGCGTGGCGCCGAGGTCACGGTGATCTCCTCCAGCGACGAGAAGCTGTCGCGGGCGCGGGCGCTCGGCGCCGACCACGGCATCAACTACACGGCCACGCCGGAGTGGGCGAAGCCCGCGCGCGAGCTCACCGGCGGGCGCGGCTTCGACCACATCGTCGAGCTCGGCGGCGAGAAGACGCTGCCGCAGTCGCTGCGCTGCATCCGCCCGGGCGGCACGCTGTCGATGATCGGCGTGCTGTCGGGCGGGCAGCTGGCTGCGCCGCTGGGCCTCGTCGTCACGCGCCAGGTGCGGCTGCAGGGCGTGACGGTCGGCTCGCGCGACGGCTTCGAGGCGATGCTGCGCGCCGTCGGCCAGCACCGCGTGCAGCCCGTCGTCGACCGCACCTTCGCGTTCGAGGAGCTGAAGGAGGCGCTCGCCTACCTGAAGAGCGGCAGGCAGTTCGGCAAGATCTGCCTGCGGCACTGACGCGCCGCGATCGGCACCGCGACCGGCACCGCGATCGGCACCGCGATCGGCGCCGCGCCGGTTGCATGCGGCGCGGCCGTTGCACGCGGGTATGCTCGCGCGGCCATGCTTGCCGACCTCAGCCGACGCCTCGAGCGTTTTCCCCGCCGCGTCTACTCGCACGCGCCGACGCCGCTGCAACCGCTGCCGCGCTTCAGCGCCGAGCTGGCCGCGCAGTGCCCTGCCGGGCGCGGGCCCGAGGTCTGGGTCAAGCGCGACGACATGCTCGGCCTCTTCCCCGGCGGCAACAAGACGCGCAAGCTCGAGTTCCTCGTCGCCGACGCGCTGGCGCAGGGTGCGGACACCCTCGTCACCTGCGGCGCGCCGCAATCGAACCACTGCCGCATCACGCTCAGCGCGGCGGCACACGAGGGGCTCGAGTGCCGCTTCGTTATCGAGGAGCGCGTGCCCGGCAGCTACCACGCCGACGCCGGCGGCAACCACTTCCTGTTCCGCCTGATGGGCGTGGAGGCGATCACCGTCGTGCCCGGCGGCAGCGACATGGCCGCGGCGATGGCCGCCGTGGCTGCCGACGTGGCGCGGCTCGGCCGCAAGGCCTACGTCATCCCCGGCGGCGGCTCGAACGCCGTCGGCGGGCTCGGCTACGTGGTCTGCGCGCAGGAGCTGCAGCGGCAGTGCGACGAACAGCGTCTGGACTTCGATGCCGTGGTGCTGGGCTCGGGCAGCTCGGGCACGCACGGCGGCCTGCTCGCCGGCTTCACGGCGCTGGGCGTCGCGACGCCGATCGTCGGCATCGGCGTCAGCCGCGACCCCGCGCAGCAGGAGCCGCTCGTCTTCGACGAGGCGCGCGCCGTGCTCGCGCTGCTCGGTGACGGCGGCCAGGGTGGCACCACTCTTGCGCGCGGGGCGGTGCAGTGCGTCGGCGGCTACTGGCAGCCGAAGTATTCGCTGCCGAACGCGCCGATGGTCGAGGCGGTGCAGTGGCTGGCGCGCAGCGAGGGCCTGCTGCTCGACCCGGTGTACACGGGCAAGGCGATGGCCGGGCTCGTCGGCGAGGCGCGCCGCGGACGCTGGGCGAACGCCGACCGCGTGCTCTTCCTGCACACCGGCGGGCTGCCGGCCGCGTTCGTGTACCAGGACACGCTGCTCGCTCCGCCCGCGCGCTGAGCCGCCGCCGCGGCCGTGCTCGCGACGGGGCCGTTCCTAGAATCGCCGCCGTCATGAGCCCTGCTCGCCCGGCGTGATCGCCAGCCTCGCCCGCGGCTGGCACTCCGCGCTCACGCTGCTGGCCCTGCCGTGGCGATTCGCCGCGTTGTGGTGGCGCGGCCGCGAGCACCGCGGCTACCGCCTGCGCTGGCACGAGCGGCTTGCGTTCGGCGGCCCGCGTGCGCAACCCGGCGCGGTATGGGTGCACGCGCAGACGCTCGGCGAGGTGAAGGAGGCGGCCGTGCTCGTGGGCGAGCTGCGCCGCTTCAACCCGAGCTGGCGCTACCTGCTCACGCACGGCGAGGCCGAAGGGCGCGCCGAAGGCTACAAGCTGCTCAAGCCCGGCGACGTGCAGGCCTGGCTGCCGTTCGACACGCGGGGCGCCGCCCGCCGGTTCTTCCGCCGCCACCAGCCGCGCGTGGGCGTGCTGATGGAGCGGCTGACGCATCCCAACCTGCTGCACCGTGCGGCACAGGCCGGCGTGCCGGTGATGATGGCCAATGCGCGCCTCGGCGACGCCGACCTGAAACACGCGCAGCGCCGCCGCGCCCTGCTCGAGCCCGGCTTCCAGAGCCTCGCGCTGGTGCTGGCCCAGAGCGACGCCGACGCACGCCGGCTGGCCAAGGTGGGCGCGCAGCAGGTGCGCGTGTTCGGCAACCTGCGCTTCGACGTCGAGCCGCCGGTGAAGCTGATCGCACGCGGCCTGGAGTGGCGGCAGGCCGTCGGGCGGCCGGTGGTGCTGGCCGCCGGCACGCTGAAGGGCGAGGAGGAGCCGCTGCTGGACGCCTGGCGCGCGTTGTCGGCGCCGCGGCCGCTGCTGGTCGTCGTGCCGCGTCGTGCGAAGCGGCTGGCACGCGTGGCCTTCGAGGTGCGAGAGCGCGGCCTCGTGATGAAGCGCCGCTCGACCTGGGGGCCGCTGCCGCCGGCCGACGTGCTGGGCGCCGATGTGTGGCTGGGCGACCGGCCGGGCGAGATGGCCACGTACTACGGCATGGCCGACGTCGCGCTGCTGGGCGGCAGCTTCGACCGCCGGCACGGCGGCCAGAGCCTCGTCGAGGCCGCGGCCTGCGGCTGCCCGGTGCTGATGGGCCCGCACACGAGCGACCACGAGAACGTCGCCGAGCTGGCCATCGCTGCCGGCGCTGCCGAGCGCGCGAGCGACCTGCGCGCCGCGGTGGCGCGCGCCGCGCGGCTGGCCGGTGACCCGCGGCGCGACGCCTGGGTGCGCAACGCCTTCTCCTTCACCGCGGCGCACCGCGGCACGGTCAACCGCGTCGTCGGGGCGCTGCTGGCGCTGATGAGCACGCGGCCGGTGCCGGCCGACTCGCCCGAAGCCGTTCGGGGCCGCTAGCGGCGCGAGTTCGCTCTGCTAGCGAAGCACGCCCTTCGCGAACCACTGCGTCCACACGGCCACCGGCACGCCACCCTTCACGGCAGGCAGGTTCGCCAGCGCCTGCTGCAGCGCGCGGTCGTCCCGGTTGCGGCTGAACAGCACCTCGGCCACCGGCCCCGCCTCCAGCGTGTACCAGGCGCCGAACGAACCCTGGTCCACCAGGCGCTGCAGCATCGCGCGCTGCGCCGCGGCTTCGTTGGAGGCCAGCGCCTTGTCGCCGCGCATCACCTGCACGATGCGGCCTTCCTCGATGCCGCTGCTGTCGATACCCTCGGTGGCGAGCGGCTTGTTGACGAGCGCGGGCACGGCGTTGAGCTTGAGGTAGCCGTCGCGCACGTACTGGTCGGGCTGGAAGTAGCTGGCCAGCTCGCGCTGAGTCGGCGCCTTGGCGATGACGATGCCGCGCTTGAACTCGGTGGGGTCCTTCAGCGGCCCGGCGGCCATCAGCTTCTTCTCGCCGAACAGGCGCTGGAAGTTGGCGATGTGGCCGCGCTGCATCGCTTCCAGCGCGCTGCGCTCGGTGAAGCCGGTCTTGCCCGACTCGAGATAGACGAACCACGTCTCGTCGCGGCTGGCGGCATGGGTTTCGCGGCTGGCGAAGATGTCCGGCGCTTCACCGCCGGGCGTGGCGCAGGCGGCCAGCACGATCGCGGCAAGTACGCCGGCGGCGCGGGCCGGCAGACGGCGAAGCCGCTCCGGGAACTGGGGCATTCGGTCTCTCCTGAGGGAACTTTCGATGGCGCGGAATCGTAGCGGGAGGGCGGCACGGCGCATTGGGGAGGCGACTCCAGGCCGCGCGCAGACGCGCGGCGTGGCGTGGTTGTCGCGTGGCGCGGCGCCGCGTGGCGCCGCCCGAATCCGATGCGGCAGGCCACAGAATCGCGCCATGAAGATCCGTACCGCCACGCCCGCCGACGCCGCGGCGATCCAGGCCATCTACGCCCCCATCGTCGAGCTGACGCCGATCTCGTTCGAGGTCGAGCCCCCGAGCGTGGCCGAGATGGCCGGCCGCATCACGAAGACGCTGCAGCGCTTCCCGTGGCTCGTCGGCGAGGACGACGCCGGCCGCGTCAACGGCTATGTCTACGCCAGCGCGCACCGCGAACGCGCCGCCTACCGCTGGGCGGTGGACGTGACGGCCTACGTGCGCGAGGACTGCCGCGGGCAGAAGGTGGGGCAGCGGCTGTACCGGCGGCTGCTCGACGAGCTGCGCGGCCTCGGCTACTGGCAGGCGTGCGCCGGCATCACGCTGCCCAACGCGGCCAGCGTGGCGCTGCACGAGTCGGTCGGCTTCAGGCCGGTGGGCGTGTATCCGCGCATCGGGTTCAAGTCCGGGCAGTGGCACGACGTGGGGTGGTGGCAGTGCGAGCTGCGGGCGGCCGCCAGTGGTGAACCTGCGGAGCCGCGGGCGTTCGCTGGCGCTGGTTGAGCGCCTGCAGGCCACCAGTCTGCGCGGTCGACATGGGTCCGGCCCCGATCCGCACGGCGCAGCCTGCCGTCTCAGCCCGCCGTCACCGCCACCCCCTTGAACTGCCCCGCCCGTGCGCCCTTCGGCGGCGCCGGGTACTTCGCCGGGTCCAGCCGGTGCAGCAGCTCGGCCTCGCGCGTGCGCGCCAGCGCCACGTTGGCCAGCTTCACGTGCCCGTAGCCGCGCATCGCCAGCGGCACCTGCGCCACCTGCACGGCCAGCGGCTGCGCCTTCGCATCGAGCTGCGGCAGCAGCTGCACGAGCTCGGCCACGCGTGACTCGAAGCGCTCGATCAGCTCGCGCTCCAGACGCCGCTCGTCGGTGCGGCCGAAGAAGTCGAACGCCGTGCCGCGCAGCACCCGGCCGCGCGCCAGCCACTTCATCGCCGGCAGCAGCCACGCGCCGAGGCGGATCTTCCTCGGCGGCTCGCCGTTCGGCCCCGGCCCGGCGAGGAAGGGCGGGGCCATGTGGAACTCGAGCTTCAGCTCGCCTTCGAACTGCTCGGCGAGCTGGCGCGCGAAGCCGCCGTCGGTGTACAGGCGCGCCACCTCGTACTCGTCCTTGTAGGCCATCAGCTTGCCCAGGCTCGCGGCGACGGCGCGCGTGAAGGGCATCGCCTCGCCGGTGCCCAGCCGCGACTCGGCCTCGCGTGCCGCGGCCACCGTGTGGCGGTAGCGCGCCGCCCACGCCGCGTTCTGGTACGCGGTGAGGTGCGCCGCGTGGCGCTCGACCAGCGCATCGAGCGTCTCCTCGGGCACCGGCTCGTCGGCGTGGCCTTCGCGCAGCCGCTCGCAGGCGGCCGGGTCGGCGGCGGCCAGCCGGCCGAGCGCGAACGCGAGCTTGTTCGCCTCCACCGCCACGCCGTTCAGCTCGATGGCCCGCTGCAGCGCCGCCAGGCTCACCGGCACCAGCCCGCGCTGCCATGCGAAGCCGAGCGCCAGCACGTTGGCCGTCACCGTGTCGCCGAGGAAGTCGGTGGCCAGCGCCTGCGCGTCGAAGGTCTCGACGCGGTCGGCGCCGGCGGCGAAACGCAGCTTGTCGAGCATCGCGGCGAGGCGCAGGTCGGCGTCGGGGTTGCGCACGCTCTCGGCCACGGGGATCGGGTGCTCGTTGGCGAGGATGCGCGTGCGCCCGTGCCGCACCGTGTTCAGCGCCTCGGGGCTGGCGCCGACGACGAGGTCGCAGGCGAGGATCGCGTCGGCCTGCTGCGCGTCGATGCGCACCTGGTTCAGCCGATCGGGGCGGTCGGCCAGCCGCACGAACGACAGCACCGAGCCGCCCTTCTGCGCGAAGCCCATGAAGTCGAGCACGCTTGCGGCGCAGCCGTCCAGGTGCGCGGCCATCGCCGTCACTGCGCCGATCGTCACGACGCCGGTGCCACCCACGCCGGTGACGAGCAGGTCGTACGGCCCCGTCCACCGCCAGGGCGCGGGCAACGGCAGCGCCGCGACGGCGCGCTCGAAGGCGCCGCGGTCCTTGCCGAGGATGCCCGAGTGCCGGCGCGGCTTGCCGCCGGTGACGCCGACGAAGCTCGGGCAGAAGCCCTTGGCGCACGAATAGTCCTTGTTGCACGCCGTCTGGTCGATGCGCCGCTTGCGGCCGAACGCCGTCTCGTGCGGCAGCACGGCGACGCAGTTGCTCTGCACGCCGCAGTCGCCGCAGCCTTCGCACACCGCCTCGTTGATGAAGAGGCGCCGCGGCGGGTCGGCGAGCTCGCCCTTCTTGCGCCGGCGGCGCTTCTCGGCGGCGCAGGTCTGCTCGTAGATGAGCACGGTGACGCCCGGCGTGGCGCGCAGCTCGCGCTGCACGGCGTCGAGCGCGTCGCGGCCGTGGAAGGTGGTGCCGGCGGGGAAGCGCGCCTTGATCGCGTCGTACTTGCCGATGTCGTCGGACAGCACGGCGACACGCTTCACGCCTTCGCTCTCGACCTGGCGTGCGATGGCGTCGACGCTGATGACGCCGTCCACCGGCTGGCCCCCGGTCATCGCCACCGCGTCGTTGAAGAGGATCTTGTACGTGATCGTCGCGTTCGCGGCCACCGCCTGGCGGATGGCGAGGTAGCCGCTGTGGTAGTAGGTGCCGTCACCGAGGTTCTGGAAGACGTGCGGCACCTTCGTGAACATCGAGTGGCTGACCCAGTCCACGCCTTCGCCGCCCATCTGGATGAGCCCCGCCGTGCTGCGGTCCATCCAGGTGGCCATGAAGTGGCAGCCGATGCCGGCCGAGGCGCGCGAGCCCTCGGGCACCTTCGTGCTCGTGTTGTGCGGGCAGCCGGCGCAGAAGTAGGGTTGGCGCTTCACCGCATCGCCGGCGTTGGCCAGCAGCTCGGGGGGCGTGAAGTCGCGCACGTGGTGGCGGCGGTCCAGCGCCGCGTCGTGCCGCGCGAGCCACGCAGCGACGATCTCGATGAGCCGCGAGGGCCTGAGCTCGCCCGCGGCCGAGACGAGCGGCGCACCGGCCGCATCGGTCTTGCCCAGCACCTGCGGACGCAGGCCACGCGGCGCGTTGTAGAAGAGATCCTTCACCTGCCGCTCGACCGAGGGCCCCTTCTCCTCGATGACGAGGATCTGCTCCAGCCCCTCGGCGAACGCCAGCATGCGGGTCCGTTCGATCGGGAACGTCAGCCCGAGCTTCAGCACGCGCACGCCGTGCGCTGCGAGCTCGGCCGGTGTGATCTCCAGCCGCCTGAGCACCTCCATGAAGTCCAGGTGCGCCTTGCCCGCGGTGACGATGCCGATGCGCGCGCCCGGCGAGACGACGATGTCGCGGTCGATCGAGTTCACGCGCGCGAAGGCGGCCACGGCGGCGAGCTTGTCGAGCGCACGCGTCTCGATGCGCAGCGAGGGCAGGTCGGGCCATCGGTAGTGCAGCCCGTCTTCCGGCGGCGCGTGGCCGGTGGCGACGCGTACGCCTTCGGCACCCTGCCAGCGCGCGACGCGCTCGCCGACCTCGTCCAGGTCCACGGTCGCTGCGCTCTCCACCACTTCCGACAGCGCCGTGAAGCCGACCCAGTTGCCGCTGTAGCGGCTGAGCGCGTACCCGTACAGGCCGAACTCGATCATGTCGGCGACGTGGGCCGGCGAGAGCACCGGCATGTGCCAGGCCTGGAACGCGAAGTCGCTCTGGTGCGGCATCGAGCTCGAGACGCAGCCGTGGTCGTCGCCGGCCACCACGAGCACGCCGCCGTTGGGCGAGCTGCCGTAGGCGTTGCCGTGCTTGATCGCGTCGCCGGCGCGGTCCACCCCCGGGCCCTTGCCGTACCACATGGCGAAGACGGCGGCGCAGTCGCGCTCGGGGTCGCTCTCGACGCGCTGCGTGCCGAGCACCGCGGTGGCGGCGAGCTCCTCGTTGATGGCCGGCAGGAAACGGATGCCGCGCTCGCCGAGCCGCGGCCCGGCCTTCCACACCGCCTGGTCCACCGCGCCGAGCGGCGAGCCGCGGTAGCCGCTGATGAAGCCGCGCGTGTCCAGGCCCGCCGCGGCGTCGCGCGCACGCTGCATCAGCGCGATGCGCACGAGCGCCTGCGTGCCGGTGAGGTAGACGGTGCCCTGTTCCGCCCACAGGGCGTCGGCGAGCTTCGCCTCGGGGCGGGCCAGCGTCGTGGCGTCGGCAGTCGCGGAGTTCATGGCGGCCTTCCTTGTCGCTTGCCATGCGCGCCGCGTGGCCTGGCGAGGCGCGGCGCACGGCGGGACGCGGCGCAGCGCGCCGCCAGGCGCGGAAGGTTATGCCTGCGCCGGCAGAATGTGCTGCTCGAATCCCCCTGCCGGCGCGAGGTCGGCAGCAAATCCTTCGCTGGAACCGCCATGCCCGAGAAGAACCTGCTCGAACCTGTGCTCGACAAGTACGGCCTCGCCATCCTCGCCGAGCTGCTGCGCGACGCGCGCCAGACGATCCAGCAGATCGCCGACAAGGTAGGCCTGTCGGCCAGCCCCTGCTGGAAGCGCATCAAGGACATGGAGGCCGCCGGCGTGATCCGCGGCTACACCGCCATCGTCGACACCGAGAAGATCGGCCTCGGTCTGCGGGTCATCGTCGAGGCCAACATGGCGCAGCACAGCGAGCTCACGGTGCGCCAGTTCGAGCGCGCCGTGGCCGCCGCGGCGCCGATCGTGCAGTGCCACGCCACCACCGGCGAGAGCGACTACGTGATGAACGTGCTCGTGCCCGACATCAAGAGCTACGAGCAGCTGCTGCACGACACGATGTTCAGGTTGCCCGGCATCACGCACGTGCGCAGCGCCATCGTGCTCAAGGAGATCAAGAGCGAGATGCGGCTGGCGCTGCCCGAGCAGCCGGTGCCGCGTTCGACGCGACGGCGCGCGAGGGCCTGACTCGCTGCCGGTGACCGGTGACCGCCCCCGCCCTCGCAAGGCACGTGAGGCCGATCGAAGGCAGGAGCCGCTACGATGCCGCCATGAAGCGCCGCATCGTGGTGGTGTCCCTGCTCGGCCTCGGTGCCGCTGCGCGCGGCACAGGGCCAGCGGCCGTCAGGTCGCTGCCCGAGGCCGCCGCCGTACCGGGCGGCGTGGCCCTCGTCGAGCTCGGCGCGGCGAATGGCCCGCGCCCTTCGGCCACCTACGGCGGCCGGCCGGTGCTGGTGCGCGCGCACGGCGAGCGGTGGATCGCCGTCGTCGGCGTCGGCCTCGCCGCCGACGCGCAGCAGGCGCAGGCGCTCACCGTGCGCGACGCCGACGGCCGCGAGCGGCCCGTCACCTTCACGCTGCAGCCGAAGGCCTACGCCGAGCAGCGGCTGGCCGTCGCGCCGCGGCACGTCGAGCTCTCGAAGGAAGACCTGGCGCGGTACGAACGCGAGCGCACGCACCTCGCGCAGGTGCTGCGCCACTTCGATGCCACGCGTGAACCGGCGACGCTGCGCCTGCTGCAACCGACGAGCGGGCCGCGCTCCTCGTCCTTCGGCCTGCGCCGCGTCTTCAACGGCCAGCCGCGCTCGCCGCACGGCGGCATGGACATCGCCGCGCCCACCGGCACGCCGGTGATTGCCGCCGCGGGCGGCGAGGTGCTCGACACCGGCGACTACTTCTTCAACGGCCACACCGTCATCGTGGACCACGGCCAGGGGTTCCTGACGCTGTACTGCCACCTCTCTGAGATCGACACGCAACGCGGCCGCCGCGTGGAAGCCGGCGCGCCGATCGGCAAGGTCGGTGCCACCGGGCGCGTCACCGGGCCGCACCTGCACTTCAGTGTCTACCTCAACGCGCAGTCGGTGGACCCGGCGCTGTTCCTGCCGCCCGGCTGACGGGCCGGCGAAGACCCGCAGGGTCCCCGGGCCACGCGCTGCTCGCCACAATCGCCACGCAGATCCGCCGACCTGCCCCGACGCAAGGACCGCCGCGTGACGACACCTCCCTTCACCGTCGAGCGCATCGACCACGTCGTCTTCCGCGTCGCCGACATCGAGCGCACCTTGGCCTTCTACCGCGCCGTGCTCGGCTGCGAGGTGGCGCGGCGGCGCGACGACCTCGGCCTCGTGCACCTGCGCGCCGGCGCGTCGATGATCGACCTCGTCGCCGTCGACGGGCCGCTCGGCCGCAAGGGTGGCGCGGCGGCCGGCGCCGAAGGGCGCAACGTCGACCACCTGTGCCTGCGCATCGAGCCGTTCGACGCCGAGGCGCTGGCCGCGCATCTGGCGCGGCACGGCGTCGCACCGCTCGGGCCGCCGGGCAACAACTTCGGCGCCGAAGGCGTTGGGCCGTCGCTCTACTTCTGCGATCCGGACGGCAACGTTGTCGAGCTCAAGGGGCCTTCGGAGCGCTGAGCTTCTTCCGCGCCCTTCCGGTCAGGGCCCCGGTCGCGCGCCCAGTTCGGACGCAGCAAGCGGAAGAGCAACTCACCCCACCCCGGCCGCACGCCGCAGCGCCAGGAACTCGCGGCGCGTCTTCGGCCCGTGCGTCTCGAAGCTCGGGTCGGCGATCGGCAGGTACTCGGCGCGCACCTTGCCGACGCGGTCGCGCTGCAGCTTCGGCCGCAGCGCCTCGGGCTTCAGGCCGTAGACCCGCGCGCCGTTCAGGCCGAAGACCTTGCGCTTGAGCTCGGCCGTGAGCGCCGGGTAGCCGTGCCGCTCCTGGAATTCCTTGGAGATCTGGAACGCGCGGAAAGCCTGGATCTGGTCCTGCGGGCTGCCATACCAGATGGAATCGGTGCCCCACAGCACGTTGTTCTCGCCCACGTGCACGAGCAGCTTGCCGAGCAGGTGCGCGGCGACCTCGGGATTGCGCATGACGATGCGCCAGGTGCTGCCGAGCTCGGCGTAGACGTTTCCGTTCGGCCCGATGCCGTTGTCCTTCAGCGCGCTCACCAGGTCGTCGATGCCGCTCATGCCACCGGCGCGAGCCGGGTCGAACGGCCCCTCGGGGCGCTGCACGAGGTAGCCCGAGTGGTAGACGATGAAGTTCATGTCCGGATACCGCTTCGCGACGGCGCCGATGTCGCGGCAGCCGGCGAAGTGCGTGCCGCGCGGCGACAGCAGCAGCCCCTTGTGGATGCAGATGTTGCGCACGCCGAGCTTCCGGGCCTGCTCGATCATCGGCAGGCCGAGCTTCTCGTCGTCGAGCCACCAGCCGCCGGGGCTGCCCTCGATGCCGGCGTCGAACTGCGTGTAGGTCTTGAAGGCACCCAGCTTCACACTCGCCGCGTGCTCGGCCATGCGCTCCAGCGCGCCGGGCTCGGCCGGATGCACGCGCGCGTGCAGCAGCAGCCGCTCGGTGCCGTCGAGCGCGTCGAGCACGCGCTTGGTGGCCAGCGCCTCCTCGTGCGTGAGCGGGTTGGCGTCGCTGAGCCCGGGCACGTGCGACAGCACCGCCATGCTTGTGTCGCTGTCGAGGAACACGTCCTTCAGCAGCCGCTCGCGCGAGAAACACTGCAGCGCGTCGCTCTCGCCGCAGCCGGCGTTGGGCATGTGGCGCAGCGCGCGTTCCCAGCCCGGTGCCTTCGCTCGCCAGGCGCCGCCGGGCACGACGTGGTGCAGCTGCACGTCGAAGATGAACTCGTTGCCGCCGACGGTGGCCTCGGCGAGCTGCGGCTCGAAGGCGGCTTCGCGCGGCACCATGTAGCGGCCGCCGCGGCCGGTGCTCGCGGCGGGTGAGCCGGCGGCGAGCACCTGGTCGAAGGCCAGCAGCGTCGCGGCCGCGCCGCAGGTACTGGCCAGGTAACGCCGCCGCGGCAGGTTCAGGCGTCGGGCCGCCTCGGCCGTCTCGACGACGGCCACGCGGTTGGCGTGCCGCTGCACCGGGGTGAGCGGGATCGGCTCGTACTCGCCGTTGCTCGTGGCGTCGAGCTTGATGGGCAGGCGGAAACCAGGCGCGTCGGTCATGGCTGCGCTCCTTGCGCCGGCGCGAACCTCGGCCGCACCGGCAGCGGCCGAACAACCTCGAGACTAGTGCCGTTGCCGCGCGCCGCCAACTGCGGCCGCGCCCTGGCGCTCGGGCAACTGCACCGGCGCGCTGCGCGTGCCTCGCACTTCGCCAGGGGGACCGACGCCGAGCCGGGCCTGCCTGTCTGCATCTGCGCCCGCGGCCAGCAGCGCACCAGACACCCGCGCAGCAGCAATCGACGTCCCCTGCAGGTCCTTGCACCCTCGGCCGGTGAAGAAGCCGATGCCTCGACGCCGGCCGCCGGCCGTGACGTCGACGGTCCGCAGCTCGCTGCCACTCACTGAGTAGGCGGCGGCGTCGACTCTCGGCCCGTCCTTGGCGTCGACTCTCGTCGCGTGTGCGCCGACGACGACCGTGCGCCGGCCCCCTGACATCGACCCGAGGTCGGACACCACCACGGGACCGGCGGCAACGCCCGTCACCTCACGCAGCCCGTATTGCGGGCGGTAACCCGGCAGTTCGCCGGGGGCGTCGCGGCGTTCGAGCCACAAGCGGGCCCTCGCGGGGTCGGCGTGTCTGTTGTGCAGCGTGAGTCGCCAGATGCCCGCTGGGGCGCAGCAGCCGCCGGCGCGGTCCAGTGTGTGGCCGACGGCCAGCAGCACGAGGCTGCCGGCGCCGTTCGGGCATCCCTCCGCCCCGGAGTGCACGACCGCCGCGAGCGTCAGCCCGCCACCCTCGATCACCCCTGTCCTGCCCGGGCCGACGGCGCCCGTGCTCTGGCCAGTGGCAACGTTCTCCAGGGTCACCTCGACGTGCGACCGGCGCGGCAGCCAGAGTTCCGCCAGCGTCTCGGTGCGGTCGGGGATGTCGATGTCGATCAGCACCTGGGCGCTCGCCTGGCCCGCCAGCTCCGCGCCCCAACGCACCACGCGTTTCTCACCCGTGCCGTCGTCGCGCACGCGGCCGGCGTTGCCCGCCGCGACGACAACCGTCAGGCGCCCACCCAGCCGCTCGATGCGCTCGTCGATGGCGCGCTCGAGCACCGTGCTGCCGTCGTGCGGCCCGGCAAAGGCACCCAGGCTGAGGTTGACGACGATCGTGCCGGCATCCCCGGAACGATCGACGATGTAGTCGAGCGCGTCCAGCACGTAGGCCGCCGCCCAGCGCCCGCCGGTGTCGTGCAGCGCGTGGTCGGGCAGTTGCACGAAGAGGATCTCCGGCTCGATGCCAAGCTCGGGCGGGCGGCGTGCGGCAAACTCGTCAAGGGCTGTGTCGAGGACGTGCGTACCGTGCGACCAGTCGGACTCGTGCGGGACCTCGAAGTCGAGCAGCGCGTACAGGGCCGCCTCGGCCACCGCCGCCCTGGATGGGGGCCGCCCCGCGTCGTTGAGCACGTCGCCCATTGCCGTCAACAGCCTGTCGGCACTCAGTTCGCGGCCATAGCCGTAGCCGCGCGGCTTGGCCCAGTATCCTCCACGGGCGGGGCGCGACTGGTCCCACAGCCAGCGGATGCGCGGCCGTGGCCCCGGCGTGAGGAAGTGGTTGTGCGCGAAGGCGCAACGGCCATCGATGACGCCCAGCACCTGCCGCCCCGCTGCGGTTGCACCCATCGCCACGGCCGTGTTCCGTGCCGCGAGGAGGCGTCGCGGGCCGCGCTCCACGCGCGCCGGCCGCACACCCCACTCGCGCAGTCCGGGCTCGGCAAGCAGCAGCGAGCCCGCCAGGGCACTTCCGGGCTTCAACGCCGCGCCGTGGCGCAACCACTCGGTGGCCACGGCGCGGCCGTCTGGCGCCAGGCGCACCACTCGCACGGGCGCACGGGGCCCACTTTGCTGGTACGCAAAGCGCGTCCGGTGCGCCCATTCGAGGTACGGGTCGCCCCGCGGGAAGTCGCGCGGCGACGGACTCAAGTGCCGCTCCCCGGGAACCACTCGTCGTGCGCCGCCTGCCATAGCCAGCGCAACTGGGCGTTGTGCGCACCCAGGGCATGGTGTTCAACGCTGTCTTCGGCGCCGAAGGTGCATCCGTGGGCCAGTGCATCGCCCAGGAGCGCGACGCCATCGTCGCCGAAGCCGTCCTTCCGCGCCTGGGCGGGGTGGAAGCTCGACGGCCCACGCAAGTTCGTGCCACCGCCGCGCGCCGCGACGTAGTCGCCGAGCGAAACCCCGAGCAACTGGCCGGCGATGGAGTCGATCGGGTAGTGCACGCCGGCCAGCTGCCGGTTCTCGGCAATGCGGGCAGCCAGGTTCAGCAACGTGGCTTGCAGCGGCGTCGGGGCGCCGTCCTTGGGCTTGTCAAGCAGCGAACTCAACACCTGCGCCACGGCGAAGGCCTCCGTGGCGTGGCCACTCGGAAAGGCCGCATGGCCTGGCGTCAGGATGGCCGGGATCACCCGCGGACTCACGTGGTGCGGGCGCGGGACGGCCAGCGCGTGCTTGAAGCGCTGCACGACGAAGCTCGCCAGCGTCAGAGTGAGGTCGATCAGCTCCAGTGTGCGTCGCATGCGATCGGGCTGGATCGGCAGCACGGCCGACCAGAACGCGAAGGGTGGCGCCACTTGCACCGCGATCTCGTTCAACCGATCGGCGGAGGCAAGGTCGTCGGAACGCGGCAGGTAGCGTCGGCTCGCGGCCCTCACCACCTCTTCGGCCTGAGTGACAAGCTTGTCTTTGTCGGGGCGGGACAGCGTCACCAGCTCAGCGGGCTTTCCCTCGATCCAGTAGGAGAGCGTCGCGCAGGCCGCCGCCGCGCCATTGCCCGCGGTCGCATCGAACCCCAGCCCCGAAAGGAGATCGAAGGTCAGCACGGTGCTGCGGCAATCGCCGGGCCAGTCGGCCAGCCGTGTCGGATTGTCGGGCCGCGCGGCGGCGTCGTAGGTCACTCGCGGCAGCAGGGTGCCACGCCGGCCGAACCAGGCCGAGTCGGGCCCGCCTTCCCTGAGCAGCATGCGCCTCGTCGCCTCGACCGCCTGCAGCACGCCGGGGTTGACGACGTACCCCGAGTACGCACCCAAACCGTTGAGCGCGGCGGCCGAGGCCGCCGAGGCGGCCGAGGCCGCGGAGGCCGCGGACGCCGCCGAGGCAGCGGAAGCGGCGGAAGCCGCCGAGGCGGCGGAGGCATAGGTCATCGGTTCCTCCCGTCAGGTCAGTTCAGGCGTATGCGGCGCAGCGCGCGGTCCCCGCAGCCGCGCATCAGACCGGAAGCCCCGCCTCGCGCAGCGCATCGGCCCACACCTGCGCATGTGGCTCGCGGTTGCCCGGGTAGCGCTCGCGAAAGCGCGACACCGTCAGCCCCGGCTCCAATGCACGCAGCTCGGCGATCGTGCGGCGCGCATCGTCGAGGCGGCCGCCAAGCACCTGCGCGATGGCCAGGATGCGCATCGTCGAGCCATGCGTGCGGTTGGTGCGCAGCGAGCGCTCGCCGAAGGTGATGGCCGACGCGTGGTCGCCGACGAGCAGCGCGGCCATCGAGCTGAAGTTGTCGTAGTAGTAGCGGAACGGATCCAGCGGCGAGAGCTGCTGCGCGCGCTCGGCACAGGCCACGGCCTGCTCGCCCTCGCTGCGGTAGGTGTGCAGGCCGGAGCGGAACACCCAGGCGAGGCTCTCGCTCGGGTTGGCGGCAATGGCGGCGTCGTAGCGCTGGCCGGCACGCTCCAGGTCCTTGTTGATGTAGGCGCATACGAGACCGTCGATGGCCAGCGCCAGCCCATGGGTCGGCTCGAGCTCGAGCGCCCGCTGCACGACGCCGTGCGCGGCGCTGGCGTCGGCCGCGGGGTCCGGCGACCAGCCCTGGGCGACGCGCAGCACGTGCCACTTGCCGAGCCAGGCACGCGGCCCGGTGGCGCGCGGATGGCGCTCGATCAGGTAGGCCAGCATGTCGCGCGCCCGCTCGAAGTCGGCGCGCGACAGGCGGTGCATCAGCGCCACCGCGCCGAGCAGGATCGTGTAGCTCTCGAGCGTGGGCAGCGGCATCGTCGTGGCGCGCCGCACCTCGCCCGCGACGAGCGCCTGGAACACCTGCTCGGCCAGCGCGCCGACGAGCTCGTCCTCGCCGCGCAGCACCGGCCCGATCCGGCCGGCCATCGCGTCGGCCCACAGCACCTCCTGGCTGCGGCCATCGAGCAGCTGCACCCGCACGCGGAAGCTGTCGCTGCCGGTGCCGACGCAGCTGCCGTGCACGACGTAGCGGCAGCGCAGCAGTTCGCACACCGCGGGGAGGTCGACCCGCCGCGCCGCGAAGGCCGCCGTCGACAGGCGCGAGATGACGAGCAGCGGCTTGTGCCGCGCGAGCCGCGTCGTCAGGTCGTCGGCCAGCACATCGCCCAGCACCGCCTGGCCGGCATCGTCGCCACCGCTGAAGGGCAGCACGGCGATGCTCGGGCGCTCGTCGCCGCCGGCCGAAGCGGGGCTCCACACCAGCGGCGCGCGTCCTGCCGGACCGACCCGGAACGCGCGCTGGGCGTGGTTCACGTTCTTCATGAAACACTCCCCCAGATCCTCGATCTCGACGTCGAGCCCGTCGACCAGCGCGTCGCGCGCCTCGGGCGAGACGACGGTTTCGCCGGGCCCGGCCAGCGCCGCCAGGCGCGCCGCGAGGTTGACGCCGGCGCCGTAGACATCGAGCTCGTCGACGACGATCTCCGACTCGTGCACGCCGGCGCGCAGCGACAGCGCCGCGCCGCTCACGACACCGGCGTTGTAGGCGGCGATGCGGTGGTGCATCTCGAGCGCCGCCTGCACGGCCGAACGCACGTTGGGCAGCTCGATCAGCAGGCCGTCGCCCAGGCTCTTCACCAGCCGCCCGCCGGTGGCCGGAAGCACCTCGTCGCGCACCTCGCGCACGAAGCGGCGCCAGCGCTCGATGACGCTGTTCTCGTGCTGCAGCATCAGGCGCACCGACTCCACGACGTCGACCACGGCCACCGCGCGGCGCACCCGCGACAGTTCGGGCCAAGGCGCCGCTTCCGGGCGTTCTTCTTCTGGCATGGCGCGTGTCGCGACCTCCCGGCCGCATTCTGAGCCCTGGGCGCCGAACGTAACAAGATCCAACAAGATGACGCGGCAGGCCCGGCCGCGGCCGCCTTCATGCCGACGATCCCGCCCAAACTGTTGACAGTTCAACGGCCATCGAGAACACTTTGCCCGTGTTCACCGGTCGCTGAGCCCGCACGGGAAACGACGATGCAAAGCTACTGGATGCAGCTGGGCGCCGAGGGCACGAAGCTCGAACGGCGCGACACGCCCATCCCCGAGCCGGCCGCCAACCAGCTGCTCGTGCGGCTTCGAGCCGCAGGCCTGAACCGCGGCGAGTTCATCGCCGGCCACGGCCTGCACGGCGCCGCTGCGGGCGCCTGGAAGGCCATCGGCGGCGAAGGTGCGGGCGAGGTCGTGCGTGCCGGCGCGGAGGTCACCACCTTCCGCCCCGGCGACCGCGTGATGGCGCGCTGCGCCGGCGCCTTCGCCGAGTACGCGCTCTTCGACCTCGGCGAAACGATGGCCGTGCCGGCATCGCTCTCGTGGGAGGAGGCGGCGGCACTGCCGCTCACCTTCCTCGTCACCTTCGACATGCTCGTGCTGCAGGGGCGGCTGAAGGCGGGCGAGTGGCTGCTCGTCAACGGCGTGTCCTCGGGCGTGGGTGTCGCGTCGCTGCAGCTCGGCAAGGTGCTCGGCGCCCGCGTCATCGGCACGTCGGGCTCGGCCGACAAGCTCGCCAAGCTGAAGGCGCTCGGCCTCGACGTGGCGTTGCACACGCGCGCCGCCGACTTCGCCCCCGCGGTGATGGAAGCCACCGGCGGCCGGGGCGCCGACCTCGTCGTCAATGCGGTCGGCGGCTCGGTCTTCGCCGAGAACGTGCGCGCCATGGCCTTCGAGGGGCGGCTCGCCACCGTCGGCTACGTCGACGGCGTGCTGCACGCCGAGCTCGACCTCGAAGCGCTGCACGCGAAGCGGCTCACGCTCTTCGGCGTCTCGAACAAGCTGCGCAGCAAGGCGCAGAAGGCGGCCGGCGTGCCACGTTTCGTCGCCGAGGTGCTGCCGCACGTGAGCAGTGGCCGCATCCGGCCGCAGATCGACCAGGTGGTCGACTTCGCCGAGCTGCCCGCCGCGAAGGCGCGCATGGAAGCCGGCGGGCATGTCGGCAAGATCGTGCTGGGCATCCCGCGGCCCGCCTGAACAGGCCGCGCTCGACCCCCATGGCCACACGCGCGACCGCAAAGAAGGGCGACAAGGGCACCGACGCGCCGACGCCTGCCTCGGCGGGGCCGGGGGAGGCCGGGCGAGCGCGGCATCGTGCGCGTGCCGCCCGGCCTCCACCAGCCCCGCCAAGGCAGGCCGCCGAATCGGCACCCACGCGCGTGCCACGCGCCCCCCGCGGCCTGGCGCACGGCATCGCCGAGCAGCTGCAGCAGCTGATCTACGGCGGCGAGGTCGCTCCGGGTGAACGCCTCAACGAAGTCGCGCTGGCGCAGCGCATGGGCACGAGCCGCGGGCCCATCCGCGAGGCCATCCGCACGCTGGCCGGCATCGGCCTCGTCGCCGCGGTGCCCAACCGCGGCTTCTTCGTGCGCCAGATCTCGGTGCGCGAGATGCTCGAGATCTACGAGCTGCGCGCGCTGCTCTTCGCGTTCGCCGCCGAACGCGCCGCCGAGCACCTGAGCGCGGCCGACCGCGCCGAGTTCGGGCAGCTGCTCGAAGGCATGGACGCCGCCTGCGCCGCCGACAACGGCCAGCGCTACTACGTGCTGAACCTGCGCTTCCACGCGCTCTTGATGGCGCAGGCGCGCAACCGGCGCATCGAGCTGGCCTACGAGGCGCAGGTCAAGGAGCTGCACCTCTTCCGCCGCCGCTACTTCAACGCCGCGATCAACATGCGCCGCTCGAACAACGAGCACCGGCGCATCTTCGAGGCCATCGCCGAAGGCCGCGCCGAGCGCGCCCGCAAGCTGGCGCAGGACCACGTGCTGCAGGGTCGCCAGCGGCTGCTGGCGACGCTGGACGTGCCGGCCACGGCCGGCGTGCCGCCACACGACACGTCGAGCGACCCGAACGACCCGAACGACCGAAACCACGACAGGAGACGCGCATGATCCTCCGCCGCACACTGCTGCAAGCCACGCCCACGCTGCTGGGCGCCCCTGCCCTGCTCGGCCTTGCGAGCCTTCCGGCACGCGCGCAGGCCGCCTTCCCGAGCAAGCCCATCCGCTACATCGTGCCGGTGGCGCCCGGCGGCGGCAGCGACTTCGTTGGCCGCACCGTCACCGAACGCTGGGGCCAGGTGCTGAAGCAGACCTTCGTCGTCGAGAACCAGAGCGGCGGCGGCGGCACCATCGCCTGCCAGACCACCGCGCGCGCCGCACCCGACGGCTATACGCTGATGCAGGGTTATGTCGCCACGCATGGCACGAGCCCGGCGACGCGCAAGCTGCCCTACGACGCGGTGAAGGACTTCACGCCGGTCGGCATGATCGGCGGCACGCCGAACGTGCTGGTGGTGAACGCGTCGGTTCCGGCCGGCAACCTGAAGGAGTTCGTCGCCTACCTGAAGGCCAACCCCGGGCGGCTGAGCTACGGCTCGGCCGGCCCCGGCTCGCTGACGCACCTGACGATGGAGCTCTTCAAGCAGCAGGTGAGCTCGTTCATCGTGCACATCCCGTACCGCGGCATCGCGCCGGCGTTCACCGACCTCATCGGCGGCCAGACGCAGGCCATGTTCCCCGGCCTCGCCGCGGCGGTGCCGCACATCCGCTCCGGCCGCGTGCGGCCACTTGCGGTGACGGGCCTCGCGCGCCACCCGCTCTTCAAGGACCTGCCGACGCTGGACGAGTCCGGCTACAAGGGCTTCGACGCGCAGCAGTGGTACGGCGTCGTCGGGCCTGCCGGCATTGCGGAGCCCATCGTGCGCCAGCTCAACGAGACGCTGAATGCCGCGCTCGGTGCGAGCGACCTGCGGGAGAAGCTCTCGATCGAGGCGCTCGAGCCCAACCCGATGAGCGCGGCGAAGTTCGGCGAGTTCCTGCGTGCCGACATCGAGCGCTGGACGAAGCTCGCCAAGGAACGCAACATCCAGCTCGACAGCTGAGGAGGCGCGAGAGGACCATGGCCCGCAACACCCAGGTCGCCGCCGACCACCACGCCCCGCCCGTCACGCGGCTTCTGGCGCAGTTCGTCGCCCGCCACCCCTCGCGCGGCTGGAGCGATGCCGTCGAGCGCGAGGCGCACCGCACGTTCATGAACTGGGTGGGCTGCGCTGTCGGCGCGTCGCAGCACGAGACGGCCGAGGCCGCACTCGGCGCCGTGCTCGCGCTGCAACCCGCGGCGCAGGCCGGCATCCTCGGCCGGCGCGAACGCGTGGACATGGCCGGCGCGGCGCTGGTGAACGGCATCACCTCGCACACCTTCGACTTCGACGACACGCACCTGAAGACGATCATCCACCCCGCCGGGCCCGTGGCGAGCGCCGCGCTGGCGCTGGCCGAGCGCACCGGGTCGAGCGGGCGCGAGCTGATCGACGCGCTCGTGCTCGGCATCGACGTCGCCTGCCGAGTCGGCAACGCGATGTACCCCGAGCACTACGACCGCGGCTGGCACATCACCGGCAGCACCGGCACGCTGGGCGCGGCGGCGGCCTGCGCACGGCTGCTGAAGCTGGACGAGCAGAAGACGGCGATGGCGCTCGGCATCGCCGCGTCGCAGCCGATCGGCGTGCGCGAGCAGTTCGGCACGATGACCAAGCCCTTCCATCCGGGCGCTGCGGGGCGCGCCGGCCTGATGAGCGCGCTGCTCGCGCAGCACGGCTTCACGGCCAGCGCCAAGGCGCTCGAGGCGCCTCGCGGCATGATGCAGACGGTGTCGACGAAGAACGACTGGTCGCAGATCACCGACGAGCTCGGCGATCGCTTCGAGATCAGCTTCAACACCTACAAACCCTTCGCCTGCGGCATCGTCATCCACCCGAGCATCGACGCCTGCACGCGGCTGCGCGCGCAGGGCGTGAAGGCCGATCAGGTGGAGCGTATCGAGCTCAAGGTCCACTCGCTCGTGCTCGAGCTCACCGGCAAGAAGGAGCCGGCCGACGGCCTGCAGGCCAAGTTCAGCGTCTACCACGGCTGCGCCGCCGGGCTGATCTTCGGCCGCGCCGCGGAAGACGAGTACCACGACAACGTCGTCAACCGCGCCGACATGGTGGCGCTGCGGCGCAAGGTCGTGGCCACGGTCGACGACACCATCGACGAGGCGAGCGCCGACGTCACCGCCTTCCTCGCCGACGGACAGCGCATGCACGTCTTCGTCGAGCACGCCGTGGGCTCGCTCGCCAACCCGATGAGCGACGCGCAGCTGGAAGCCAAGTTCACCGGCATGGCCGACGCGGTGCTGGGCGCGGCGCGCTGCCGCGAGCTCGTCGCCGCCTGCCGGGGCGTGGCCAAGGCGCCCGACCTGCGCGCGCTGGTGCGGCTGGCGACGCCGGCCTGAGGGCGCGGGTGATCGCCGGCGGCGCCCTCAACGCGGCGCGACTTCGGCGACCCGGTCGTCGGCCTCGCTCCAGCCGCCGCCCAGCACCTTGTAGACCGTCACCTGGTTGGCCAGCCGCGCCAGGCGCACGCCGATCAGCTCCTGTTGCGCGGCGTACGTCGCGCGTTGCGCGTCGAGCACGGCGAGGTAGCTCTCGACACCCTCGCGGAAGCGGATGTCGGACAGCCGGTGGCTGTCGACGCTCGCCTCCACCAGCGACTGCTGCGCCGCGAGCCGCTCGCCGAGCGTGCCGCGCTCGGCCAGCGCGTCGGCCACTTCGCGGAAGGCGGCCTGGATGGCGCGCTCGTAGGCGGCGAGCGCGATGTCGCGGTCGACACTCGCCACGTCGAGCCGCGCCTGGTTGCGCCCGCCGTCGAAGATCGGCAGCGTGATGCGCGGCAGGAAGCTCCAGGCGCCGGCGCCTCCCTGGAAGAGACCGGACAGCGCATCGCTCGCGACACCGCCGGCCGCGGTCAGCGAGATGCTCGGGAAGAACGCCGCACGCGCCGCGCCGATGTGGGCGTTGGCCGCCTGCAGCTGGTGTTCTGCCCGGCGGATGTCGGGTCGGCGCCGCAGCACTTCCGCCGGCACGCCGGAGGGCAGCTCGGCGATCGACGCCACGGGCGCGAGCGCCGGCGGCAGCAGCCCGGCGGGCAGCGGCGCGCCGACCAGCAGCGCGAGCGTGTTCTCGTCCTGCGCCACGGTGCCCGTGTAGCGCGCCACGTCGGCGCGTGCCGCATCGACGGTCGTCTGTGCCCGACGCAGGTCGAGCTGCGAACCGGCGCCGGCCTCGACGCGCCGGCGGATCAGCGTGTAGGCGCTCTCCTGGTTGGCGAGCGTGTCGCGCGCCAGCTGCAGCCGCTCGCGGTCGGCGGCCAGCCGCAGGTAGGCGCCGGCCACCTCGGCGACGAGGCTGATCTGCACGCTGCGCCGTGCCTGGCCCGCGGCCAGGAACTGCTGCAGCGCCGCGCCTTCGAGGTTCTTCACGCGGCCGAAGAAGTCGAGCTCGTAGGCGGTGATGCCGATGTTCGCGTCGTAGCGCTTCGTCGTCGCCGCGGCGCCGGTGGGCGACAGGCTGGCCGGCGTGCGCCCGGCGTGCGCCGCGCCCGTTGCGTCGATCGTCGGCCAGCGATCGGCGCGCTCGATGCCGTGAAGCGCCCGCGCGCGTTCGACGTTCAGCGCCGCGAGGCGCAGGTCGCGGTTGCTGGCCAGCGCGAGGGCGATCAGCTCGCGCAGGCGCTCGTCGGCGAAGAAGGCCTGCCAGGCGATGTCGGCGGCGGCACCCTCGGGCCGTGCGGTCGCGGCTTGCGCGGTGGCCGGCGTGCCCGCCGCCCCACCCGCGGGCCACTCGCCAGGCACGGGCGCAGGCGGCCGTTCGTAGCGCGGGGCAAGGTTCATGCAGCCGGCAAGCAGCGCCGCGGCGGCGGCAACGACCAGCACCTTGGCCGTCGGCAGACTCATGGAGGCGACGGACCTGCCTGAAGTACTCATGCCACTCCCCCTTGCGGCGCAGGCAACGCGCCCGGCTCGGGCGCGGCGCCCGGCCGTGCCGGCGCCGCGGCGCGGTCGCGGGCGATCAACGAATAGAACACCGGCACGACGAAGAGCGTGAACAGCGTGCCCACGACCATGCCGGCAACGAGCACGGTGCCGATGCTGTGGCGCGCCTGCGAGCCCGGCCCCGACACCAGCACCAGCGGCAGGTGGCCGAAGACGGTGGCCGCCGAGGTCATCAGCACGGGCCTCAAGCGCGTCAGCGACGCTTCGCGCAACGCCGCCATCCTGGCCACCCCGCGCGCCTGCAGCGTGTTGGCGAACTCGACGATCAGGATGCCGTTCTTGGCGATCAGCCCGACGAGCGTGATCAGCCCCACCTGCGAGTAGATGTTGATCGTCGTCAGGTCGAGGAAGCTGAAGACGAGCGCGCCGGAGATGGCCAGCGGCACCGAGCCGAGCAGCACGATCAGCGGGTCGCGGAAGCTGTGGAACTGCGCCGCCAGCACGAGGTAGATGAGGGCCAGCGAGAAGCCGAGCGTCACGGCGAGCGCCGAGCCCTCGTGGCGGATCTGGCGCGACTCGCCGGCGTGGTCGAGCGCCACGCGCGGCCCGCCCGCAGCGGCCACCGCCTCGGCGGCCTGCTCGAGCACGCGCAGGCCCTCCTCCTTCGTCACGCCGGGTTGCACGCCGCCGAACACGCGCACCGCGTTGCGCTGCTGGAAGCGGTTGAGCGTGCGCGGCGCGGCGCTCGTCTCCACCCGCGCGAAGGTCGACACCGGCACGAGGTCGCCGCGCGGCGTCCTGATCTTCAGGTCCATGAGCGGCGCCAGCGACGCGCGCCCCTCCTCCCCGATCTGCGGGATGACCTTGTAGCTGTGGTCGAAGTAGTTGAAGCGGTTGACGTGCCCGCCGCCCAGCAGCGTGCCGAGCTCGCGCCCGACACCCGCCAGGTCGAGGCCGAGGTCGGCGATGCGCTCGCGGTCGAGCACGATGCGCGCCTCGGGCAGGTCGATCTTGAGGTCGGTGTCGACGTAGAGGAACTTGCCACTCTGCATGCCCTTGGCGACGACCTGCATCGCCGTGTCGAGCAGCTGCTCGACCGGGGCTTCGCTCTGCAGCACGAGCTCGACGTCGTAGTTGCCCGGCGTGGGCAGCGGCGGGTCCAGCCGCGGGAAGACGCGCAACCCGGGCACCTGCGACACGGCGCCCCAGACCTCGCCCAGCATCTGCTCCGTGGAGCGGCTGCGCTCGCGCCAGTCCTTGGCGACGATGCCGCCGAAGCCGCCCCAGTTGGCGGTGAGCGACCAGGTGAACTCGGTCTCGGGGAAGGCGGTGACGGCTTTCACCACCTCGAGATGGTCGCGGTTGGTCGCCGCCAGCGACGCGTCGGGCGAGGCCTGGAAGAACAGGCTGATGTGCCGCTGGTCCTCCACCGGCGCCAGCTCCTGGCGCGACAGCTGGTACAGCGGCCAGGCGGCGGCGGTGACCAGGAGCGCCGCGGCGACGATCGCGCCGCGCATGCCGAGCGCGACGTCGAGCGCGCGTGCGTAGCCGCGCTTCACGTGCTCGAAGCCGCGGTTGACGAGGATCGTCAGGCGCCCCTGGCGGCCGTTCTCGTGCACGAAGCGCGAGCTCATCACCGGCGACAGCGTCACGGCGACGATGCCCGACACCACCACCGCCGCGGCGAGCGTGATCGCGAACTCGAGGAAGAGTGCACCGGTGAGCCCGCTCTGGATGCCGATCGGCGCGTACACCGCCGCCAGCGTGATCGTCATCGCGACGATCGGGCCCAGCAGCTCGCGCGCGCCGACGAGCGCCGCCTCCAGCCGCGTCCTGCCTTCGCGCACATGGCGCTCGACGTTCTCGACGACGACGATGGCGTCGTCGACGACCAGCCCCACCGAGAGCACGATGGCCAGGATCGTCAGCAGGTTCAGGCTGAAGCCGAAGGCGAACATCACCGCGCCGGCGCCGATCAGCGACACCGGCATCGCCACCAGCGGCACGAGGGCCGTGCGCACCGAGCCCATGAAGAGGAAGACCACCAGCGCGACGATGGCGATCGTCTCCGCGAGCGTCTTGCTGATCTCGGTGAGCGCGTCGCGCATGAACAGCGTGCCGTCCCAGACGAGCCGCATCTCGATGTCGCGCGGCAACGTCGGGCGCAGCTGGTCCATCGCCGTGCGCAGCCGCGCCGCGACCTCGAGCTCGTTGGCGCCGGGCACCGGCCACACGCCGAGGTACACCCCCTGCTGCGCGTTGTACTTGGCGACGAACTCGGCCTCCTCGGCGCCGAGCTCGACGCGCGCCACGTCCGCCAGGCGCACGACCGCACCGCGCCGCTCGGCAACGATGAGCTGGCGGAACTCCTCCAGCGAGCGCAGGTCGGTGTTGGCCAGCACGTTCACCTGCACGAGGTCGCCCTTCGTCTGGCCGACGGCGGCGAGGTAGTTGTTGCGCTGCAGGGCCGCCTGCACGTCGCCCGGCGTGAGGTGCAGCGCCGCCAGGCGGTCGGGGTCGATCCACACGCGCATCGCGAGGTTGCGGCCGCCTTCGTTGTTGGTGACGCGCTGCACGCCCTCGATCGTGGCGAGCTGCGGCTGCACGGTGCGCGTGAGCCAGTCGGTGATCGCCGACAGGCTGCGCTCCGACGAGTTGAAGCTGATGTAGAAGGCGGCGTAGGGCCGGTCGGCGCGCCGCACCTCCACCACCGGCGGCTGCGCCTCGGCCGGCAACTCGGCGCGCACCTGCTGCAGCCGCGCCGTCACTTCCGCCAGCGCCGCCGTGCTGCTGTGGTTGAGCGCGAGCCGCACGGTGACGGTGCTGACGCCGGCGCGGCTGCTCGACTCGACATGGTCGACGCCGCCGATCGCCGACACGGCGCGCTCGATCGGCGTCGTCAGGAAACCGCGCACCGTCTCGGCGCTGGCACCGGTGTAGACGGTGGTGATCTCGACCGACGAGCTCTCGAGATTCGGGTACTGCTGCACCGGCAGGTTCGCGAGCGCGCGCCAGCCGACGAGCACCAGCACGAGGTTGACGACCACGGCGAGCACCGGGTGCTTGACGAAAAGGTCGGTGATCGAGCGCATGGTTGTGCGGTGGGTGGGGTGGCAGGAAGTTCGAGGGAGTGCGCAGGCAGCGCGCGCGTCAGCTGCCGGTGGCCGCCGGGCGCGCCTGCGCCGTCTTGCCGCTGCCGGCGGCCACGGCGACGAGCATCGCGTCGCGCAGCTTGAACGAGCCGGAGGCCGCGACCTGCTCGCCGGGGGCGAGGCCGTCGACGACGAGCACCTCGTCGCCGAGCGTGGCACCGACCTGCACGGCGCGCAGGTGCACGCGCGTGCGCCTGTCCTTGTCCTCGGCGAGCACGAACACGTGGTCGCCAGTCGGTCCCTTGCGCAGCGCGCTTGCAGGCACGGCGACGGCCGGCTGCGGCGCGCCGACGGCGACGCTGACACGCACCGACGAGCCCGGCGCCGGGGCCTGCGCGCCGCGGTCGATGCGTGCGCGCACGAGGCTCGCGCGCGTGGCCGGGTCGACCCGCGCGTCCACGGCCGTCACGCGGGCGGTGATCGGCGGCGCGCCGGCACTCGCCTGCACCTCGACGCGATCGCCCTTGCGCAGGCCGGCGGCCACCGCCTGCGGCACGGAGAAGTCGACGTGCAGCGCGTCGTCGACGCCTTGCAGCGTCGTCAGCTCGGTGCCTTCGTTCAGGTACTGGCCCGGGTGCACGTCCGCGAGGCCGACGCGGGCGCGGAACGGCACGCGGATCGTCTTGCGTTCGATGACGGCCTCGGTGCGCGCGATCTGCGCCTGCGCCACGTCGCGCTCAGCGCGCGCGCGGTCGACCTCGATCTCGGAAGTGGCGTTGAACTCGCGCAGGCGCTGCAGCCGCGCGAGCGTGGCCGTGGCCAGCGCCAGCTGCGCCCGCTGCGCCTGCAGGTCGGCGTGCTCGACCGAGACGTCCAGCGCCACCAGCACGGTGCCGGCCTCGACGATCTCGCCCGGGCGCAGCGCCACGTGGCGCACGGTGCCTGCGAGCTCGTTGCGCAGCGTCACCGAGCGCGTCGCGAGCACGGTGCCGATGGTGGTGGAGGCCTGGCGGTGCGCGCGCGCCTCGGCGAGCGCCACGCGCACCGTCTCGGCCATCTCCGGGTGGCTGGCCGCGGCCGCCTGGGCCTGCTGAAATGTCGAGAACTTCCACGCCGCGAGGCCGGAGCCGATCGCGGTGAGGGCAACAAAGAGCGCGGACGAAGCGATCCAACGGTTCATGAGCGGCGCCCTCCTGCAGCGCCCGGCGGTCTGCGGTCCAGGGCGTGACGATCCGGGCTGGTGGTTGCGCCGCCGTTTCAGCGCCGCCGCGCGCGGGTTTCGGTTGCAACGCGGCGCACCAGTGCGGGCTTCGATGCGCTGCATGCGCTGCAAGCCGAGGTGCGGGCACTGGTGTCGCGGCACATGCCCGAGGTCGACCTCGAGGCCGTGCAGCGGCGGCACCGCTCGGATCTGGGGGCCCGAAGCTCAACCGCCCGGCCAGGCGCGGTGGTGGAACGTGTAGCGCCCGAGCTCGCGCCGGCCATCCGGCTCCACCGCCAGCAGCGTCAGGCGCGCGGTGTGGTCGGGCAGGCGCTTCATCTGCGCCATGCGGTACAGGTGCAGCACCTCGCCGGCGCGGGAGTCGAACGGCAGGTCGTGCAGCTCGTGCCGCACGCCCGGCTCGGTCGAGATCTCGAGCACGGCGTCGAGCCGCTGCACGCCGGCCAGCGGCACCTCCATGCGCGAGACGAGCACGTCGTCGTCCGGCGCCACGGTGCAGTTGACGCTGCCGCCCGGCGGCACGCGGTACTCGCGCAAGCGCAGGCCCTGCGCCGCCAGGTGCTGCACGAACGGGGCGGGCACCACCGTCGAGACGACGCCGGCGCGGAAGGCGGATCGGATGCCTTCGCCCAGCGCGACGAGCTCGTCGAGCGCGTGCCCGCAGGCGTCGCACTCCATCAGGTGTGCGTCGACGCGCTCGGTCGTGGCCTCGTCGCTGTCGTGCAGCCAGTAGTCGAGCAGCACGTCGGGCGGCAGGTGGCCGGTGGTCGCGGCGGCGGCGACGGGAGTGTTCATGCGGCGGCCCTCCGGACGCCGTCGCCCTGCTGGACGCAGCGCCTGAGCTTGTCGATGCCGCGGTGGCGGATGACGCGCACGTTGCCGGCCGTGAGGCCGAGCTGCGCGCCGACGGCCTCGGACGGCTGGTCGTCGTAGAAGCTGAGCACGAGCACCGCACGCTCGCGCTCGGGCAGGCGCTCCAGGCAATCGGCGACGCGCTGGTGGTCCAGGCGCGGCCCGGCGTGGATGCCGGCACTCAGGTCGGCGTACGGCACGGCGTCGGCGTGCAGCTGCAGCAGTTCCTCGCGCCGGCGCTCGCCGCGCCGCTGGTGCTGCACCGTCAGCCGGCAGGCGCCGAGCACGAACGACAGCACGCGCTCGGGCTCGCGCAGCCGACCGTCGCGCAGCTGCTCGATCGTCAGCACCATCACGTGCTGTGCCAGGTCGGCCGCGGCGTGCGCGTCGCGCAGGTGGCGCTGGCCGAAGCGGCGCAGGCGCGGCGCGAGCAGGCGGTAGAGCTCGGCCTCGGCGGCACGCGCCTCGCCGGGCGGCGCGCTGGCGATCTGGCGCGCGGCGCGGGCCTCGGGCGTCTCGGCCAGGGTGGCCGCGGCGGTGTCGGCGGTCATCGGGCTGGGGTGGGCGGCGGCAGCGCCCGGCGCGTGCATGGCGGCCAAGCATAGCGGCAGCACCGGGCCGCCCGGCGGGCGCTGCAGCAAGGGCGCCCGGGAAGAAAAGGCTGTAACGCCCGGCCGGGTGGCGCCACATCCTGCGGCAACCCCCTTCCTCCACCCTCCATTTCGAGGAGCACTCCCGTGATCACCAATCTGCAGGCCGGCACCAACGTGCACGAAATCGCCGACGGCATCTACCGCATCAACACGCCCATCGCGCTGCCCGACGGGCAGGCGTTCAGCTTCAACCAGTACCTGCTCGTCGACGACGAGCCGCTGCTGTTCCACACCGGGCCGCGCCGGATGTTTCCGCTGGTGCGCGACGCGGTGGCGGCGGTGATGCCGGTGGCACGGCTGCGCCACGTGGCGCTGTCGCACTTCGAGGCCGACGAGTGCGGCGCGCTGAACGAGTGGCTCGCCGCAGCGCCGCAGGCCACGCCGCTGTGCAGCCAGGTGGCGGCGATGGTGTCGGTGGCCGACTACGCCGACCGGGCGCCGCGCGCGCTGGCCGACGGCGAGAAGCTCGTGCTCGGCCGCCACACCGTGCAGTGGCACGACACGCCGCACGTGCCGCACGGCTGGGACTGCGGGCTGCTGATGGACGTGACCACGTCCACCTTCTTCTGCGGCGACCTGTTCACGCAGGGTGGCCGTGGCGAGCAGGCCTTGACCGAGAGCGACATCCTCGGCCCGAGCGAGGCGTTCCGCCAGCCGATGGACTACTACGCGCACGCGCCGCACACGGCCGCGACGCTGGCCCGGCTGGCCGCAGCGAAGCCGCGCACGCTGGCGTGCATGCACGGCAGCGCGTGGCGCGGCGACGGCGCCACGCTGCTGCGGCACCTGGGCGAGGCGCTCGCGGCCCCGCGCTGAACAGCGCGCCACGCTGTTCGATGACATGGAACGACATGCGCGAGGTCGTGGCACGCCGAGGCCGCCGGGTGAACGGCGTGGCACCGGGGTTGATCTTCGACGGCCGAGCGCCAGGGCGGTTGCCGGATCGGGACGGCGGGGTGAGGGGCGGGCACGGCCGCCGGGCGGCGCCGTGCGCGCGCTAGCATGCCGGCATCCCGCCTGCCCGAGGAGGACCGATGAGCGCGCAGCCCCCGACCCCCCCCGTGCCGCTGCCGCGCCCACGCACCTACGGCCGCGCCACGGTGGCGGCCGTCATCCTCATCGCGCTCGGCACGCTGTTCCTGCTCGGCAACCTCGGCCTCATCCCGCGCCTCGGCCCGCTGCTGGCGCAGTGGTGGCCGTTGATCCTCATCATCGTCGGGGCGTCGCTGCTGTTGCGGCGATAGGCTCCGAGGGCCTCGGCACGTTCCGCGGCGCCCCGGGCGCGCCTCAGGCAGCCCGCCAGGCCTGCGCCAGCAAGGCCGCCAGCCGCGCCGCCGCGGGCGAGAGGTAGCTGTTCTGCCGCCAGGTGACGACGAGCCGGCGCGACATCGTCGCCTCCTTGATGACCACCTCCTTGAGCCCCGGGATGCCGCCCTTGCGCCCGAGGTGGTGCCGCGAGATGAAGCTCAGCAGCCCCGTCTGCACGATGAGCGAAGGCAGCATCAGCAGCATCGTGCTCTCGACCTGCACGCGCGGGCGCGGCAGGCGCCTGCGTTCGAAGGTGTGGTCGAGCCAGTCGCGCGTGGGCGCCCCAGGCGGCTGCAGCGCCCAGCGGTAGGCCGTCAGGTCCTTCAGCTTCGGTGCCGCGCTGCCGCGGAACAGTTCGTGTTCGGCACTCGCCGCGACCACGATCGCGTCCTCGGCCAGGAACCGGCTCACGCAGCCGGGCTCCTGCGGGCTTTCGGTGCCCACCATCAGGTCGATCTCGCCGTCGCGCAGCAGCGGCTCCAGCATGGTGACCAGGCCGACGACGGTGCGCAGCGTCACTTCCGGCGCCTCCTGCAGGAGCTGGCGCGCCGCCGCGGGCAGCAGGAACTGCGCCGCCGTCGGCACGATGCCGATGCGCACGTGGCCCGCGAGCCCCTGGCCGATGGCGGCGATCTCGCGCCGTGCGTCCTCGGCGTCGAAGCGCAGGCGCTGCGCCCACTTCAGCAGCACGCGCCCTGCCGGGCTCAGGCGGATGCCGCGCCCGGCCTTCTCGAACAGCGGCGCGCCGCAGTGTTCCTCCAGCCGCCGGATCGCTGCCGTCAGCGCCGGCTGCGTGCGGTGCAGCTGCTCGGCCGAGCGGCCCATGTGCTCGAGCCTGGCGATGGTCTCGAAGTAGCGCAGGTCCCGCAGGTCCATGGCAAAAGTCCCATTGATGGTTTTCAAGAAACTATCGATTGGACTGTAGGTGATCGGCGGCCAATACTGCAATCCGTCGAACGAGCCCGGCAACGACCGGGCGCCCGCCACGCCGAACCGGAGACATCACCGATGCAAGCCTCCCGCCGCCTGCTGCTCGCTCTCGCCGCCAGCACCCTCGCGACCGCCACCGGCGGCGCCTTCGCGCAAGCCTGGCCCGCCAAGCCGATCCGCCTCGTCGTGCCCTTCCCGCCCGGCGGCGGCACCGACACCATCGCCCGCGAGACGAGCCAGCGCGTGGCCGCCGCCACCGGCTGGACCTTCGTCATCGACAACAAGCCGGGTGCCGGCGGCAACCTGGGCGTCGACTCGGTCGCCAAGGCGCCCGCCGACGGCTACACCATCGTCATCGGCCAGACGAGCAACCTGGCGATCAACCCGACGCTGTACGCGAAGATGCCGTACGACTCGCAGAAGGACCTGGCGCCGATCGTGCTGCTCGCCAACGCGCCGCTGGTCATGGTCACCGGCACGACCACGCCCTACAAGACGCTCGCCGATGCGGTGAACGCGGCCAAGGGCAAGCCGGGCGCGATCAACTTCGCCTCGCCCGGCAACGGCACCGTCGCGCACCTGACGAGCGAGCTCTTCCAGAAGGCCGCGGGCGTGAAGACGCAGCACATCCCGTACAAGGGCGCCGCGCAGGCGCTCACCGACGTGATCAGCGGCAACGTCGAGCTGTACATGTCGTCGGTGCCCACGCTCATCGGCCAGATCCGCAACGGCAAGCTGCGCCCGCTGGCCGTGACCTCGGCCAAGCGCGTGGACGACCTGCCGAACGTGCCGACGATCAACGAGTCGGGCTACAAGGGCTTCGACGCCGTCACCTGGTTCGGCCTGCTGGCGCCCGCCGGCACGCCCAAGGACGTGATCGCGAAGCTGAACGCCGAGTTCAACAAGGCGCTGCAGAGCCCCGAGGTGCGCAAGTCGCTCGGCGAACAAGGCGCCGATCCGGCCGGCGGCACGCCCGAGCAGTTCGCCGCGCTGATCAAGGACGACCTGCCGCGCTGGGGCAAGGTCGTCAAGGAATCCGGCGCGAAGATCGACTGAGGCGCCGCGCGCCCGGCTGCGGTCCACGGCGGACTGGTCCCCCCGCGGGATCGGCCTGACCCGCCGAGCCGCGTCGGGCCGAGCCTCAACTCACCTTCGCCCCTGGGCCTGGCCGCCGAGCCGCCCGAGCCCGCCGGGGCTGGCACCGGCAACCCCACCGAACCCTCTTGGAGATTCGCATGAGTCAAGCCGCTGCATTGCCCGACGTGATCCGGGACTTTCAACGTGTCGACGCCAAGGTCGTCGCCGAAGCCGCGCAGTTCCCCTCGTCGATCCTCGCCGACGTTGCCGGCCGGCGCGGCGCGCTGAGCGGCCGCATCGCGGCGCTGGCACCGACGATGAAGTTCGCCGGCCCCGCGCTCACCGTCGAGGTGCGACCCGGCGACAACCTGATGATCCACGCCGCGATGGCGATCGCCAAGCCGGGCGACGTCATCGTCGTCGACGGCAAGGGCGACCTCTCGAGCGCGCTGATGGGCGAGATCATGTGCCAGCAGTGCGTGGCGCTCGGCGTGGCCGCCGTCGTCATCGACGGCGCGGTGCGCGACAGCGTCGCCATCCGCGAGCTTGGCCTGCCGATGTACGCGGCGGGGCTGAACCCCAACGGCCCGACGAAGTTCGTGCCCGGCCGGCTGAACCATCCCATCTCCATTGGCGGCGTGAGCGTGCGGCCCGGCGACCTCGTCGTCGGCGACGCCGACGGCGTCACAGTCATCGAGCGCGAGAAGGCCGCAGCGATGCTGCCACTGGCCGCGGAGAAGGTGGCCGCCGAGACGAAACGCATCGCCGACATCAAGAGCCGCAAGGCGCTGCGCCCGGGCTGGCTCGACGGCGCGCTGCGCGCCGCCGGCGTCATCAAGGAAGGCGAGACGCTGTGAGCACGAAACGCCCCGTCTTCCTCGTCACCGGCAACGACCTGGCGCCCGAAGCGCTGGCGCTGCTCGGCGACTACGAGGTGGTGTTCGCCGGCAAGACGCCGACCGAGGACGACATCGTCGCGCTGTGCAAGCAGCACGACCCGGTGGCGATCATCGTGCGCTACAGCAAGGTAGGCGCGGCCGCGATGGACGCGGCACCGCATCTCAAGGTCATCTCCAAACACGGCAGCGGCACCGACACGATCGACAAGGTGGCGGCCAAGGCGCGCGGCATCGAGGTCGTGGCGGCCGTCGGTGCCAACGCCGCCGCGGTGGCCGAGCAGGCGCTGGCGCTGCTGCTGGCCTGCGCCAAGTCGGTGGTCACGCTGAACGAGCGGATGCACGCCGGGCATTGGGACAAGGCGACGCACAAGAGCGTCGAGCTCGAAGGCCGCACGGTCGGAGTCATCGGCCTGGGCGCCATCGGGCTGCGCTTTGCGCGCATGGCCGACGCGATGGGGATGCGCGTGCTCGGTTTCGATCCGTATGCGAAGAACCTGCCGGCCTACGTGCAGAGCGTCGATCTCGCGACGATCTGGCGCGAGTCCGATGCGATCTCGTTGCATTGCCCACTGACCACCGACAACGCGAAGCTCCTCAACACACGCACGCTGGCCGCGTGCAAGCAGGGCGTCATCGTCGTCAACACGGCGCGCGGCGGGTTGATCGACGAGGCCGCGCTGCTCGACGCGGTGCGCTCGGGGCAGGTCGGCAGCGCCGGCCTCGACAGCTTCGCGGTGGAGCCGATGACAGCGCCGCACCCGTTCCACGGCGAGAAGCGGATCACCCTTAGCCCGCACATCGGCGGCGTCACCGCCGACGCGTACGTGAAGATGGGCGTCGCCGCGGCGCGGAACGCACTCGCCGTGCTCGTCAAGCGCTAGGCGGGCGCGCACCCCCTCACCACTTCGGCGCGATGCGCTCCCCCGGCAGCACCTCGTACGGGTCGCCCCAGCCCGGCAGCGCGCGCAGCCGCTCCACCCACGCGGCGACGTTCGGGAACTTCGCGGGCCAGTCGTAGCCGCTCTCGGCCACCGGGTAGAAGAGGTAACCCGAGAGCGAGAAGTCGGCGATCGAGGGTTGATTGCCGACGAGGTACTGCGAGGTCGCCAGGTGCTTGTCGACGATGCCGAAGGCGTTGTCCAGCCGCCCGCGCAGCCAGTTCATCACCGCCGGGTCGGGCGCCGCGGGGCCGAAGGCCTTCATGAAGCGGTAGCTCGCGAAGTAGCTCGTGAGCCTGTGGTTGTCGAAGAACAGCCAGCGCAGCGCCTCGAACTTCTCGTCGTCGCCGGCGCCGAGGAAGCGGCCGTGTTTGCCCGCCAGGTACGTGAGGATGACGCCCGACTGCGTCAGCCGGCGCGTGCCGTCGTCGAGCACCGGCACCTCGCCCATCTCGTTGGTGGCGCCGCGCCACTCGGGCGTGCGCGTCACGCCGTGCATGAAGTCGACGAAGCGCGTCTCGTAGCGCAGGCCGAGCGCGCGCAGCATGAAGGCGACCTTGAAGGTGTTGCCGGACTGGCAGAAGCCGTGCAGGACGAGCATGGGCAGGATCCTCCGGGGGATGCGGTGGTGCGCCGATTCTTCCGCAAGCCGTGCCTGGCGCGACCGGCCGTGCGACCGGGCGTAGCATGGTCGTTCCCGCCACGCCGCCGAGGAGACAGCGAATGAACGCGCCCACCAAGTACGTCCTGGACGAGTCGCAGATGCCGCGCCACTGGTACAACATCATGGCCGACCTGCCCGAGCCGCTGGCGCCGCCGCTGCACCCGGGCACGCTGAAGCCGCTCGGGCCCGACGACCTGGCGCCGCTGTTCCCGATGGAGCTCGTCATGCAGGAGGTGAGCGCCGAGCGCGAGGTGCCGATTCCGGAGCCGGTGCGCGAGGTGTTCCGCCTGTGGCGGCCCTCGCCGCTGGTGCGTGCGCACCGGCTCGAGAAGGCGCTCGGCACGCCGGCGAAGATCTACTACAAGTACGAAGGCGTCTCGCCCGCCGGCTCGCACAAGCCGAACACCGCCGTGCCGCAGGCCTGGTACAACGCCCAGGCCGGCATCAGGAAGCTCACCACCGAAACCGGCGCCGGCCAGTGGGGCAGCTCGCTCGCCTTCGCGGGCGCCCTCTTCGGCATCGACGTCACCATCTACCAGGTGCGCGTGTCGTACGACCAGAAGCCGTACCGCCGCGCGCTGATGGAGACCTACGGCGCGAAATGCCTGCCGTCGCCGTCGGACACCACGCAGTCCGGCCGCGCCATCCTCGCGAAGGACCCGAACCACCCCGGCTCGCTCGGCATCGCCATCAGCGAGGCGGTGGAGGTGGCCGCCACGCACGACGACGTGAAGTACTCGCTCGGCTCGGTGCTGAACCACGTGCTGATGCACCAGACCATCATCGGCCAGGAGGCGATGATGCAGCTCGAGATGGCCGGCGACGACCCCGATGTCATCGTCGGCTGCACCGGCGGCGGCAGCAACTTCGCCGGCATCGCCTTCCCGTTCATCGGCCAGCAGCTGCGCGGCAAGGGCAAGACGAAGCAGCGGCGCATCGTCGCCGTGGAGCCGGCCGCCTGCCCGAGCCTGACGCGTGGCAGGTTCGCCTACGACTTCGGCGACACGAGCCACCTCACGCCGCTGGTGAAGATGCACACGCTGGGCAGCACCTTCACGCCGCCCGGCTTCCATGCCGGCGGGCTGCGGTATCACGGCATGGCACCGCTCGTCTCGCACCTGCACGCGCTGAAGCTGATCGAAGCCACCGCGTACCCGCAGAACGCCTGCTTCGAAGCGGGCGTGCTGTTCGCGCGTGCCGAAGGCATCGTGCCGGCGCCCGAGGCGAACCACGCGGTGAAGGGGGCCATCGTCGAGGCGCTGCGCTGCAAGCAGCAGGGCAGGAGCGAGGTGATCCTCTTCAACCTGTGCGGCCACGGCCACTTCGACATGAGCGCCTACGCCGCCTACGCGGCGGGCAAGCTGGTCGACCAGGCCTACGACGAGAAGGAGCTGGCGATGGCACTCGCCGGCCTGCCGGCGGTCCCGGCCTGAGCGCCGGCCTGCCGGCCGTGCCCGCCTGAGCCGCCGGCCCGGCCCCCGCAGGCCGATCAGGCGGGCGCGCGCAACGCGGCCTCCGGGTCGTGGCCGTAGAGCCACCCGTTGGCGCGCAGCGGGTCGCCCTGCGCGAGCTCGGCATCGCGCCGAAGCTGCTCGGGGCCGTCGGGCAGGTGGTTGCGCAACTCGCGGCCGCGGCTCATCAGCTGCACCTGGCTGGCGCGCGGCCGGCGCACGGCCTCGTAGCGCAGCAGCGCCTGCGGCGCGCTCTCGCGCGTGGCGCCGGCGAAGCAGGCGGCGAGCACCTGCGCGTCTTCCAGCGCCTGCGCCGCGCCCTGCCCGAAGAACGGCAGCATCGCGTGCGCCGCGTCGCCCAGCAGCGTGACGCGGCCGTCGGTCCACTGCGGCAGCGGGTCGCGGTCGTACAGGGCCCAGCGCATCGTGCGCCCGGCCGCGCCGACGAGCCCGCGCAGCCGGGCGTCCCAGCCTTCGAACTCCGCCGCGAGCTCGGCCACGTCGCCTTCGGCCGTCCACGACTCGGTGCGCCAGTCGCCCGCGGGCACGATGGCCACCAGGTTCACGAGCCGCCCGCCGGAGATCGGGTAGTGCACGACGTGGCGCCCGGGCCCGAGCCACAGCGTCTGCACGGGCCGCCGCGCATGCGCGGGTGCACGTTCGGCGTCGATCAGGCAGCGGAAGGCACACAGCCCCGAGAAGCGCGGCGACGGCGCGGCGGCCGGGCCGGGCAACGCCGACGCGACCACCGAGTGGATGCCGTCGGCGCCGACGACGACGTCGGCCACGACCTCGTGCCGCGTGCCGTCGCGCGAGCTGAAGGTGATCTCGACCTCGCCGCCGGACTGCCGGCAGCCGATGCAGCGGTGATCGAGCCGCAGCTGCTGCGGCGGCAGCGCCTCCTGCAGCAGCGCCAGCAGGTCGGCACGGTGCGCCACGTAGCACGGCGCGCCGTACATCCGTTCGCACGCCTCGCCCATCGGCTGCACGAAGAGCACGCGGCCGTCCTGCCAGCGGCGGAACTCCCACGCCGCCTCGAGGCGCACGGCGAAGCGCGCGAGCCCGTCCGCCAGGCCGAGCAGCGCCAGCGGCCGCACCATGTTCGGCGCCACGACGACGCCGGCGCCCACCTCGCGCAGCACCGGGGCCTGTTCGTAGACCGTGGCGTCCAGCCCGGCCCTGCGGAGAAGGAGCGCGGCGGCCAGCCCGCCGAGGCCGCCGCCGACGATGGCGATTCGCATGCAGCGCAGGATAGTGGCTCCCGCACCGCACGCGCCGCGGCGGCGCGCCAGCCCGCGCGGGCGACGCCCTTCGCCGGGCGCGCGTCAGGCGCGGCGTGCCATCTGCTCGGCGAGGCTGTCCTTGAAGGGCAGCCGCCGCAGGCGCACCCCGCAGGCGTTGAAGATGGCGTTGGCGAGTGCCGGCGCCACCGTCGCGATGCCCATCTCGCCGCAGCCGACGGGGTCGCGTTCGCTCGGCATCACGATCACCTCCAGCCGCCGGGGTGCGCGCGCCAGCGGCAGCAGCGGGTAGTCGGCGAAGCTGCGCTGCACGACGCGGCCGTCGTCGAAGGTGATCTCCTGCAGCAGCGCCGCGGCCAGCCCGTCGATCGTGCCGCCTTCCATCTGCGCTTCGACGCCAAGCGGGTTGATGGCACGACCGCAATCGACGGCGCAGACGACCCGCTCGATCGCCAGCTCGCCACGTTCGCCCACCTGCACCTGCACGGCGTGCGCGGCGTAGCCGCCGAAGGTGAAGTGCGCGGCCAGGCCGAGACCGCGGCGTTCGCTGCGCCGGCTGCGGTTCGCCGCGCTCCAGCCGATGGCCGCGGCGACGCGCTCGAGCACGGCGGCCAGCCGCGCCGGCTCGAAGTGCGGGCCGCCGTGCTGGCCGTACGGCAGGCGCTCGGTGGCGCCGCTTGCGTCATCGCTGCCACCACTGCGGCCGCGATCGCCACCACCACCACCACCGTGGCTGCCATCGCCGCCGCGCAGCAGCGCCAGCCGCAGCGCCAGCGCGTCGCGGCTGGCCGCGTGCGCGATCTCGTCGATGAAGCTCTGCACCACGAAGGCGTTGGCCCAGTGCGCCGGCGCGCGCCACGAGCCGCGCGGCAGCGTCGACGCGGCGGCGCACCACTCGAGCCGCAGGTTCGGCACGCGCCGGGCCGGGAAGTCGTCGACGTAGAGCTCGGGCTTGTAGGCGTCCTCGGGCTTCAGCCCCGGGCGGCGGTGGTGCTTGGTGGCGCTGGCCAGCTTGTGGTGCCAGCCGGTGACGTGGCCGGCAGCGTCGAGCGCGGCACGCAGCCGGTGGTGGCCGCCGGGACGGTAGGCGTCGCAGCGCAGGTCGTCCTCGCGCGTCCACATCAACTGCACCGGCCGGCCGCGCGCCGCCGCGTTCGCCGAGGCGGCACAGGCCTTGGCGACGAGCGCCGCCTCGGTCACGTAGTCGGCCAGCAGACGGCGGCCGAAGCCGCCACCGGCGCGCGTCATGCGCACCTCGACCTTGTCGCGCGCGATGCCGGTGACGGTGAACACGCGCCGCGGCACCACCCCCGGCGACTGCGTCGCGACGACGACACGCGCGCTGCGGCCGTCGGCGGCCAGCTGCACGCAGGCGTTCGGCGGCTCCATCGGCGCGTGCGCGCCGAACGGCAGCACGTAGTCGGCCTCGACCACGCGCGCCGCGGCGCGCAGCGCCGCGTCGAGGTCGCCGTCGTCGCGCACCACCTGTCCCGGCGCGGCGAGCAGCCGCGTGCACTGCGCATCGAAGCCGTGGCTCGACTCGCCGGCCCCGGCCCCCTTCGACCAGCGCACGTTCAGCGCCGCGCGGCCCTGCAACGCCGCCCAGGTGTCGCGGGCGACCACGGCGACGCCGGTGACGAGGTTGTCGGTGATCGGCGCGCCGGGCTTCGGGCCGGGCACGACGACGACCTCGACCACGCCGGGCACGGCGCGTGCCGCCGAGTCGTCCACCGTTTCGATGCCGCCTTCGAACCACGGGCAGCGCGCCATCACCACGACGAGCGCGCCTTCGGTGGCGTCGAGCTCGAAGCGGCTGTCCAGCCCGTAGCGGGCGCGGCCGGTGACGATGTCGCGCGCGTCCACCACCTTCTGCGGCCGGCCGACGATGCGGTACTCGGCCGGCGACTTCAGCGGCGCGTGCAACGGCTTGCCGTCGCCGCCGGTGCGCTGCGGCAGGGCCGCCGCTTCGCGCGCCACGTCGGCATAACGCAGCGTGCGCCCGTCGGGGTGCCGCACGACACCTTCGCGCGTGCGCAGCCGCGCCGGGTCGGCCTCGCCCCAGCGCGCCGCCGCGGCGGCGACGATCAACGCGCGCGCGTCGGCGCCGAACTGCCGGTGGTCGGCCCAGGCCTCGCTGATGCTCGTGCTGCCGCCGGCCCCCTGCTCGCCGTAGATCCAGCGCGGCGGGTCGGCCAGGAAGTCCACCGCCAGCGGCAGCTGCTCGACGCGCACGTCGGCCCAGCGCAGGTCCAGCTCCTCGGCGATGAGCATCGGCAGCGCCGTGCGCACGCCCTGGCCGATCTCGGGCTGGCGGCAGCCGATGACGACTCGGTTGTCCGGCTCGATGCGCACGAAGTGGCCGATGCGCGTGCCGCTGGCCGGCGCTGCGGCGGGCGACGAGGGCGACGCGGCGCCGACCTCGGCAGGCCGCAGCCACAACGCACCGCCTGCGGCTAGCGCGGCGTGCACGAAGCCGCGGCGGGTGATCGGGGCCGTGATCACGGGCGCGGTTCGGCGTGTGGACGGGCTCACGGCGCACCCCCTTGCTTCGCCGCCACGAGCATGAGCGCCGCGGCGCGGTGGATGGCGCGCCGCACGCGCATCTGCGTGCCGCAGCGGCACAGGTTGGTGATGGCGCGATCGATGTCGGCATCGGTGGGTCGCGGCATGCGCTGCAGCAGGTCCACCGCGGCCATGATCTGCCCGGCCTGGCAGTAGCCGCACTGCGCCACGTCCTCGTCGAGCCAGGCCTGCTGCACCGGGTGCAGGGCTTCATCACCCTGGGGCGGTGCCACCGCGGTGGCGCCGCCCGGCGCCGGGGCCGGCACCGGCCTCGCCAGCCCTTCGATCGTGCGCACCGCGCGGCCGGCGACGGCCGACATCGGCGTCACGCACGAGCGCGCCGCGCGTCCGGCCACGTGCACGGTGCAGGCGCCGCACTGCCCCTCGCCGCAACCGTACTTCGTGCCCGTGAGTCGCAGCTCGTCACGCAGGAACCACAACAGCGGCATGGCGCCATCGCCGCGGTAGCGGCGGCGCCTGCCGTTGACGGTGAGCACCGCGTCCAGGTGGTTCATCGTGCGCTCGCCCGGGGTCGGCTCGGCCATCGGTGTTCCTCCTCGTGGGCTGCCGCGCCTGCGGAACAGAAGTGACCGGCGGCGGCGCGGGGATCCTGCGAGGCGCAGGCCGAGGTGCCCAGGTGGCAGGCGACGGGCGGCGGTTTTCTGGGGGCGAGCGGCGGTTGTCGCCGCGCCACGCCTGGGGGGTCATCTCGAAGGCAAAGCCCAGGCTGAAGACACGCTCGATCCGGCCCTCGAGGATGGCCGGGAAGCCCCGAGGTACACCGGGGCCACGAAGGCCAGCGCGTCCGCCTGCGCCACCTTGGCCTGTTGCTCGGCCGGCGTTGGGGTATGGTCCTTCCGGGCCGCGGCGCCGGGTCTCTTGCGCCGATGGAGGCGGCCCCTTCACCCCTTCATGCCCTGGCGGGCGCGCGATCGTCCAGCGCGATGTCGATCATCATCTTCTGCGCCAGCGCGCCGAGATCGCGCCTGAGCGCCTCGATGTCGACGCTGCCGGGCACGCGCACGCGCGCCGTCACCTTGAAGGCCGGGCGGCCGGGGTGCGTGCCGTCGCCGCCCGCGCCGCCGCGCTGGATGTCGGTGTCCAGCGCGTCGATGCTCACGCCGCGTTCGGCCAGCAGCGTGGTGAACTGGCTGACGACACCGACACGGTCCTCGCCCGTCAGCTGCAGCTGGCAGGCGCGGAAGCCCGGCGGCAGCGCGCTCGCGCCGTCGCTCGCCGAGACGACGACGCGCAGGCCGGTGGACTCCAGCGCGCGCAGCGCGTCGGTGAGCGGCTGCGCGCTGGCGCGCGGCAGCTCGAAGTGCACGACGCCGGCGAACTCGCCGGCGATGCTGGCCATGCGGCTGGCCGCCCAGTTGGCGCCGTGGCGCAGCGCGCGCTCGGCGATCTGGCGCACGATGCCCGGGCGGTCGGGGCCGATGACGAGCACGACGAGCGACGTGTTCGCCGGCGCCTCGCCTTCGGCCAGCACGGCGGCCTTGCGCAGCATCGGCGCGCGCGTGGCGAATGCCGGGTCCTGCGCCTTCGCGGGCACCTCGCCGTGGTCGCGCGCGTGGCGCACCACTTCCGTCAGCAGGCGCAGGCCCATCGGCGCCAACGCGCGCTCCCACAGCTCGCGCGCGCCCTCGCCCTTGCCGACGAAACACCAGTCCTGCGCGGCGATGGCGCCGGCGTCCCAGCCGTCGGCGAGGTGGTACACCGAGCCGCCGGCGATCGGGTCGCCTTCGAGGATCGTCCACTCCACCGCGGCGATGCCGCGGTGCCGTGGCAGCAGCGAAGGGTGGTAGCCCACGCCGCGCAGCCGCGCGCGCGCCAGCGCCTCGTCGCTGACGCGCGCATGCGTGTGCGCGGCGACGATGAGGTCGGTGCCTTCGGGGATGGCCTCGCCCGGCACGATCTTCGGGTCGGCGAGCACGTTCACCGGCACGCCCGCCGCCTGCGCGGCCAGCGCCAGCCGGTCGTCTGCCGCCGGCGCGACCACCGCCGCGATCTGCACGCCGGTCTCCTTGCGCAGCGCCTCGAACACGAGCGCGCCGAAGTAGCGCGAGCCCACCACCGTCACCTTGAACACCGTCGTTCCCTCTCTCGTCATGGGCCGGCTGGCCGAACGGGAGGCATTGTCGCCGCGGGGCAGCGTCCCACCGCACGGCGCGATGGCGCCGCAGGCCGAGCGCGGCCGGCGCGGCACCGCGCGGCCTCAGCGCGGCGGCTTGCCGTCGACCACGGCCGCGCCGGCCTCGTCGTCGATCGCCTTCTGCACCGCGCGGTACAAGGCCTCGCGCGCTTCGCTCGACGCGCGGTCGCTCGCACACGATGCTCGGCCCGTCGGCACGCGGCCGCGCGCCGTTCAGGATGAACTGCCCGAAGTGGGCGAAGTCGCGCGTCGCGGCCTGGATGCAACAGCCGCTGATCTCCCGGCCCGTGCGGTTGACGATCCACGTCGCGGGCTGCTCCGTGCAGCACCACCAGCGCGGCGCTGCGCTGGCCGGCCATGCAGGCGTCGACGTCCACCGCCAGCCTGGCGAGCGGCGGCCCCGGCGGCAGCGGCATCGGCGCCCCATTGCCCGCGGCGACGACACGCGACTTTGCCAGCACCGGCAGCCGGTCGAGCGCGCGAAAGGCCGCGTCGCGCTGCCGCTGGCTCCAGAAGAGGATGTCGCGGTTCGTCGGCAGCGCCACCAGCAGGCCGCGCGTTTCCTTGTCCAGCGAGGCCCACACGCCCGCGCCGGCGAGCAACACGGCAGCCACGAGGCCGAGGGTGATCTTCTTCCAGCGCCTCATCGCGACGGCTTACTCACCGACCGAGTGACGACGGCCCGCATTGGACACGATGGCAGCAGTGGGCGGTCCACGATCACGGCGCGCCGGGCCGACGCCGTGGGGCCGCTCAGGGCATGGCACCCGAACACACGACGAAGGTCCGAGCGACCGTCACCGCCGCCGCCGCGCCGCGGGTGCCATGCCCTGCGCGGCCCCACGGCATCGGCCCTCGACGTACTTGGGTGGCATCCGGCGGGCGGGGTCTCGCAGCGCCGTGCCCTTCGAGCCCGCGCGAAGACCACGAGCGCCTCGGGCAAGTCCGAGGTCGGTGGGAGCCGCTCAGGGCTTGGCACCCGAGGCGCGGCTGCCGACCTTGGAGTGCAGATAGCGGTGAGCCGTGTGTTCGGGTGCCAGGCCCTGAGCGACTCCCCACGGCCTCGGACTGGCACGCCGCGGTTCCGCATGAAGCAGGTTCAGCTTCTTGAGAGAGGTGGTGGCGCGCCAAGGCCGCCGGTTGGTCGGCTCCGCGAGCGTCCTCTCTCGAGGGACCAGGGAAGCCGGGCCGCCGGAAGGATGGCCGATCGAGAACATACAAGGACATTCGCGCAGCAGGGCCCCCCGTCGGCCCGAGCCCGCCACCACCCGCGAAGTGCAACCCTCAGAGCACCGGCGCCACCGCCGTGCTGGCGCTCACGCGCTCGTGCACCCAGCGCGCCGTGCGCACGACGCCGCCGAAGCTGAACAGGTGCACGCCGACGACGTTGTCGTGCCGCTGCGCGTAGCGCGCCGCCGCGGCCAGCTGCTCCGAAGGCTCGGTGTGCACCATCAGCTGCGCGATGCGCGTGCCCAGCGACGTGAGCGCGCGCCGCGCCGCGCCGACGCCGCAGCGCTGCGCGTAGCGCAGCAGCTGCACGGGGTCGCTCGGGCCTGGCATGCCCACGTACACCGGCAGTTGCGGCGCCTGCTGGTGCAGCGCGGCGAGCAGCGCCACGATGCGCTCGGGCGCGAAGCTGAACTGCGTCACCGCGTAGACGCCCAGGCCCTGCGCCGCCGCGGCGTGCAGCTTCGCGGCGAAGGCGGCCTGCAGCGCCGGCTGCGCGATCTTCGGGTGCCCCTCTGGATAGACGGCGATGCCGATCTCGCGCACGCCGGCGTCGCGCAGGATGCCGCTCTCGAGCAGCTCGACGCTGTCGCGCCACGGCCCTTGCGGGAGGTCCTCGTCGCCGCCGACGAGCATGACGCGGTGCACGCCGTGCTCGCGCACCGCCTGCTCGAGGAAGGCCACGAGGTCGGCGCGTGTCGTGGCGCGCCGGGCCGCGACGTGCGGCACCGGGTCGAAGCCGCGTGCACGGATGTCGGCCAGCAGCGGCAGCGAAAGCGCCGGCGGCCGCGCCGGCAGCGAAGGCACGTAGATGCCGGTGCCGGACGGCAGGAACGGCGCCGCGTCGGCGAGCGCGCCGGCCTCGCGCACGGTGATCTCGATCGACGCGTTGCCCAGCAGCTCGGCCAGCGTGTCGGCGAGCGGGCGCTCGGCCGTGGAAGCCGGCACGGGCGCGGCAATGGACGGAGCGCTCATTCAGTCTCGCTTGCGGGACACGACATAGGACTCGTCGAGGAACCACAGGCTGCCGTGCTTCTTCAGCACCTCGGCCGTGGCCTCGAGGTAGTGCGGGCGGCCGATCACCTGCGCCAGGCGCTCGTCGTCGATCTGCGCCACGTACACCGCGGCGTTCCACGCTGCGAACAGCGTGGAGGTGCCGATGGCCGCGGTGCCGGCCGCGGCCACCTCGTTGGGCAGGGTGTGCATGTCGTAGCGGAAGACGGCGCGGCTGTCGGCGAAGGCGTTGAAGTGGTAGTGCCGCGCGTCGCGCGCCAGCTCGTGCCGCACGGCGGCCAGCACGTCGTGGCGCGTCGTCGTGAACGGCGTCTCGCCCGGCCAGATGCGCTGCACGATCTCCAGCCCCGGGTCGTTGCCGCAGGAGTGGATGCCGAGCAGCCGCCCGCCCGGCCCGAGCGCACGCACGAGCGGCGCGATGACCTTCTGCGCCTTGAACTCGGCGCTGACGCGCGCGCGGTACGGCTGCGACGCGATGACGAGGTCGAACTCGGCCTGCGCCGCGCCCTGGCGCGGGATGACGCGGTCGAGCAGGAAGCGGTAGTCGGCGCGGTGGATGACGAGCACCACCGGCCGCTCGTAGATCGGGTTGCCGGTCTTCGGGCTGTGCCGCGCCTGCCAGTGCTGCGCGAGGAAGCGGTCGAGCGAGCCGATCTGCTCGGCGAACTCGTGCGACGTGGAGCCGGCGAGGGCCACCTCCTTCCACAGCAGCGAGCTGGCCGCCGGCAGCGAGCGCGGCGCGAGCCACGGCGCCTCGGCGTAGTACATGTTCGTCACGACGAGCACGGTGGAGGGGTGCTCGAAGAAGCGGTCGGCCATCTTGTGCAGCGACAGCCGAACGTCCTCGAGGCTGATCTCCTTGCCGACGACGTAGAACGGCATCGTCGGGTGGCGGCGGTGCATCTCGCGCATCACCGCGGTGAGCACGGTGCCGTCGCCCATGCCGGCGTCGAACAGGCGCAGCGCCGGCGGCCGCGGGTGCAGCTGCGCGAGCTCCATGCCCACGCGCCTGGCGATGACGTCCTTCTCGCCGCAGGTGGTGACGAAGAGCAGGTACTTCTGGCGGTTGTCGAAGAAGCGGAAGTTGCGGCCGGGCGCGGCGCCTTCGGCCGCGCCGATCGCGGCGTTCGCGACGTGGGCCCCGTTCGCGCCGTGCGCCCCATGCCCGTCGGGCGCGTCGCGCAGGGCCGCGGCCCCGGGCAGCGCGTCGGTGCCGCGCACGAGCGGCTGCAGCTCGGGCGGCGCGCCGAGCTCGACGCGTGCGCCCTGCGTGCGCATGAACGCCTGCAGCCGCGCCAGCGTCTCGGGCCGGATGCGCGAGCCTTCACGCAGCCGCGCCACGAGCTTGCCGTCGTTCACGGCGCGACGGCCGAAGGTCGACTCCGCGACGCCGCTCGTGCGGCAGAACTCGGTGATGCTCTCCAGCAGCGTGGGCTGCTGGGCGGGGTTGCCAGGGACGGCAGCTTGCATCGTGCCACTCTAGGCGTGGTGCCGGTGGGACATCAACCACATACTGGGTGACTGCCGTCACACGCAGACGTGGGCCGTTGCCCACTGATGCGGGTTTTCACCGAGTGCGGCGGGCCAGCGCCTTGCGCCCTTCCTCCACCCACAGCACCACGCTCGCCAGCGCGACGATCGGCAGCAGCGTCGCCGCCTCGAGCGGCCGCGTGTGGAACATCGCCTGCAGCGGCGGCACGTAAAGCACGGCCGCCTGCAGCGCCACCGAGAGCAAAAGGCCGCCGAGCAGCCAGGGGTTGCGCAGCACGCCGAGCTTCAGCGCCGACGCGGTGGCCGACTGGCAGTTCACCACGTTGAACCACTGCGTCACCGCCACCAGCGTGAAGACCTCGGTGCGCACCAGCTCCACCGGCACGCCCGCCTGCAGCCGCCACGCGAACCAGCCGAAGGCCAGGGCGGCCGCGGTCAGCGCCATCAGCGCCGTGCGCTGCAGCATCGTGCGGTCGAACAGCGGGTCGTCGCGCGGCACGGGCGGGCGGGCCATCTCGCGGCCCTTGCCGTCCATGTCGGCCGGGTCCATCACCAGGTTCACCGTCAGCGTGCCCTCGGTAACGATGTTGATCCACAGGATCTGCACCGCCACCAGCGGCAGCGGATAGCCGGCCAGCAGCGCCAGCAGCAGCACGATGACCTCGTCGAGCGACGTGGCGAAGAGGTACAGCAGGACCTTCTTCAGGTTGCCGTAGACGACGCGCCCCTGCTCGACCGCCGCCACGAGCGTGGCGAAGTTGTCGTCGGTGAGCACGATGCGCGCCGCGCTCTTGGCCACCTCGGTGCCGGCGATGCCCATGGCCACGCCGACGTCGGCGCGGGCCAGCGCCGGCGCGTCGTTGACGCCGTCGCCCGTCATCGCCACCACCTCGCCGCGCGCCTGCAGCGCCTCGACGATGCGCAGCTTCTGCGCCGGCTGCACGCGCGCGAACACGGCGATGTGCGGCAGCGCGGCCATCAGCTCGGGTTCGCCCATGCGCTCGAGCTCGCTGCCGTCGACCGCACGATCGGCACCGTCGCCCCGCGCAATGCCCAGCTCTCGTGCGATGGCCAGCCCTGTGAGCTTGTGGTCGCCCGTCACCATCACCGGCCGGATGCCGGCGCGGCGGCACTCGGCCACGGCGGCGCGAGCCTCGTCGCGCGGCGGGTCGATCTCGCCGACGAGGCCCAGCAGCCGCACCCGCCCGGCCAGCACGTCGAAGCCGGTGCCCGGCTCGAGCGCCACGTCCTCGTCGACGGCAGCGACCGCGAGCACGCGCAAGGCGCGCCGCGCCATCGCGTCAGCGGCGGCGCGCGCCGCCTCGCGCGCCGCGACGGCAGCGCCGGGCAGCAGCCGCAGCACCGCCTCGGGCGCACCCTTCACGACGACGAAGGCGGGCGGCGACCCTGCCGGCGACGCCTGGCCGCGCACGTGCCGCGTCGCCATCAGCTTCGTGTCGGCATCGAAGGGCAGCTCGCCGCCGCGGGGCCACGCGGCACGCTCCGCGCCGACGTCGAGCCCCCCCTTGCGCGCCAGCACGAGCAGCGCGCCCTCGGTCGGGTCGCCCAGCACGCTCCAGGCGCCGCGCTCTTCGTCAGGCGGCAGCAGCTCGGCGTCGTTGCACAGCACGCCCGCGCGCAGCAGCGTCCCGAGTGCCACGTCGGCGCCGGCGGCGAGCACCCTGGGCACCGGCGCCGCCTCGTCGTTCGCGGCCGCGATGCGCCCGCCCGGCGCATAGCCGCTGCCGCTGGCCAGCAGCGTGCGGCCGCGCGCGGCCCCGCCCTCGTCGTCGTCGCCCTCGCCGTCGCCGCGCGGCAGCCACAGCTCGACCGCCGTCATCTCGTTCTTCGTCAGCGTGCCGGTCTTGTCGCTGCAGATCACGGTCGTCGAGCCCAGCGTCTCCACGGCGGCCAGCCGCCGGATGATGGCGCCGCGCGAAGCCATGCGCTGCATGCCCACCGCCAGCGCGATCGTCATCGCCACCGGCAGCCCCTCGGGCACCATCGACACCATCTGGCTGATCGCCACCATCAGCACGTCGGCCAGCGGCAGCGCGCGCAGCACGCCGAGCGCCAGCACGAGCACGAACAGCACCACCGCCGCCACCACCAGCGCGCGGCCGAAGGCGGCGAGGCGCCTTTGCAGCGGAGTCGGCGGCTCCTCGGCGCGTTCGGTCAGCGCGGCGATGCGGCCGACCTCGGTGTGCGTGCCGGTGGCCACGACGATGGCACGGCCGCGTCCGGCGCTGACATGCGTGCCGGCATGGACCATGTCGTGCCGGTCCGCCAGGCCGGTGGCCTCGTCGGCCGCGGCCACCCGCTTGGCCACCGGCACCGATTCGCCGGTGAGCGCCGCCTCGGCGAGCTGCAGCTGTGCCGCCTCGACGACGCGCGCGTCGGCGGCCACCGCGTCGCCGGCCGCCAGCAGCAGCACGTCGCCGGGCACGAGCTCGCGGGCCGGCAGCACCTGCTCGTGCCCTTCGCGCAGCACGCGCACCTGCAGCTCCGACAGGCGGCGCAGCGCCGCCATCGAGCGCTCGGCCCGCCCCTCCTGCAGGCCGCCGATGAGCGCGTTGACGACGACGACGACGAGGATCACCGCGGCGTCGCCGTGGTGGCCGAGCACGACGGCCAGCGCCGCCGCGACGAAGAGGATGGCGATCAGCGGGCTCTTGAACTGGCCCGCGAAGAGCTTCCACGCCGGGCGCGGCGGCGGCTCGGGCAGCGCGTTCGGGCCATGTTCGGCGCGGCGCCGCGTGGCCGCCTCGTGGCCCAGGCCGCGCTCGGCGTCGACCCCCAGACGCTGCGCCACCTCGAACGGCGACAACGCGTGCCAGAAGACGGGAGCCTCTTCACCGTGGGCCGACATGCGGCGATGCTCACACGGGCCGCAGCCCCGTCCGCTGACCGGCGTCAACCCGCGGGGCGCCGCACGGGCTCGTGCGCAGGCCATGCCCGCGGGTCAGGCGCCGGGCACACGTCTCGCCAGGGCCGCCGGTGCGGCCGCGGTCGCCGCCGGCTCACACCTCCTCGGGCACCATCTCGATCGCACCGCAGGGGCACTCGGCCACGCACACGCCGCACCCCTTGCAGTAGTCGTAGTTGAACCTGAAGCGCCGGCCGGGCCCGAGCTTGACGACCGCGTTGTCCGGGCACACGCCGTAGCAGTTGTCGCACTCGAAGCAGTTGCCGCAGCTCAGGCACCGGCGCGCCTCGAAGAGCGCGTTGTCCTCGGTGAGGCCGCCCTGCACCTCGTCGAAGCTGCTCGTGCGGCGCGCCAGGTCGAGCTGCGGGCGCAGCGTCTGCGGCGCGTCGCTGTAGTACCAGGGGTTGAGCCGTTCGAACGCGGCGAGCTCGTGCTTCGCCGGCACCGCCGGCGTCGTGCCACGCAGCCACGCGTCGATGTGGCGCGCCGCCTTCTTGCCGTGACCCACGGCGACGGTGACGTTGCGCTCGGCCGGCACCATGTCGCCGCCGGCGAACAGGCCGCCGCGGCCGGTCATCATCGTCGCCGGGTCGACCTGCACGACCCCGTCCTTCAGCTCGAGGCCGGGCACGCCGTCGAGCAGCGAGAGGTCCACGTCCTGGCCCAGCGCCAGCACCAGCGAGTCGGCCTTCAGCGTCTCGAGCTCGCCGGTGGGCTGCGGGTGGCCGCCTTCGTCGAGCACCATCTTCTCGATCGTCAGCTCGCCCGGGTCGCCGTCGCCGCCGGCGCGCTTGATGGTCGAGAGCCACCTCACCATCACGCCTTCCTCGAGTGCCTCCTCGACCTCGAGCTCGTGCGCGGGCATGCGCTCGCGCGTGCGGCGGTAGACGATGATGGCCTCCGTGGCGCCGAGCCGGCGCGCCGTGCGCGCGACGTCGACCGCGGTGTTGCCACCGCCGTAGACGACGACGCGGCGGCCGAGCAGCGGCCGCTGCTCGCCCTCCATGCTGCGCAGCAGGCTCACCGCATCGAGGATGCGTGCGCTGTCCTTGGCCGGGATGAAGGCGCGCCTGGCGATGTGCGCACCCACGGCCAGGAACGCCGCGTCGAAGCCGCGCATCGCGTCCTCGATGCGCTCGACCTTGGCGTTCAGGCGAACCTCCACGCCCATGGCGACGATGCGCTGCATCTCGGCGTCGAGCACGTCGCGCGGCAGGCGGTACCTGGGGATGCCGAAGCGCATCATGCCGCCGATGCGCGGCCCGGCCTCGAGCACCGTCACCGCGTGCCCCAGGCGCCGCAGGTGGTACGCCGCCGACATGCCCGACGGCCCCGCGCCGACCACCAGCACCTTCTTGCCGGACTCCGTGGCCGGAGGCTCGAAGCGCCAGCCGCGCTTCAGCGCCTCGTCGCCCAGGAAGCGCTCGACCGAGTTGATGCCCACCGGCGCGTCGAGCCGGCCGCGGTTGCACACGCCCTCGCAGGTGTGATAGCAGACGCGGCCCATGATGGCCGGGAACGGGTTGTCGCGCGTCAGGTGCCGCCACGCGGCTTCGTAGTCGCCGCTCTCGGCGTGGTAGAGCCAGCCCTGGATGTCCTCGCCGGCCGGGCACTGCGCATTGCACGGCGGCAGCCGGTCGACGTACACCGGGCGCTCGGTGCGCCAGGTGCCTGTCTTGTTCGCGAGCGAGGAGCCCGGGTCGAGCGTGATCGCGAAGGGCTTGCGCATCGTCATGCGACCTCCCTCGGCGTCACCGCGGCCGGGCCGCCCGCGCCGGCCTCGGCCGCTTCATCCAGCAACCCGAAGCGGCGGATGTTGCGGTCGGCCTCGGCCTGGAGGCGGTCGACCATCTCCGGCCCGCTCGGATGGCTGAACAGGTGCGCGAAGCGCTTCTGCGGCCGCAGGTACTCCTGCACGGGCACGCGGCGGCGGATCTTCGTCACCGCGGTCACCTCGCCGCGCTCGGCCTCGAACACCGGGAAGATGCCCGTCTCGCGCGCCAGCCGCGCGAGGCGGATCGTGTCGTGGCTCGCGGCACCCCAGCCCAGCGGGCACGGCACCAGCACATGCAGGTAGCGCGCGCCGTGCAGGCTCATGGCGCGCGCCACCTTCGACTCGAGGTCGCGCAGGTCGGCCACGGTGGCCGTGGCGACGTACGGAATCTCGTGCGCCATGGCGATCAGCGGCAGGTTCTTGCCCTGCCCGAAGCTCGCCCCGGGCTCGTGGCCCACGGCCATCGTGGTCGCGGTGCGGGCGGCCGGCGGCGTCGCGCTGCTGCGCTGCACGCCGGTGTTCATGTAGGCCTCGTTGTCGTAGCAGATGTACAGCACGTCGTCGTCGCGCTCGAACATGCCCGACAGGCAGCCGAAGCCGATGTCCGTGGTGCCGCCGTCGCCACCTTGCGCGATGACACGCACGTCGCGCTGTCCCTTCACGCGCAGCGCCGCCGCGATGCCGGTGCCCACCGCCGCGGCGTTGCCGAACAGCGAGTGAATCCACGGCAGCTGCCAGCTCGTCTCCGGGTACGGCGTGGAGAACACCTCGAGGCACCCGGTGGCATTGGCCGCGATCAGCTGCCCGCGCGTGGCGCGCATCGCCGCGTCGACGGCGTAGCGGGCGCCCAGCGCCTCGCCGCAGCCCTGGCAGGCGCGATGGCCCGAGTTCAGCGAATTGCTGCGCTCGAGGCTCGACTGCACGCTGCGCCGCTCGGGGGCGAGCAGCCGGTTGCCGACCGTGAAGGTGCCGGTCTGATAGAACTTCACTGGCGCGCTCATCTCAGTTGCTCCACCGCGCGCCGCGCGATCCGTGACCCATGAAACTCAACTCAAGCGAGGTCGTGGCGCGCCAAGGCCGCCGGGTGATCGGCTCCGCGAATGTCCTCTTCGAGCGGCCCAGCTTCGCTGGTCCCCTCGATGCCCCCTTGATTTCGCTGCGCCGACCACCCGGCGTCCTCGGCGTGGCACCGTGGTCTGTGTTCGACGGGGTGCCACCGCGGGTGCCGGATCGGGCCGGTGGGGTGCCCTGCGCAGCGAAATCAAGGAGGCATTCGGGGGACCTGCGGAGCTTGCGGAGCAGGGCCGCCGAAAGAGGACCTTCGCGGAGCAGGGCACCCCGCCGGCCCGATCCCGCCACGACCTGCATAGGTTTCACTTCAGCTCACCCTCGACGCCACCGTGCCGACGTCGCGCAGCAGGTTCTCGGCCACCGGCCCGCTGCGCCGCATCGCACGCTCTCGTTCGAGCTGGCGGTTGACGATGCCCCAGTCGAGGTCCATGAAGGTCAGGGGCTGCAGCCGGTCGGCCACGGCCTCGCGCAGCGTGCGCGCGAGCGAGGCCCGGGTGATGGCCCGACCGCCGAGCCCGGCCACCACCGTGTAGCCGTGCAGGTGCAGGCCCGAGAGCGCCAGCCGCACGTCGGTCGACACCACGCCTCCCAGCCCCACCGAGAAGCTCTTCTCGAGCACGACGACGCGCTTGGCGCCCTGCAGCGCGGCGCGCACCGCCGCCAGCGGGAAAGGCCGGAACGACGTGATGCCGAGCACGCCGATCTTCAGGCCCGTGGCGCGCAGCTCCTCCACCGTCTCGCGCAGCGTGCCGAGCACCGAGCCGAGCGCGACGACGACGGTCTCGGCGTCTTCGCAGTGGTAGCCGCGAACGAGGCCGCCCGTGGTGCGGCCGAACCGACCGAGGAACTCCTCGGCGATCTGCGGGATGCGTTCCAGCGCCAGCTGCTGCTTCGCATGCGCGAGGTAGCGCACCTCCATGAAGGCCTCCGGCCCGACCATCGCGCCGATCGACACCGGCTCGGCCGGGTCGAGCACCTGGCGCGGCTCGTAGGGCGGCAGGAAGGCGTCGACCTCGGCCTGCGAGGGCATGTCCACGCGCTCCACCGCGTGCGTGAGGATGAAGCCGTCCATGCACACCATCACCGGCATGCTCAGCTCCTCGCCGAGCTTGAACGCCTGGATGTGCAGGTCGAGCGCCTCCTGGTTGTGCGCCGCGAACAGCTGGATCCAGCCGCAGTCGCGCTGGCTCATCGAGTCGCTGTGGTCGTTCCAGATGTTGATCGGCGCGCCGATGGCGCGGTTGGCCACCGTCATGACGATCGGCAGGCCGAGGCCGCTGGCGTTGTAGATCGCCTCGGCCATGAAGAGCAGACCCTGGCTCGCGGTGGCCGTGTAGGCGCGTGCACCGGCGGCGCTGGCGCCGATGGCCACGCTCATCGCCGCGAACTCGCTCTCGACGTTGATGAACTCGCACGGCGTGAGCTGGCCGCTCTTCACCAGCTCCCCGAGCCCCTCGACGATGTGCGTCTGCGGCGAGATCGGATACGCGCAGACGACCTCGGGGCGCGCCAGCGCCACGGCCTGCGCGACCGCCCGCGAGCCCTCAATCTGCCTGAGCATCGGAGAGCTCCTTCATCTCGCGGCGCACGACCTCGTGCGCCTCGGTCGCCGCGGCGACGTTGGCCTCGGCCACCGGGCCGCTGAACGTGTGCCGGATGGCGTGCACCACGGCATCGAGCGTGACCAGCCCCGCCAGCGCCGCGAAGCCGCCGAGCAGCACCGCGTTGGGCACCGGCCGGCCGACGTGCTTCATCGCGATCTCGGTGGCCGGCACGGTGATCAGCCGCTCGTGGCGGAAGCGCTTCGCCAGGTCCGCCAGGCCCAGTCCGTCGAAGGTCTTGCGGCTGTTGATGAGCACCCAGCCGTCGGGCTTCAGGCCCTGGAAGACGTCGACCTGGTGCAGCAGCGTCGGGTCCTGCACGATCAGCACGTCGGGCTCGACGATCGGTTCGCGCAGCCGGATGTCGCGCTCGTCGATGCGGCAGAAGGCCACCACCGGCGCGCCGGTGCGCTCGGAGCCGAAGCTCGGGAAGGCCTGCGCGTGGCGGCCCTGCTCGAAGGCAGCCACGGCCAGCAACTCGGCTGCCGTGACCACCCCCTGGCCACCGCGGCCGTGGATGCGAACCTGGAGCATCGGCGCCACCCGTTCCTCGAATCGCGGCGCGCGCAGCACGCGGCTCCGTCATGCCATCGTGTCTGCAGCACCGAAAATCGATTGTCTCGATGGCAGGAATTCTCGGACGGTGCGCGCGCGTTGGCACCGGAGGCGGGTTGATCCAGCGCAAGCCTTGCGCGATGAGCGCGCCGCGCCGCTCGGCAACGGCGTCGGCCGCCGCGCCGCGGGCGGGCCGCGCGCCGGCGCCGGCTCAGCCCCTCATGCGCTGCACCGCGCCGATCCAGCGTTCGAGCGCCACCATCTGGTCGCCGACGAACTTGCGCGTGCCCTCGTCGGTGCAGCGGCCCTCGGCGTCGAACTTCGTGGCGGCCATGCCGATGAAGACCTCGGGCTTCGCGAGCACCATCGCGTTCAGGTACAGCATCACCTTGCGCAGGTCGTACTGCACGCGCGCGCCGCCCAGCGGCCCGGGCGACGCGGTGAGCACGGCCACCGGCTTGCCGTTCCAGGGCTGGTCGTCGCCGCGGCTCGTCCAGTCGAGCACGTTCTTCAGGCCGCCGGGCACGGAGAAGTTGTACTCGGGCGTGGCGATGAGCACCGCGTCGGCGCGGCGGATGCGCTCGCGCACCGCGGCCACGGCCGGCGGCAGGCCGGCGGCGAGCACGTCGCCGTCGAACACCGGCACCTCGCGCCAGTCGTACGGGTCGAGCTGCATCGTCTTCGGCATCAGCTCGCCGGCCAGGCGCATGGCGTGGCGGTTCAGCGAAGCCTTGCGCAGGCTGCCGCACAGGCCGAGGACGTCGAGGGTGGTCATTCGGTGCTCTCCGGTGGAAGGTCGTCGGGGGAGTGTGTCGGACGGGATGCGCGGTCGCGCGCGGTGCGGATGACGACGGCGTAGTCCTCGCCCGCCGCGCCCGCGGCGGCGGCGCGCGCCAGGGCCGCGGCCGCCACGTCGGCCACCGGCGTGGCGACACCGAGCGACATGGCGGCCATGCGGATCAGCGACACGTCCTTGCGCATCTGCTCCACGGTGAAGGTGGGGGTGTAGTCGTGCGCGCGCAGCGCCGGTGCCTTGGCCTTGACGATCGGCGAGGCGGCGGCGCTGCTCTCGACCACCTGCCACAGTGTGGGCCAGTCGAGGCCGCCACGCTCGCCGAGGGTCAAGGCCTCGGCCAGCATCGTGCTGGTGCCGACGATCAGCAGGTTCACCGCCAGCTTCGCGAAACGTGCCTCGTCGTGCGCGCCGACATACAGCTGCTGCGGGCCCCAGCAGGCGAGCAGCGGCTGCACGGCGTCGAACGCGGCGCGCGGGCCGGAGGCGAAGACGGTGAGCTGCGCCCGCTCGGCCATCACGTTGTTGCCCGAGACCGGGCAGCGCAGCGCGGCGATGCCGCGTGCCGACACGCGCTCCGCGGCCCGGCGCGAGGCCTCGGGCGACACCGTGCTCGTGTCGACCCACGTGGCGCCGGCGCGGCCACCGCCGGCAAGCTGCTCGGCCACGGCCAGCAGCGCCGCGTCGTCGGGCAGCGAGCTGAAGACGAGCGGGGCGTCGGCGAGCGCCAGCGCCACCTCGTCCGCGCCGGGGCCGACGATCGGCAGGCCGCGTTCGCGCGCCATCGCCGCGCGTTCCGGCGCCGGGTCGTGCCCGGTCACGCGGTGGCCGGCCGCGTGCAGGTGCACCGCCATCGGCAAACCCATCTTGCCCAGGCCGAGGAAGAGCAGCGTCGCCGGCGTCACGTCAGCCCTGAGCGATCGGCGCTCGCCGGTCAATGCAGCCCGAGCGCGCCGACGATCTTGCGGCCCGAGGCCTCGAGCGCCGCGAGCTGCGGCGCGAGGTCGAGCGCGACGCCCTCGCCATCCACGAGCCGGCCATGCCGCTTCTTCCAGCGCCCGGCCACCATGACGCTGTCGATGTTGGCCAGGCTCGCCTGGAACACCACCGCCGCCACCGGATCGTGCACCGGCCGCATGTTCAGCGCGCTCGCGTCGATCAGCACGAGGTCGGCCTGCTTGCCCGGTGCGAGACTGCCGATGCGATCCGACTGGCGCAGCATGCGCGCGCCCTCCACCGTCACCCAGGCCAGTGCCTCCGCAGCGGTGATCGTGCTCGTCGGCGGGATCGTGCCTTCGCGTTCGCGATGCGCCACGTTGTCCAGGCTGCGCTGGATGCCCAGCGCCACGCGCGCCTGGGTCAGCATGTCGCCCGACAGCACCGACTCGAGGTCCACGCCGAGCGACGGCGCACGGCCGAGCCTGCGCAGCCGCCCGGTGAGCGGGTGGCCGTGGCCTTGCGACATCTCGCTCTCGGCGGCGGCCGAGAAGCTCATGCCGAGCGCGCAGAAGCGCGCCAGCTCCTCGTCGGCAAGCGCATGCCCGTGCACGATGTTGACCTGCTCGCCGAGCAGCCCTTCGCGCTCCAGCAACTGCCAGCCGCCCGGCGTGCGCGCCGGGCCGCCGCCCTGGTGCAGCGAGGCGATGACGCCGAGCTCACGCGCCATCGCGAAGTCGTGCCGCGCCACTTCCAGCGTCGAGTAGTGCGGCCCCAGCACCGCGGCGTGCACGCTCAGCAGCGCGCGCCCCTGGTGCGCCTTCAGCAGCCGCTCGACCTCGGCGCGCGGATGCGGCTTTTCCCAGAACGGCGTCTCGCCGGGCTTCGGGTCGGGCTTGGGCGTGCCGTGGAAGAAGGCGGCGCGGATGCCGCTTTCGAGCAGCGCGGCCACCGCCGCGTCGTTGTGCGCAGGCGTGCGGTTGTTGTGGCACCAGTCCACCAGCGTCGTCGTGCCGCAGTTGAGCTGGTTCAGCGCACCCACCAGCGTGGCGATGTGCAGGTCTTCCGGAGTGAACGCCGTCGCCAGCCCGGCGTGCATCTTGCGGAAGTACTCCGGCAGCGTCCAGTTCGCCGCCACGCCGCGCAGCGCCGTCTGCCACGTGTGCATGTGCGCGTTGACGAGGCCGGGGATGACGATGTGGCCGGTGGCGTCGATCCTTTCGACGTCGTCGGCGGCGATCGACGGAGCGATCGCGGTGATCGCGTCACCGATGACGAGGATGTCGGCGTTCGGCAGCACGCCTTGCCGGTCCATCGTGATGACGGTGGCGCCCTGGATCAGCGTGCGGGTCATGGTTGCGCGCCGTGTAGTCCGCCCGGCCAGGTCGTGGCGCACCAAGGCCGCCGGGTGGTCGGCTCCGCGAATGTCTTCTTCGAGCGGCCCAGCTTCGCTGGTCCCCTCGATGCCCCCTTGATTTCGCTGCGCCGACCACCCGGCGTCCTTGGCGTGGCACCGTGGTCTGTCTTCGATCGGAGGCCACTGCGGTTGCCGGATCGGGACGGCGGGGTGCCCTGCGCAGCGAAATCAAGGGGGCATTGGGCGGACCAGCGCAGCTGGGCCGCCCAAAGAGGACATTCGCGGGCGAGCCCGGACACGAACAGTCCAGTGGACTGTTCGTGCCTGGCGAGCGGCCGGGCGCTTGCGACCGGCGCGGCCTGCAAGGCCAGGGCACCCCGCCGGCCCGATCCCGCCACAACCGGCCGAGGCACAACCAGCCGCGGCAGCACCGGCCGCATCTCAGCCCCCCAGCCCATCGTCCACCTTCACGTTCTCGGGCTTGAGCTCAAGCCCCGCGTCGGCAGCGATCTCGCGCAGCAGGATCGCGAAGTCCACGTCGTCGTGCCCACGGCCCACCAGCCGCGCCACGCTCTCGCGCGTGGCCGCCGCGGCCGGCATCGGCACGCCGAGCGCCTTGCCCGCGGAAAGGCCGAGATCCATGTCCTTCAGCAGCAGCTTCGGCGTGAAGGTCACCTGCTCGAACGTGAGGTTCGTCAGCACCGGCGACTTGTAGCGCGTGTACATGCTGCCGAGCACCGAATCGTTGATGCTTTCCAGGAACACGTGGCGCGGGATGCCGGCCTTCTCGGCGAGCACGGTGATCTCGCAGAGGCTCTGGATGATCACGCCGAACATCGTGTTGTGCGCGATCTTCCACACGCGCGCGAGCTCGCCTTCGCCCACCCACATCGCCCGGCGCCCGATCGCTGCCAGCAGCGGCGCCGCACGCTCGTACTGCGAGCGCGGGCCCGAGGCGACGATCAGCAGCTTGCCCGCCTTCGCCACCTTGGCGTTGCCCGACACCGGCGCGCACAGGTACGCGATGCCCTGTGCCTCCAGCCGCTGGCGAATCTCGGCCGAGCCTTCCTGCGAGATCGACGAGCTGTCGACGATCAGCGCCGGCTTGCGCACGCCGGTGACGAGGCCCTGCTCGTCGAAGAGCACCTCCTTCAGGTCGTCGGTGGTGCTGACCATCGTGAAGACGATGTCGCAGCCGGCGAGGTCGAGCTTCTGGTCGACGATGGTCGCGCCGTGGTCGGCGAGCGGCAGCGCCTTGGCGCGCGTGCGGTTCCACACCTTCACGCCGTGGCCCGCGGCCGTCAGGCGCTTCACCATCGCCTCGCCCATGCGGCCGAGGCCGATCCAGCCGATGTCCGGTGATGTGTCGCTCATGATTCCCTCGGCGCCCACAGCGAGCGCCCGGCGCGCAGCGCCTCGTCGTGGTCGCCGAGCAGCGGCGGCGCCGTCACGTCGAGCGCGCGTTCGCCGTCGAAGCTGACCGGCGAGCGCACCGTGCGCCAGCGCTCGCCCGGCTTGCCCGGGTGCGGCGCGTCGACGAACAGCTGCAGGTGCTTCGCCTGCGGGTCCTCGGGCACCTCGTTGGTGTCGTACATCGGCGCGTGCGGCACGTCCAGCGCCTCGAGCCGGCGGCACCACTCGGCGCGCGGCTGCCGCGCGAAGTAGCCGCCGAGCACGCCGATCAGCACCTCCTGGTGCTCGATGCGCGCCTCGCGCGTGGCGAAGCGCGGGTCGTCGAAGAGGTCGGGCTTCTCGATCGCCTTCGCGAGCCCCTCCCAGAACTTCGGCGGGCTGCTCATGTGCAGCGCGATCCACCGGCCGTCGGCGCACCTCAGCACGTAGCTCTGCGAGACGCTCGGCCGGCTGTACGGCCCCATCACCTCGCCTTCGCTGAAGAGGTGCGTGAACGCGTCGAGGTTGAAGTGCGTCATGGCCTCGAACATCGAGACTTCCACCCGGCGCCCCTTCGTGCCCTTTGTGCGCTCGCGTTCGTACAACGCACCGAGGATGCCGTACGCAGCGTAGAAGCCGGTCAGCGCGTCGGCGAGCGCGGGCCCCACGACCCGCGGGTTCGCCGGATTGACCAGCAGCTTGAGGAAGCCGCTGGCCGCCTGCGCCACGCTGTCGTAGCTCGGCCGCATCGCCGCGGGCCCGTCTCGGCCGAAGCCGCTGATGGCGCAGTAGATCAGCTTCGGGTTCAGCTCGCGCAGCCGCGCCTCGCCGGCGCCGATCTTCTCGGCCACGCCGGGGCGGAAGTTCTGGATGTAGACGTCGGCCTCGGCGACGAGCCGCTCGAAGAGCTTCAGGTCGGCGGCCTGGCGCGTGTCGAGCCGCACGCTCTTCTTGTTGCGGTTGTAGGTCTGGTAGTGCGGGCTGTAGGTGCCGCCGCGGAAAGCGCGGAACGGGTCGCCTTCGGGCTGCTCGACCTTCACCACGTCGGCGCCGAGGTCGGCGAGCAGCATCGACGCCGCCGGCCCGGTGATGAAGGTGCCGTGCTCGAGCACGCGCACGCCGGCGAGTACCTTGGCCATCGCGGTCTTCGTCCGGTTCTCAGCCGTGCGGCTTCAGCGTCACGCCCGGCGGCAGCGTGCCGGTGTAGCGCTGCTCGCGCGTTGCCTGGTACGAGAGCGCGAAGCCGATCGGCCGCGCCAGCTCTTCGGTGAGGTGGCCGATGAGCCCGGCGCAGCGCGCCAGGATCGGCACGCCCTTCAGCGCCTCGGCCGGGAAGCCCACGTCCAGCAACACCGCCGGAATCGCCGCCGAGACGTTGAGCCGCAGGTCGCGCTGCGTGATGCCCGGCAGCACCTTCTCCACCGCCTCGGCCAGGGCGATGAAGTGGCCCGGCGTGCCCACCTCCTTCGCCACGGCGAAGAGGCGCGCCACGCGCGGGTCGCGGTCCTTGTGCAGCGGGTGGCCGTAGCCGGGGATCGCTTCCTTGCGCGAGCGCAGGTCGCGCACGACCTCGGCCGCCGCCTCTTCCAGCGACAGCTTCTTCTCGTTCGCCAGCGCGCCGATGCGCAGGAAGAGCCTTCCGGCCGTCTCCGACGCGCCGAGGATCACCGAGCCGCAGCCGAGGATGCCGGCAGCCACGCCGCCCTGCAGCGCATCGGGCGCCGCGGCCAGCGTCATGCGCGCCGCCTGCACGCTCGGCACGAGGCCGTGCTCGGCGATGGCCACCAGCGTGGCGTCGAGCATGCGGCTTTGTTTCGCGCTCGGCCGCTGGCCGGTGACGAGCAGCCAGAAGTAGTCGGTGAACGAGAGCTTGCCGATGAGGTCGCGGCACAGGTCGGCGCCGCGCACGACGATGGTCTCGTCGTCGCTGGTGCAGATCGCCGACTCGGGGACGGTGGCCTTGCCGATCTTCATGGTCGTGCGGCGCGCTGCGAGCTCAGGCCGGCGCAAGGACGAAGTCGTACTTCGCCTCGTGCCACGCCTTGTCCGGCACGCGCCCGTCCGGCGCCTTGGTGCCCTTGTCGTGGCGTTCGTACGGCACGATGAGGCTGTCGCGCACGCCGAACACGGCGTCGGAGTCGAGGTACGGGCTGTCGGCCGCGAAGAGGTGCGTCGTCAGCGACACGTAGCCATCGCGGTAGACCATCATGTGGATGTGCCCCGGGCGGTTCGGGTGCCGGCCCATCGCCCGCAGCATGTCGCCCACCGGGCCGTCGGCGGGCACCGGGTAGTAGAAGGGCTTGATCGACCAGAAGCGGTAGTTGCCTTCGGCGTCGGTGTGGAAGCGGCCGCGCAGCCGCATGCCGACGTCGCCGGCCATCTGCATGTCGTAGACGCCCTCGCCGTCGCCGCTCCACACGTCGAGGCAGCAGTTGGCGATCGGCTTGCCGTGCGTGTCGATGACGCGGCCGCTGTAGTACGCCGGCTCGCCGGGCATGCCCTTGCCGATGTCGCTGCCGAGCGGCAGCACCGGCGCGCCCTCCCAGTAGAACGGCCCTTGCACCGTGGCCTCGGTGGCCGGTGTGACGGCCGTCTTGTCGGCCAGCGCCTTCTTCGAGCGCCGCGCCTGGTCGAGCTGCACGACGAGCATCGAGATGCCGAGCGTGTCGGACAGCAGGATGAACTCCTGGCGCTTGTCGTCGCAGGTCTGGCCCACCTTCGTGAGGAACTGGATCGCGCGCATCCACTCGTCGGGCTTGAGGTCCACCTCGCGCACCAGCGCGTGCACGTGCTTCACCACCGCGGTGATGATCTCGCGGAAGCGCGGGTCGGTCTCGGGCGTCAGGCGGTCGAGCACGGCCTGCGTGATGTCGGCGGTCTGGTGCTGCGGGGTGGTCATGGTGTGGACTCCTGGGGAACTGGGCACGGGCGGCCCCGCCACGGTGGCGGGGCCGGCCGATGCGTCAAGACGGACGGAACAGGTCGCGCGGGATGCCGGCAGTGGCGAAGATGTGGTCGCGGGAGTTCTCGAGCTGGCGCCGGAGGTGGTTCAGGTTCACGTCGAGCATGCGCCCCTTCCACTTGCGCACCTTGCCGGCGACGATCACCGTCTCGACATTGTGGCGCTCCATCAGCGACACCACGGCACCCGGCACGTGGTTCAGCGGCGCGACGTTGATCGCCTCGGCGTCGAGGATGACGATGTCGGCCTCCTTGCCCGGCTTCAGCGAGCCGGTCTTCGCTTCCAGCCGCAGGTCGCGCGCGCCGTTGATCGTGGCGTAGCCGATCACGTCGCGCGCGTTGAGCCGCGGCAGCGAGCCGGTGGGCGGCATGTTCGGCTCGCCCAGCGTGTTGGCGTTGACGAACATGCGCTGCAGCGCCATCGTCGTGCGCATCTGCGTGAAGAGGTCGGCCGTCAGCGTGCACTCCACGTCGGTCGAGAGCGACGGCTTGATGCCGAGCGACATCACCTTCAGGATCGGCGGCGTGCCGTGCGCCATGTTCATCTCGATCGGCACCGCCAGCGACACGCTGGCGCCGACGTCCTTCACCTTCTGCCAAGCCAGGTCGGACATGCCGGTCATGTGGATGAAGAAGTTGTCGGGGCCGAGGCCGAGCGTGCCGCTGTCGCCGCCCAGGCCCTGGGCCAGCAGGTCGAAGGTGGGCCGCATGCCGAAGGTGCCGACGATGTGCGCGGCGATCGGCAGCCCGAGCTCGCGCCCGAGCTTCCACGCCGCCTCGTAGCCGGGCAGGTAGATCTCGCCGCCCATGAACATCGTCACCAGCTGGTCGGTGCTGCTGAAGTGCGTGAGCTTGAGGCGCTTCGCGTCGTTCGGGTACTGGTTGCCGGCCACGCCGCCGGCGCTCTCGAAGTAGCCGAACACGGCGCGCTGCCCCGAATCCTTGAGCGCCTTCACCTGCACGTCGCTGTGCGTGGGCGAGTGGTGGATCTGCGAGATGTCGTGCACCGTCGTCACGCCGGCGTCGAGCTGGCTGAGCGAGCCGAAGAGCGTGTTGATGTACACGTCCTGCGGCCGGTACACCGGCGCGAAGGTGAGCAGGATCTTCTGGAAGTAGTTCTGCGTGATGGCCGGGTCCAGGCCGTCGAACAGCAGGCCGTCGGCGAGAAAGCTGCGCAGCGAGGTCTCGAAGAGGTGATGGTGCGTGTCGACGAAGCCGGGCATGACGATGCGCCCGCGCGCGTCGATCACCGGCACGCCCCAGGCGTGCAGGTTCGGGCCGACGGCGAGGATCTTCCTGCCTTCGACCAGCACGTCGGCCTGCTCGAAGTTGCCGATGCCGGGGTCCATCGACATCACCGCGCCGCCCTTGATGAGGTAGCGGCGGCCATGCCGGCCGCTGTGCTCGGGCACGTCGTCGCCGCCGTGCGCGAGCGCGGGCTTCGGTGCGAAGAGCGCCATCGCGCCAGCGGCGGCCGTGCCCGCGGCGGCCGTGGCCTTCAGGAAGCCGCGGCGGGCGTCCCAGCGGGGTTCGGGGCGCGCCGGCGAGGCTTCGTCGTCGTGGCGTTGCGGAAGGCCTTGGTCACAGAGCTTGCACATGGGGTTTGTCTCCAGTGGATTCCGGTGGACCCAACGAGTGGCCCGCGGCAGCAGCCCCGGCGGGCAAGGGGTATCGGGCGCGGTGCATCGCCGCGCCTTCGTCTGGGGATTCGAAGTCGACCTGGTGGCGCGCGACCCGCAGGTCGCCGAGCGCCGCGCGCACGCGCAGGTGCTCGGGGTGCACGGCGTACTCGGCCAGCGCCTCTCGCGTGGTGAACTCGGTGTAGAGCACGACGTCGCAGGCGTAGTCGATGCGGCTCTCGTCGACGCCCACCTCGAGGTGCAGCAGGCCGGGCACGCGGCCGCGCAGCGACTCGAACTCGCTCTTCACCAGCGCGATGTGGCGGGCACGCGCGGCAGCGTCGTCGCCGCGCACGTTCCACATCACGATGTGCTTGATCATCGCGGCGCTCGGCCCTTTTCAGGCCGCGGGCGGGAAGCCCGCCTTCTGCGGCCACAGGTTCACGAAGGCGTGCACTTCGGTGCCGGCATAGAGGCCGGCGCGCGTGAACGGCTCGTCGGCGAGCCAGGCCATCGCCGCCTCGCGCGAGGGGAAGTCGATGGCGAGCAGGCTGCCGATCATCTCCTTGCCGTCGTCGTGCGTGAGCGGGCCGGCAAACGCGATGCGGTCGGCCACCTTGCCGAGATACGCCTTGTGCTCGGGGCGCATGCGGGTGCGCAGCTCGGCGGCGGCGGGCTTGTCGAGGAGGCGGAAGATGTAGATCACGCTCCGCTCCTTCACCAGCGGCGGGCGATCGCCATCGAAGGGTCGTGGCGGCTCAGGCGTGGGTGGGCAAGCCGCTGCCGCACAGCTGCGGCGGTCGGGCCCCGGGGGGCCCGACTCCCCTGCGCTGCTCGAACTCTTGGCCCACGCGCAGAACTCGTTGCACTCGCTTCGCTCGTGCCACTCGGACAGCTGCGCGAGTCAGAAGTGGATGCGCGCGAGTACGCGCGCGGGCCAAGAGTCCTGCGCTGCTCGGCACCGCAGATGCGCGGCAGCGGCTTGCCCACCCGCGCCTGAGCGGCACCGCTCGTTGTGCTCGTTGAAGACAGCCCACGTTGCCGCAAGGTCGTGGGCCCGAAGGGTGGCGGCGCATTCAGGAGCGGGCGCCGAGCAGCGCAGGGCTTGTGGCCCGCGGGCGTACTCGCCCGCTTCCACATCTGACTCGCGCGGCTGTTCGAGTGGCACGAGCGAAGCGAGTGCAACGAGTTCCGCGCGTGGGCCACAAGACCGAGCAGCGCAGGGCAGTTCCGAGCGCCAGCGAGGAACCGCCGCGACGCGCCGCCGCCCTTCGGGCCCGCTGCCTTGCCGCCACGACCTCCAAACGCCACCGCAGACATCGGCCCAACCCTCACAACGCCGGCGCCCCGCTGTCGATCCCCATCTCCCGCATCACATCCGCCACCGCCTCCACCGCCTGCCGCATCTCGTTGCGCCCGATGGCGCCGATGCAGCCGACGCGGAACGTCTCCACCTGCGTCAGCTTGCCAGGGTAGAGGATGAACCCGCGCGCCTTCGCCGCCGCGTAGAAGCGCCTGAAATCGTAGGCCGGATGCGCCGGTGCGTGGAACGTCACGATGATCGGCGCCTGCACCTCGGGCTTCAGGAACGGCTTGAAGCCGAGCTTGCCCATGCCCTCCACCAGCGCCCGGCAGTTGTCGGTGTAGCGCGCCAGCCGCGCCGGCTGCCCGCCCTCCTCGACGAACTGCTCGATGGCCGCATCGAGCGCCGCCACCACGTGCGTCGGCGGCGTGAAGCGCCACTGCCCCGTCCTGCCCATGTAGACATGCTGGTCGTGCAGGTCCATCGCCAGGCTCTGGCTGTTGCCGGCGCAGGCGTCGAGCACGGCCTGGCGGATGAAGACGAACCCCATGCCCGGCACGCCCTCCAGGCACTTGCCGCTGGCGGCGACCAGCGCGTCGAAGCGGACCTTGCGTGCATCGATCGGCAAGGCCGCGAAGCTCGACATCGCGTCGACGATCAACCCCTTGCCGAGGCGCTCGCACACCGCGGCCACCTCGGCGAGCGGGTTCTCGACGCCGGTGCCCGTCTCGCAATGGATCAGCACCACATGCGTGATCGACGCATCGGCCGACAGCCGCGCCTCGACCGCTGCGGCGCTGATCGGCGCGTCCTCGGCCACGGGCAGCACGGTCGCTCTGCGCCCCATCATCTGCGTCAGCTTCGCCGCACGCTTGCAGTAGGCGCCGTTGTCGGGCACGAGCACGTGGCCGTCCCGCGGCACGAGCGTGGCCACGGCCGCCTCGACGCTGAAGGTGCCGCTGCCCTGCAGCGGCACGACGACGTGCGTCTCGCGTCCGTGCACGACGTCCAGCAGCCGCTCGCGCACGCGGGCGGTGACGGCGTTGAAGTCGGCGTCCCAGCTGCCCCAGTCCTTCAGCATCGCGAGCTTGGTGCGCAGCGTCGTGGTCAGCGGGCCGGGGGTGAGGAGGATGGCGTCGCGATCCATGGTCGAGTGTCCTGCGTCTTTGTCGTTCAGGCCTTCCACGCCTGCGTGCGCCGCTCGACGACGCGCGCCAGCAGCCAGAAGAGCCCCGTCGCCGTGGCCGACGCGGCGGCGATCATCACCGCGCAGGCCGCCGCGGCGCCGATCTCGCCCGCCTCGTCGAGGTTGAGGATGGCGATGCTCGCCACCTTCGTCTCCGGCGAGTAGAGGAAGACGACGGCGGAGATCGTCGTCATCGCGTTGACGAAGAAGTAGCGCGCGATGTCCACCAGCGCCGGCGTGCAGATCGGCAGTGTCACGCGCCAGAAGGTCACCCAGGGCGGTACCTTGAGGCTCGCCGACACCGACTCGAACTCCGCATCGAGCGCCTTCAGCGCCGTCACCGCCGTCAGGTGGCCCGTGGTGTAGAAGTGCACGATGGTGCACAGCGTCAGCAGCGCCATCGTCTGGTACAGGCCGTTGAGCGGGTTCGCCGGCTTGTTGAAGAAGAAGATGTAGCCCAGGCCCAGCACGAGGCCGGGTACCGCCATCGGCAGCGTCGCGAGCAGGCGCACGCCGGAGCGCAGCACACGCCCGGCCGGGTGCGGCGAGTGTGTCTTCTCCAGCAGGTAGGCGCCGACGAAGACGAGCATCGTGCCGAACAGGGCCGTGCCGCCGGACATCACGAGGCTGTTGACGAAGCCCTCGCCGAACTCCGCGTCGAACAGGCCCATGCGGTAGTGGCGCAGGCTCGGCGCCAGGTTGTAGGGCCAGAAGCTGGCGAAGCTGGCGAAGATGGCCATGCCGAGCATCGCCAGCATCAGCAGCGCGACGAGCGCGCACCAGGCCGTCATCGCCGCGTCGAACAGCGGCGCGCGCTTCGGGCGGTAGGGCACGGCACGCGCCGTCAGCATCGCCGTCTGCCTGCGCTGCACCAGGTGGTCCACCGCGAAGGTCAGCACCGCGGGCGCCAGCAGCAGCAGCGCGACGACGGCGCCGCGCTGGAAGTCCTGCTGGCCGATGACGAGCTTGAACACGTCGGTGGCCAGCACGTTGAAGTTGCCGCCGATGACCTTCGGGATGCCGAAGTCGGTGATGACGAGCGTGAAGGTGACGAGGCTGGCGCTGATGAGGCCGTACTTGGCGCCCGGCAGCGTGATGGTGAAGAACTTGCGCACCGCACGGGTGCCCATCGCCTCGGCCGCCTCGTACAGGCGCGCGTCGGCGGCGGTGAGCGCGGTGACGAGGATCATCAACGCGTGCGGGAACACCGCGAAGGCCTCGGCGATGACGATGCCGGGCGCGCCGTAGATCTGGTCCACGCCGAGCCAGCCGAGCGCGGCGTCCAGCGCCCCCTTGGCCACTCCCTGGTTGCCGAACCAGTAGATGAGCGAGATGGCCGACAGCAGCGAAGGCGCGAACAGCGGAATGAGCGTGATGCCGCGGAACAGCGCCTTGCCCGGCATGCGGCTGCGCGTCAGCGCATACGCCGACAGGAACGCCGCCGGCACGGTGACGAGCGTGACGACCGCACTCACCCACAGGCTGTTCCACAGCGACGTCAGCAGCGCCGGAGTCCGGGCGTAGCTGACGAAGTTGGCGACGCCGACGAAGCGGCCGGCGCGGTCTTCGAGCGACTGCACGCCGATGGCCAGCAGCGGCGCGGCAAGGAAGGCGACGAGCAGCAGCGCGACGAGCACCAGGGCCGCGGTGGCCACGTGGTCGGCGGCCGTCGTGCGCAGCCGCATCGCGGCGCGTGGGGCGCCGGTCGGCGCGGCGACGGAAGCGCTGCTCACTTCCTCACCGACGGAAGGTGCGAAGGGCTCATTCGCGCCTCCTCAGGCGAACACGCGCATGCGCCCGCGCATCAGCCGCACCGGCAGGCGGCTGCCCACTTGCAGCTGCTGCTCGGAGAGGTAGTTCAGCGACAGGTAGGCGGTGAGTTTCTGCTCGCCGAGCGCCGCGCTGGTGACGCGCACCAGGCAGTACGAGCCGAGGAACTCGATCTTCTCGATCTCGGCCTCGAACGTGTTCGGATCGCCGAGCGCGAAGCGGCTGCCGAACACCGCGGTGGCGAACACCGAGTCCGCGCCGGCCGGGGCGGGGGCCTCGCCACCGCCGGCCGACACCTCGGCCGGCACCGGCCGCGCCGGCACCGCGCTGGCGGCCGGGCCGCCCGTGCCCGTGCGGGCCAGCACGTCCTCGGGCCGCAGGTAGATCCTGACCTTCGTGCCGCGCGGCCGGCCGTGCGTGCACTCGAACAGCGTCGGCCCGATGCGCACCCGCTCGCCGGCCTCGGCCGTGCCCTCGAGCACGTTGACGCGGCCGACGAAGTCGGCGACGAAGGGCGACGCCGGCTCGCGGTACACGGCCATCGGCGTGCCCACCTGCTCCACCGTGCCCTGGTTCATCACGACGATGCGGTCGGCCACCGACAGCGCCTCTTCCTGGTCGTGCGTGACCATGATCGTCGTCACGCCGAGCTTGCGCTGCAGGCTGCGGATCTCCTGGCGCAGGTGCACGCGCACGATGGCGTCCAGCGCCGACAGCGGCTCGTCGAGCAGCAGCAGCCCGGGCGACGTGGCGAGCGCCCGCGCCAGCGCGATGCGCTGCTGCTGGCCGCCCGAGAGCTGGGCCGGGAACTTCGCCTCGCTGCCCGGCAGGCCGACCAGCTTCACGAGCTCGGCGACACGTGAGCGCACCTCGGCCCGGCCGACCTTGCGGTTGACGAGGCCGTAGGCGACGTTGTCGGCGACGGTGAGGTTGGGGAACAGCGCGTACGACTGGAACACGATGCCGTAGTCGCGCTCGGCCGGCGGCGCGGTGCTGATGTCGCGCCCCGCCTGCTCGATGCGCCCGGCCGTCTGCGCCTCCAGCCCGGCGATGATGCGCAGCAGCGTCGTCTTGCCGCAGCCCGAAGGCCCGAGGAAGCAGACGAACTCGCCCTTGTCGATGGCGAGGTCCACCGACCCGAGCGCGGTGAAGCTGCCGAACTGCTTGTGGACGCCTTCGAGCTTCAGGAAGGGCGGCGGCGCCACATCACTTCTTCGGTTCGCTCTTGGCCGCGTAGCGCTTGTTCCATTCGGCCAGGATGCGCTCGCGGTGCGTCGCCTCCCAGTAGAAGTCCTTCTTCACGAGGCGGCTCTCGTAGTCCTTGGGCACGTTGGGCAGCGGCGCGGCCACGCCCGGCTGCGCGGTGATGGCGAAGTTCTTGCCGTACAGCAGCATCGCGTCCTTGCTGCTCGCCCAGTCGGCGAGCTTCTTCGCCGCGGCGAGGTTCTTCGTGCCCTTGTGGATGCCGAAGGCCTCGAGGTCCCAGCCCAGGCCCTCCTTCGGGAACACGAGGTCGATCGGCGCGCCCTTGGCCTTGTTGCTGTTGGCGCGGTACTCGAAGCTGATGCCGACGACGAACTCGCCCGCGGCGGCCATGTTGCACGGGCGCGAGCCGCTGTGCGTGTACTGCGCGATGTTCTCGTGCAGCGCGTCCATGAACTTCCAGCCGCCGCCCTTGCCCGCATCGTCGCCGAACAGCGTGAGCCAGGCGGTGACGTCGAAGAAGCCGGTGCCCGAGCTCGCCGGGTTGGGCATCACGACCTGCCCCTTGTACGCGGGCTTCGTGAGGTCGCGCCAGCTCTCGGGCTTCGGGATGTTCTTCTTCTTCGCCTCGACGGTGTTGAAGCAGACGGTGGCCCCCCACACGTCCATGCCGAACCAGGCCGGCGGGTTCTTCTTGTCGCGGTACTGCGAAAGCAGCGCGTCGAGGTTCAGCGGCGCGTAGGGCTCGAGCATGCCCTGCTGGTCCATCAGTGCCAGGCTCGACGCGGCCACGCCCATCACGACGTCGGCCTGCGGGTTGCCCTTCTCGGCCAGCAGCTTGGCGGTGATGACGCCGGTGCTGTCGCGCACCCACTTGATGTCGATGTCCGGGTGGGCCCGGTTGAAGCCTTCCTGGTAGGCCTTCAGCTGGTCGGTCTCGAGCGCGGTGTAGACGAGCAGCGTCGTCTTCTGCGCGAAGGCCGCGCCGGCCAGCGCCAGCGAGGCGAAGGCGGCAAGCACGGTGCGACGAAGGGCTTGGCGGGCGACGGGGCGCATGGTTCTCCTCCTGGCAGGGCCGCAGCGGCGGGATGGGGACGAGCGAACGAACGAGACTACAAGCGTGGGAGAGTCGCCTGCATGCATGACAACCCGATGTCTCGCTGGTGCGGGCGCCGCACGCGAACGGCGCCATCCGCACCGGCCGCGCCCGGCGACGGTGCGGCGCTTTGCAGATTGTTGACAATCGACAATGCCCAGCCTACGATGCCCGCGGCAGGCCCGCCACGGTGAAGACCCCGATGCCGGCGCGGCCCGGCCCCCGCCGACCCGCCTGCCCATCTCCCGCCCCGTGCCATGCCGCGCCTGCCCTTGCCCGAACGGCCCACCCGGGCCGATCGACCGGAGCCACCGGACCGGCCCGAACGCATCGCCGAGCGGCCGGCGCGCGGGCGCGCCGCGCCACCCGACAGCGCCGCCGCCATCGAGCTGCTGCGCGACAACTCGCTCGTCACGCTGGCCCAGCGCGAGCTCGAACGGCGCATTGTCGGCGGCGAGATCCCGGCCGGCACCAAGCTCAACGAGGTCGAGGTCGCGGCCAGCTTCGGCGTCAGCCGCGGCCCGGTGCGCGAGGCCTTTCGCGCGCTCGGCCAGATGGGCCTCGTGCGCGTCGAGAAGAACCGCGGCGTCTTCGTGCGCGAGGTCTCGCTCGAGGAGGCGAACGAGTTCTACGAGGTGCGCGCCGCGCTCGAGGGGCTGATCGGGCGCCTCGCGGCCCGGCGCGCCGACGCCGCCGAGCTCGACGCGCTGCGCGGCGTCGTCAAGCGCATGCAGGCCGTGCCGAAGGCCCGCCGCGCCGAGGCCTACTTCGCGCTGAACGTCGAGTTCCACGACGGGCTCGCGCGGGCCGCACGCAACCAGGCGCTGCTCGCCAACTACCGCGGCGTCGTCAACCAGCTCGACCTCTACCGCCGCGCCACCCTGTCGCGCAGCAGCGAACACATCCCGCAATCCACCGCCGAGCACGAAGCCATCGTCGAAGCCGTGGCCGCGCGCGACGAGGCCCGCGCCGAGCGCCTGCTGGTGCAACATGTGCTCGGCAGCCGTGCACGGCTGCAGCAGGCGCTGGCCGGCCCGGCCGCCCCGGCGAACCCGAGATCAGAACGATGAGCCCCTCCACGCGCGCCGCCGTCACCGTCAACGGCACGAGCTACCGCTGGCCGCTGCGCCCGGTGGTCGTGGTCTGCATCGACGGCGGCGACCCGCGCTACCTGCAGCGCTACCTGGCCGAAGGCCGCATCCCGCACATCGCGCGTTTCGTGCGCGAAGGCTTCGCCGGTGTCGCCGACGGCTCGATGCCGTCGTTCACCTGCCCGAACAACATGTCGATCATCACCGGCACGCCGACGGCGCGGCACGGCATCTCGGGCAACTTCTACCTCGACACGCGCACCTGGGAACCGGTGGTGATGACCGGGCCCGAGCTGCTGCGCGGCGACACGATCCTCGCGCGCTTCGCCGCGGCCGGCGCCAAGGTGGTGTCGATCACCGCCAAGGACAAGCTGCGCCGCCAGCTCGGCAAGGGCCTGGACGTGAGCCAGGGGCACGTGTCGCTGTCCAGCGAACACGCCGGCCGCTGCACGCTGGCCGAGAACGGCATCGAGAACGTGCTCGAGTACGTGGGCATGGCGCAGCCGGACATGTACTCGATGGAGCTGTCGCTGCTCGTGCTGGAGGCGGGGCTGAAGCTGCTGGCCGACCGCCGGCCCGATCTGCTGTACCTCTCGCTGACCGACTGGGTGCAGCACAAGTGGGCGCCCGAGGAAGCCGACGCGCTGAAGTTCTACGAGAAGCTCGACGACGCCTTCGGCCGCCTGGCGGCGCACGACATCACGCTCGCGCTCACCGCCGACCACGGCATGAGCGACAAGAGCAACGCGGCCGGCGAGCCCAACGTCATCTGGCTGCAGGACATCCTCGACGCGCGCTTCGGCGCCGGCGAGACGACCGTCATCTGCCCGATCACCGACGCCTTCGTCGGCCACCACGGTGCGCTCGGCGGCTTCGTGCGCGTGTGGTCGCGAGGTCGTGTCACGGCGCGGCAGATCATCGACGCCATCGCCGGCATCGATGGCATCGAGCTGGCGCTGGACCGCGAGACGGCGGCGCGCCTGTTCGAGATGCCGGCCGACCGCGAAGGTGACGTCGCCGTCATCGCGCGCGAGCACCATTGCATCGGCAGCTCGGCGAGGAACCACGACCTCGCGGGCCTGGCCGGCCACCGCCTGCGCACGCACGGCGGCCTCAGCGAGGCCAAGGTGCCGATGATCTTCAGCCGGCCGCTGAACGACGCCTACAAGGCGCGCGCCGCGGCGGTGCCGCTGAAGAGCTGGCAGATCTTCGACTACGCCATCAACGGGACGGTGTGAGCGGCGGCCGGCCGGCGGCCGCCGGCCTCGAGAACCCGCTGCTGCACGGCCCGGTGCTGCCGACGCTGCTGCGCCTGGCCGCGCCGAACGTGACGGCGATGCTGCTGACGGTGGCGGTGGGCATCGCCGAGACCTGGTACATCGGCCGGCTGGGCACCACGCCGCTGGCGGCGATGGCGCTGGTGTTCCCGTTCGCCATGCTGACGCAGATGCTGTCGGCCGGCGCGATGGGCGGCGGCGTCAGCTCGGCCATCGCGCGTGCGCTCGGCGCCGGCGACACGGCGCGCGCGCGCACGCTGGCGATGCACGCGCTGGCCATCGGCGCCGGCGCCGGCGTGCTCTACAGCGTGCTGCTGCTGGTGCTCGGGCCGCTCCTGTACCGCACGCTCGGCGGCCGCGGCGACGTGCTCGCCGAGGCGGTGCGCTACGCCGCCGTGCTCTTCGGCGGCGCGCTGCTCGTGTGGCTGATGAACACGCTCGCTTCGGTGCTGCGAGGCACCGGCAACATGCGCGTGCCCTCGCTCGGCATCGCCGGCGCGGCGGTGCTGCAGATCGTGCTCGGCGGCGTGCTCGGGCTCGGCGCCGGGCCGGTGCCATCGCTGGGCATGGCCGGTGTCGCGCTCGGCCACCTCGCGGCGATGGCCGCCGGTACCGCCTTCTTCGCCTGGGTGCTGACGCGCCCCGGCGGCCGCCTGCCGCTGGACCTGCACGCCGCGGCCTGGCGCGCACTGGCCTGGCAGCGCGAGATGTTCCGCGACATCCTGCGGGTCGGCGCGCTCGCCTGCCTGTCGCCGCTGCAGTCGGTGCTGACGGCGGTGATCTTCACCGGCCTCGTCGCGCGGCTCGGCCTGGCGCCGCTGGCCGGCTACGGCATCGGCCAGCGGCTGGAGTTCCTGCTCGTGCCGATCGCCTTCGGCATCGGCGTCGCGTCGGTGCCGATGGTCGGCATGGCCATCGGCGCCGGCGACGTGGCGCGCGCGCGGCGCGTCGCCTGGGTGGCCGGCGCGGTGAGCACGGGCGGGCTCGCGGTGATCGGCGGCGTGGTGGCCATCGCGCCGGACCTCTGGGCCGCGCTCTTCACGGGCGAGGAGACCGTGCTCGCCAGCGCCCGCAGCTACCTGCGCATCGTCGGGCCGGCTTTCCCGCTGTTCGGGCTCGGTCTGACGCTGTACTTCGCGGCGCAGGGTGCGGGCGCCGTGCTCGGGCCGGTGCTCGCGGGCACGGCGCGCCTGGCGGTGGTCCTGCTCGGCGGCGCGTGGCTGCTGGCCGGCGTGCCGAGCATCCAGGGGCTGTTCGCGCTCGCCGCGGGGGGCATGGCGGTCTACGGCGTGGCCACCCTGCTCGCCGTGCGCGCCACGCCCTGGGGCGCCCCGGCAGGCGGCTCGCCTGCCACGCCGCGATCGCGGCCGTCCTGAGCCCTCGTGCGGCGCGGGGCGGAGGGCCGGGCCGCACGCGACGGCGACGCTGTCGAAGATCGTGCTGGCCAGTCGCCGGAGGGCGCATCGGCCGCTGGGCGCGCGAAGCCACGAAGGCCAGGCGCGACGGCGGCTTGGTGTTGCGGAGCCGACGCGCCTCCCGCTGCCCCATGGGGCGGCGGTGCGCGGCGCGCCCATGCCTGGGCCGTGCGTGGCACCGCACGCGGCCCGGTCCTGGGCACGCACCACGCCGCGGGCACGCAGCGCGGCCCGGGTGGCGGGCTGCCTTGCCCGCCGGCGCGCAGTTGGCCATCATCGGGGGCAGGGGGGGCACACGTGCCTGGGACCGAGCGGCTCGACAGGCGCATCCGCCCCTCGTCCTGCGCGCCGGAGACCGCCGATGCTCTACCACGTCATCTACTCCTCCCGGGCCACGCCGCCGCTGACGGTGGAGCAGCTGCAGGAGATCCTCGAGGACGCGCGCGCCGGCAACGAGAAGCGCGACGTGACCGGGGCGCTGCTGTACATCGACGGGGTCTTCATGCAGGTCCTCGAGGGCGAGAAGGACACGGTGGTGGCGCTGATGGCGCGCATCACCGCGGACACGCGGCACGAGGACGTGCGCGTGTACCACGAGGGGGCCGTCGACCACCGCGTCTTCGGCTCGTGGCGCATGGCCTACGCCGACGGCACGCCGGCGCAGCTGTCGGCCTGGGCGGGGCTGCCGGGCACCACGACCCTCGACGCCATCCTCGCCGAGCTGGGCCGCGACACGACGCGTGCCTCGGCGGTCGCCCGGGGCATCCTGGGCGCCATCGCAGGTTGAACGAGCCGGGCCAGCCGATCGAGCCCGCCTTGGCCGCGCGCCCGCACGCCTTCGAGCTCGCCGGCAGCACGCAGACGCTGCACGAGGGGCTGGCGGAGTACTTCGCCGCCAACCCGCAGCTCAAGCGCGACGCGAACCTGTTGTCCGCCGAGGCGCGGCAGTTCTTCCGCTCGCACGACGCGGTGCACGTGCTGTACGGCTGCGGCACGTCGATGGTCGACGAGGCCGTCGTGAAGCTCGCCAGCCTGTTCGGCACCACCGGCGGGCTGCAGGTGCTGCGCGGCTACGCGCATGTCGAGACGCTCGACATCTACACGCGGCTGCCGCTGGCCGGCACGCTGCGCGCGCTGCTGATGGCGCCCTGGCTCATCGTGCGCACGGCATGGCATTGCGCCCGCCAGCCACGGCGTTGGCCGTGGGTGGGTCACGAGGAGTTCATGAACGTGCCCCTGGCCGAGCTGCGGGCCCGCTTCGGCATCCGCGTGGCGCACGGGCACCGCAGCGCGCGCTGACGGCGCAGCAGGATCCTGCCAGGCCCGTGATCGGGAAGCCACCTGCAGCACCGGCAGCGTCTTCGGCGCGCAGGCGCGCTTCGGGCTCGAGGGCTTCCATGCTCACGGGATGCCGCTTCGCACTCAGACCGGTGGTGGCGGGATCGGGACGGTGGGGCGCCCTGCTCCGTGAATGTCCTCTTCTGGCGGCCCAGCTTCGCTGGTCCCCCAGATGCCCCCTTGGTTTCACTGCGCAGGGCGCCCCACCGTCCCGATCCGGCACCCGCAGTGCCACCACCTCGAAGACAGACCACGGTGCCACGCCAAGGACGCCGGGTGGTCGGCGCAGCGAAATCAAGGGGGCATTGGGGGGACCAGCGAAGCTGGGCCGCCCAAAGAGGACATTCGCGGAGCCGACCGCCCGGCGTCCTTGGCGCGCCACGACCTCGACCCCACGGCGGCCTTGGCGCGCCACGACCTCCGAACGAAATGCGTCCGAGCGCGGCCCGGCAGGCCAGCCCGTCCATGCCAGACTCGCCGCCCACCCCTGCGAGCGCCCCGCCATGACCCGCACGAGCCGCCGACTCCTCAACATCTTCGTCACCGGAGTCCTCGCGGCGCTGCCGCTGGCCGCGACGATCCTGATCTTCGTCTGGGGCGCACGCCTGGCGGTCGCCTACGTCGGCCCCGACAGCCTGGTCGGCGGCGCGCTCGTGCGCATCGGCCTGGGCATCACCGGCTCCGAGGTCGTCGGCTACGCCATCGGCGTGGCCGTCGTGATGGCCGCGCTCTTCCTGCTCGGCCTGCTGGTGCAGACGCGGCTGCGCGAGGTGCTGACGGCGCTGCTCGACGGCATCGTGCAGCGCATCCCGTTCGTGCGCGGCATCTACGGCCTGGTCAGGAAGTTCGTCGACCTGCTCGCGCAGCGCGACGAGGACGGCCTGGGCTCGATGCGCCCGGTGTGGCTGCACTTCGGCGGCGTGGGCGGCGCGGCGGTGCTCGGCCTGCTGTCGACGCCCGAGCCGGTGCGCATGGGCGAGCTCGACTACTTCGCCGTGCTGGTGCCGACGGCGCCGGTGCCGGTGGGCGGCGGGCTGCTGTACGTGCCTAGCGGCTGGGTGACGCCGGCCGAGGTCGGCCTCGAGGGGCTGACGAGCATCTACGTGTCGATGGGCATCACCTCGCAGCAGCACCTCGGCCGCGCCGCCTGACCGACGCGACACGGCGCGCCACGCGCAGCCGATTCGCCCAGAATCGCCGTTGCGCCGCCCGCCTGCCTGGCGGCCTGGAGGAGCGAGATGCCTGGCGAGATGCCGAAGCTTCGCCTGCACGTGCCCGAACCCACCGGCCGGCCGGGACAGAAGACCGACTTCGCCTACCTGCGCGTCTCGGCCGCGGGCGAGGTGCCGCGCCCGGCGGTGGACATCGTGCCCTCGCACACCGGCACGATGGCCTGGAAGCTCATCCGCGTGCTCGACGACACCGGCCGTGCCGTGGGCCCCTGGGCGCCGCAGGTCGACCCCGCGGCGCTGAAGCGCGGGCTCGTCGCGATGCTGCGCACGCGCGCCTTCGACGCGCGCATGCTCGTTGCGCAGCGGCAGAAGAAGATCTCGTTCTACATGCAGTGCCTGGGCGAGGAGGCCATCGCCGTGGCCCACGCGCAGGCGCTCGCGCCGGGCGACATGTGTTTCCCCACGTACCGCCAGCAGGGCCTGCTGCTGGCGCGCGACGACATCGACGTCGTCGAGCTGATGTGCCAGCTGCTCAGCAACGAGCGCGACCCGCTGCGCGGCCGCCAGCTGCCGGTGATGTACTCGTACAAGCGGGCCGGCTTCTTCTCGATCTCGGGCAACCTCGCCACGCAGTTCGTGCAGGCGGTGGGCTGGGCGATGGCCTCGGCCATCAAGGGCGACACGAAGATCGCCTCGGGCTGGATCGGCGACGGCTCCACCGCCGAGGCCGACTTCCACAACGCGCTGACCTTCGCGCATGTCTATCGCGCGCCGGTCATCCTCAACGTCGTCAACAACCAGTGGGCGATCTCCACCTTCCAGGCCATTGCCGGTGGCGAGGGCACGACCTTCGCGGCGCGTGGCGTGGGCGCCGGCATCGCCTCGCTGCGCGTGGACGGCAACGACTTCCTCGCCGTGCTGGCCGCTTCGCGCTGGGCTGCCGAGCGCGCGCGGCGCAACCTCGGGCCAACGCTGATCGAGTGGGTGACCTACCGCGCCGGCGCGCATTCGACCTCCGACGACCCCTCGCGCTACCGGCCGTCGGACGACTGGCAGCACTTCCCGCTCGGCGACCCGGTCGAGCGGCTGAAGCAGCACCTCGTCGGGCTGGGCGCCTGGTCCGACGACGAGCATCAGCGCACGGTGAAGGCGCTCGACGCCGAGATGGCAGCGGCGCTGAAGGAAGCGCAGAAGCACGGCTCGGTGCTCGACGGCCACATCCCGCCGCTGGCCACGATGTTCGAGGACGTGTTCAAGGAGATGCCGCCGCACCTGCGCGAGCAGATGCGGCAGGCCGCGGCGGCCACCGGCCATGCCGGCGAGGACTGAGCGCCATGGCCACGATGACGATGATCCAGGCGCTGCGCTCGGCGATGGACGTGATGCTCGGCCACGACGAGAACGTCGTCGTCTTCGGCGAGGACGTCGGCTACTTCGGCGGCGTCTTCCGCTGCACCGAGGGGCTGCAGGCCAGGTACGGCAAGCACCGCGTGTTCGACTCGCCCATCGCCGAAGGCGGCATCGTCGGCACCGCCATCGGCATGGCCGCCTACGGCCTCAGGCCCGTGGTGGAGGTGCAGTTCGCCGACTACTTCTACCCGGCGTCGGACCAGATCGTCTCCGAGGCGGCGCGCCTGCGCTACCGCTCGGCCGGCGACTTCACCGCGCCCATCGTCATCCGCATGCCCTGCGGCGGCGGCATCTACGGCGGCCAGACGCACAGCCAGAGCCCGGAGGCGCTGTTCACGCACGTGTGCGGCCTGCGCACGGTGATGCCGAGCACCCCGTACGACGCCAAGGGCCTGCTGATCTCGGCCATCGAGTGCGACGACCCGGTCATCTTCCTGGAGCCCAAGCGCCTGTACAACGGGCCGTTCGACGGCCACCACGAGCGCCCGGTCGTGCCGTGGTCGGCGCACCCGGCGAGCGAGGTGCCCGAGGGGCACTACACGGTGCCGCTCGATTCGGCCGCCGTCGTGCGGCCGGGCGAGGACCTCACGGTACTGACCTACGGCACGATGGTCTTCGTGGCCGAAGCCGCCGCGCGCGAGACCGGCATCGACGCCGAGGTCATCGACCTGAGGAGCCTGTGGCCTTTGGACCTGCCGACGCTCGTGCGCTCGGTGCAGAAGACCGGCCGCTGCGTCGTGCTGCACGAGGCCACTCGCACCAGCGGCTTCGGCGCCGAGCTGGTGGCGCTGGTGCAGGAGCACTGCTTCTTCCACCTCGAGGCGCCGATCGAGCGCGTCACGGGGTGGGACACGCCGTACCCGCACGCGCTGGAGTGGGCCTACTTCCCCGGCCCCGAGCGCGTGGGGCAGGCCTATCGCAAGGTGATGGCGCGATGAGCGTTCACACCGTGCGCATGCCCGACATCGGCGAAGGCATCGCCGAGGTCGAGGTGGTCGAGTGGCTCGTGAAGCCCGGCGACGAGGTGGCCGAGGACCAGATCCTGTGCCACGTGATGACCGACAAGGCCTCGGTCGAGATCCCTTCGCCGGTGGCCGGCCGCGTGCTCGAGCTGGGCAGCGACGTCGGCCGCATGCTGGCGGTGGGGTCGATGCTGATCCGCATCGAGGTGGACGAGAGCGGTCAGCCTGCGGCGGCGCCGGGGCCGCGCGCGTCCGCGCCTCCGCCTTCGTCTCCGCCTCCACCTGCACCGGCACCTGCGCCCTCGCCCGCCGCCACAACCGCGCGCGGGCCGGCGCCGGTGGGTGCTTCATCGCTCGCATCGTCCACGACCGCTGACCGCACGCTGGCCGCGCCGGCGGTGCGCCAGCGTGCGCGTGCCTTGGGCATCGACCTCGCGGCCGTCAATGGCACGGGGCCCGACGGCCGCGTGCTGCACGCCGACCTCGACGCGCTGCAGGCGCGCGCGCCCTCGCCCGCCGCGCCACGCGCCGCACGCACCGACGCCACGCGCGAGGTCAAGGTCATCGGCCTGCGCCGCAAGATCGCGCAGAAGATGCAGGAATCCAAGCGCCGCATCCCGCACTTCACCTACGTCGAGGAGGTCGACGTCACGGAGCTGCTGGCACTGCGCGACGAGCTCAACCGGCAGCATGCAGCGGCGCGCGGCGAGCTCTCGCCGCTGGCCTTCATCGCCCGCGCCGTGGTTCGGGCGGTGGCCGACTTCCCGCAGGCCAACGCCCGCTTCGACGACGACGCCGGCGTGCTCACGCTGCACGAGGCCGTGCACCTGGGCGTGGCGACGCAGACCGACGGCGGCCTGATGGTGCCGGTGCTGCACCAGGCGCAGGCGATGGACCTGTGGGCCACCAGCGCCGCCATCGCCCGCCTGGCCGCCGCAGCGCGTGCCGGCAAGGCCACACGCGAGGAGCTCGCCGGTTCGACGATCACGCTCACGAGCCTGGGCAAGCTCGGCGGCATCGTCTCCACGCCGGTGATCAACCACCCCGAGGTGGCCATCGTCGGCGTCAACCGCATCGTCGCGCGCCCCGTCGTGCGCGAGGGCATCTTGCAAGTGCGGCAGATGATGAACCTGTCGTCGTCCTTCGATCACCGCGTCGTCGACGGTGCCGTGGCCGCCGCCTTCATCCAGCAGGTGCGCCGCCTGCTCGAACACCCGGCGATGCTCTTCATGGGCTGAGCGGCGGCGGGCAACGCCGCTGCGCCGCCACGGCGGCCGCTCGCGGCAGCTCACGGCCGGAGGTGGCATCCGCCCACGAGGCCGCTGCGTATGGGCGAGGGGCGTGCCCGCGTCGTCAGCGCGCCGCCCCCATCCACCTCAACCGGAGAACACCGTGATGAACAAGCGCGCACTCTTCGTCGCCATGCTGGCCGCCGGGCTCGGCACGGCCACCCTGCCCGCCACCGCCGAAACCGTGGAGGACATGTCGTTCAGCGGCATGTGGAACCTGTGCGACAGCGACAAGAACGGCGCCGTCACCAAGGCCGAGTTCCTCACCGCCATGGGCAAGGCCTACGACGCGCACATGAAGAAGATGAAGTCGATGCCCGACGGCGGCAAGATGATGAAGGGCGAAGCGCTCACCGCCGACGGGCTGCGCGCGCTGTTCCGCGCGACGTACCCGGGGCCGTGACGCGCCTTGCGCGCGAGAAGACGGCGCTCTGCGTGACGGGCTCGAACCCGACGCCGAGATAGAGGTCCCGGGCCGCGGCGTTGTCCGGCTGGAAGCAGATCTTGATGCGCTCGGCGCCGGCCTCGGCGAGAAGCCGAATGCCGGCGGTCAGCAGGTGGCGCGCCAGGCCGCGCCGCCGATGCCCGTCTTCGGTTCGCATGGGTTCGACGAGGCCGGTGGCGGTCTGTCCATCGAGCCAGAACAGCGCGTACGCCGCGACGCCGTCGTGCGCGTCGAGCACGAGCAGGTCGAGGTCGGGGCGGTACAACGAGGTCTGGCGAAGGCGCGCCTCGACCCCGGGGCCGCTGCGCCCGACCATGTGGTGCGCGCGACCCGTCGTCTGCGCGCGGCTGCACCGCCGGTAGCCCGCGTGCAGCGGGCTGACGCCGGGCCGGGCCTGCGCGGCCAGCCATGCCTCGACGACCGACAGGCGAGCGTCTTGCGCGATCGCGAAGCCGTGGCCGACCAGCACCTCGCGCATGACGGCGTCGGCACGGTCGACCACCACGTCGACCCTTGCGAACCCGCACTCGGCGGCGTGGGCCAGGCCGCGCCCGACGACGTGCGCCACCCGGTCGGGCGTTGCGTCGGGCATCACGATCGGGTCCAGCGCGATCGCGTCGCCCCAGTCGGTCGCGATCACCGCCGCTTCCGGGCGGCCCATCTCGTCGAACCAGAAGAGCTGGGGAAGGTCGTCGGTCGAGCGCGGCGTACGCCACCACCACTGCAGGTCGGCGGCTTCGAGCAGGCCCGCGGTGGGGTGGGCGCGGCGCACGCGCCGCAGCAGCGCCGTCGCGGCCTCGAGGTAGTGAATCCCTACCCGATGTTGTTCCTGCAGGGCCTGCACTTCGCGATGCTACGGTGGCGGGCGCGCCCGGTCACCGGCGGTCGGCCGCCCGGCTTGCACGCGCCACCTCCCCGGCCACCGGGCAGGTGTCATCATCCGCGCCCACCGTGGCCGCCGCGCCACCCGCGCCGCGCGACAACAACCAAGGACGCCGGATGTTCCGCCAGAAGTACCTCGACCACCAGGAGCTCACCGCCCAGCTGGCCGCCTGGGCCGAACGGCACCCCGGCGTCGCGCACGTCGGCAGCCTTGGCCAGAGCGCCGAAGGCCGCGACATCCCCATGCTGACCATCGGCCGCCGCCCCGAGCAGAAGCGCCCGGCGGTGTGGATCGACGGCAACATGCACGCCAGCGAGCTGTGCGGCTCGAGCGTCGCGCTCGGCATCGCCGAGGACCTGCTCGCCATCCACGCCGGAAAGAACGAAGCGGGGGGCAAGCCGCTGCCGGCGCACCTGGCCGACGCGCTGCGCGAGACGCTCTTCTACGTCGTGCCGCGCATCTCGCCCGACGGCGCCGAGCTCGTGCTCAAGAGCGGCCGCTATGTGCGCTCGAGCCCCGTGAACGACCGCACCGCGAAGGGCCATGCGCACTGGGAAGCCGCCGACATCGACGGCGACGGCCTGGCGCTGACGATGCGCAAGGCGGACCCCGAAGGCGAGCTCGTCGAGCTGCGCGGCGAGAACGGTGAGGTGCTGCAGCCGCCGGTGATGGTGGCCCGCGGCCCCGAGGACGAAGGCCCCTTCTACAAGCTCTACCCCGAAGGCCGCATCGTCCACTTCGACGGCCGCACGGTGCCGGCGCCCTTCTTCCTCTCCGACAACCTGAACGACTTCAACCGCAACTTCCCCTACGACTGGGCGCCCGACCCCAAGCAGGTGGGCGCCGGCCACTACCCGGGCAGCACGCCCGAGACGCGTGCGGTGCTCGACTTCACGACGCGCCACCCGAACATCATGGTGTGGCTGAACCTGCACACCTTCGGCGGCGTGCTGATCCGCCCGCTCGGCGACCAGCCCGACTCGAAGATGAACCCCGGCGACCTCGCCATCTTCGAGCAGGTGGAGGCGTGGATGACCGAGCACACCGGCTACGCCACGGTGAGCGGCTTCCACGAGTTCCTCTACGAGCCCGAGAAGCCGCTGCACGGCGACATGAGCGACTACGCCTACCACCAGCGCGGCGCGCTGGCCTACGTGGTGGAGCTGTGGGACCTGTTCAGGCAGCTCGGCATCGAGCGCAAGAAGCCCTTCGTCGACCACTACATGAAGCTCACGCGCAAGGACATGCGCGCGCTGGCCGCGTTCGACCGCGAGCACAACGCGGGGCGCCTGTTCAGGCCGTGGCGCAAGGTGCAGCACCCGCAGCTGGGCGAGGTGGAGCTCGGCGGCTTCGACCCGCGCGTGGGCATCTGGAACCCGCCGCTGGAGCGCATCGACGAGACCTGCCGCGCGCAGAGCGCCGCCTTCCTGCGCGTGGCCGCGCTCGTGCCGCGCGTGGACCTGGAGGTGGTGACGCAGGAGAAGGCGGCCGGCGGCAACACCACGCGCATCGAGCTGCGCGTCGTGAACCGCGGCTACCTGGGCACCTGCGGCGTGCCTTCGGCGAAGGAGCTGCCGCATGCCGAGCCGCTGCGGCTGACGGTGGCGTGCACGGGCGACGTGCGGCTGCTCGCGCCGGCGCCGGCGGGCGCGGTGGAGATCGGCCACCTCGAAGGCTGGGGTGCAGGCCTGTACGGCGGCCCCACCGTCTTCGCGCCGTGGACGCGCGGCAACGCGCACGAGCGCTTCGTCACGCTGGTGGCGGAAGGCACGGGCACGCTGCGCGTGGCGGTCGGCAGCTGCCGCGTGGGCGAGCGCGCGATCCAGGTCGTCGTCGCCTGAGAAGGTGTGAATGGACCTGCTGCGCGCCCCACGATCACGGCGCGCCGGGCCGATGCCGTGGGGCCGCTCAGGGCATGGCACCCGAG